>BPIQ01000002.1:682584-982584 GCA_026004195.1 Candidatus Binatia bacterium
CCGAGCGACCTTCCGTGTAAGAATAAGACCCGGGCGCGCCAGAAGACGACCGGTCAGGAAGCGCGGAGGCCCGAGAGCACGCTGGTACTGATTTCGAGGGCTTCGGTGATCTCGGGGACGCAGGCCATAGCGCCCAGCCGCTTGGCGTGCTCGATGGCAGCCGGGTAACGGTCCGGCGAAATCATGACGACGGGCACGTCCGGAGGCGTAGCCCGAAGCGGGAGAAAGGCGGGGCGCGAGCCGCGCAAAGCTCGGAGGAACTCGAGGCCGTTCAGCTCGGGGGGCCTGGAGACAAAAAGGACAAGATCGAAGCGAATACGCGCAAGTTTTTCGAGAGCTTCGTCGGCATCTTGGGCCGTCTCCGCCTCGAAACGAGAGAACAGCCCGCGCCTTCGTAAGTCTCGAGCAATGTCCCCCACCAGAAGAACACGTCTGCGATTCATGAAACGGCCCCCGAGGCAGCAAGGATCACGGTCGAAACATCCCTCGGAAGCAAGAATGGTGCCGGCAGGGTGTGACCTTCCTTGCCGCTCAGGGGGGTGCAACCTCCTTGCCTGCAAGGACGATCGGAAAAACACCCTGCCGGCACCGCCTCCACCACTACCTCACCGCGCGCTTTCCAAGGAGAAGGCTCCCACGGAGACGGTCGACCCGCCGCCCCGCGGAGAAGCCGGATGGGCACCGTGGACTCCGACGAGCTGGAAGTCGGCGTAGGCGGGGCTTCCGTGCTCGGAGAGATCGAGCCCCTCCATTTCCTCTTCCGGCGAGACCCGGATCCCGACCGTGGCTCGTAGGATCGCCCAGATCGCGAGGGCGGACGCGAAGCTTGCGATCCCGTACGCCACCACGCCAACGGCCTGATAGGCGAACTGGGCGAGCCCGGCCTTCTGGCCGAAGATCCCGACCGCGAGAGTTCCCCACACGCCGCACACGAGGTGCACCGAAATCGCACCCACGGGGTCGTCGATCTGGATTCGGTCGAAGAACATGACGGCGTAAACGACGATCACGCCCGCGATGAGCCCGATCAAAATCGCCGACCACATGGCCATCTGATCGGCCCCTGCCGTGATGCCGACGAGACCTGCCAGGATACCGTTGAGAGACATCGACAGGTCGGGCTTTTTCGTGGCGATCCAGGACGTGAACATCGCCGCGAGACCCCCGGCTGCCGCCGCGAGGCAGGTCGTCACGAGAACCAGCGAGACCGCCGCCGGGTCGGCGCTCAGCACCGAGCCTCCGTTGAACCCGAACCAGCCGAGCCAGAGGAGAAAGACGCCCACCGTCGCCATGGGCATGTTGCTTCCCGGAATCGGAACGATGCGCCCGTCTTTCGTGTACTTCCCGAGGCGCGGGCCGAGAAGGAGAACCCCGGCCAGCGCACCCCAGCCGCCGACGGAGTGAACGAGCGTCGAGCCCGCGAAGTCGTAAAAGCCGAGCTGGTCGAGCCAACCACCGCCCCACTTCCAGGAGCCCACGATCGGGTAGACGAGCCCCACGAAGAAAAGCGAAAAGACCATGAAGGGCCCGAGCTTCACGCGCTCGGCCACGGCCCCCGAGACGATCGTGGCTGCCGTCGCGGCGAACATCGCCTGAAAGAGAAAATCCGTCCAGTACGTGTAGCCGGGGTTGTAAGCCGAGCTGACGTCGGCCTCGGACGGAAAGAGACCGAAGCCCGAAAACCCGAGCCAGCCGTTGAACTCGCCCGGGTACATCAGGTTGAAGCCGACGAACGCGTAGGTCACGAGCCCGATGCACGGGATGTACGTGTTCTTGAAGAGGATGTTCGTCGTGTTCTTGGCCCGCGTGAGGCCGGATTCGAGGGTGGCGAACCCGAGGTGCATGATGAAGACGAGTCCGGCCGCGATCATCATCCAGAGGTTGTTCGTCGTGAACATCTCCTGCGAGACTTCCTCGGCGTAGGCCGAGCTTGCGACCAGCAGCAGCGTCCCGGTTACGACCCAGTGCGAAAGCTTTTTCCGAAACATGGCTTTTTCCCCTCCTCTTTCTGCACTCAAAGGGCTTCGATCCCGCGTTCCCCAGTCCGGATGCGGATGGCTTCTTCGACGTCCAGGACGAAAATCTTCCCGTCCCCGATCCGCCCCGTCGCGGCCGCCTTCTGGATGGCCGAGACCACGCCCGCCACTTTTTCTTCCGGCACGAGGACCTCGATTTTCACCTTGGGCAGGAAGTCCACGACGTACTCGGCACCGCGGTAAAGCTCGGTGTGCCCTCGCTGGCGCCCGAACCCCTTGACTTCGCTCACGGTCATCCCCCGCACCCCTTCGGCCGCGAGGGCTTCCTTCACCTCGTCGAGCTTGAAGGGCTTGATGATGGCCTCGATCTTTTTCATTCCCACCTCCGTCGCCGCCGATCGCGGCTTCCCGGCGGTGGCGGAGCAACGGCGGTGCCAGCCGTCGCGGAGTTACGCCGGGCCTTGCGGCCTCGTGCGAACGGCCGAAAGGCCTGCCTGCTTTTTGGGCGACGCCTCTTTTCGAGGCAGCACGCGGCGGGAGGGACACGCTCCGTCGCGTCCGGGGAGGCGGGGATTCGTGGGAATCGCGGGCACGGCCACGACAGAGCGTGGCCCTCCGATCGCACGTTCGAAAGGTCGCGTTGAGGTCGATGCGTACCGGGCACATCCGTCGGAGGGACGCGCTCCGTCGCGTCCGGGGGGCGGGGGATTCGTGGGAATCGCGAACACGGCCACGACAGAGCGTGGCCCTCCGATCGCACGTTCGAAAGGTCGCGTTGAGGTCGATGCGTACCGGGCACATCCGTCGGAGGGCCACGGGGTTGTGAACAAATTCGGGTGTTGGCGAAGGGCCAGCGAAGCAGGAGCTCGCCGGGGTCGGTCGGAGGAAAAAAGAGAAGGCTGGCGGCCTCCGGGGTTCCCACCGAGCCCCGGCTTGCCACCTCCTTCCGGTCTTTTCGTCTTCGGTTTCGGCCCTCTCTCGCGCCTACGACGCCTTAGCTTCCGCCCGCGGCCGCAAGAAGGGCGAACCACCGCAGCAGGTTGTAGGTGATCACGTTCAGCAACACGATGCACCGCACCTTCGTTCTCCCCCGTAAGACGATCTTCCCGAGCGTCCTCCAGCGCTTGAGGTCCGCGTGCACCCGCTCGCTCACCCGAGCCCGCACGCCGTAGATCGCCCGCCCCTCCGGTGTCCTCATCCTCTCTTTGAGCTGCCGCACCGCTTCGCTGTCCCGGGGCCGCACCTCGTAGGGATCGGGCTTCCCCTTCCTTTTCGGTAAAGCCCCGTAAAGCTCCACACCCCGCGCACTGAGCTCCTCCACGTTCTCCACGCTCGTGTAGCCCGTGTCCACCACATACTGCTCCGGAAGCCTCCCGAACCTCCGCTCAAGCTGCTCCAGCATCGGCACCGCCTCGGCAAAATCCGTCCTCCCCTGACTCACCTCCACCCCCACCACCACCTCGCTCTCCGCGTCCGTCGCCAGCTGGACATTGTAGCCCGGAAGATACGCCCCGCCCGTCTGCCGCATCACGCGCGCCTCGGGGTCCGTCGTCGAGCTGCGTGGCTCCCCCGAGGGCTCCTTCGCCCCCTTCTTGTAACCCCCGCGCTCCCTCTCCAAAGCCCCGAGCTCCTCGAGCGCCCTCGTAAGCCTCCTCTCCCTCTCCTCGAGCGCTCGCCTCTGCGCAGCCTGCTTCCTCCTCGAGAGGCTCCGCCGTGCCGGTGCCTCGAGCTCCCCACGCAGCGCCTCGATCTGTCTGCGTACCTCCGCCCGCAGCTCCTCCACCTTCTTTCTCCTCCGAAACGACCGGTCCCCGGCCGAAGCTCGCACCCGCGTCCCGTCCTGCGCCACCCGCCGAAGCCGCACCAGCCCCTCGGCCATCATCACCGCCAACACCTGCGTGAAAAGCTCCTCGAGCGCCTCCGCGTTCTCGCTCCGAAACGTGCTCAGCGTGTGGTAATTCACCGGTACCCCCGCCCCGAAGCCACCGGTAAGCCACGTGTTGCTCCGTCAACCTCTCGAGCTCCCTCGCACTGCCTACCCCCTCCGCCGTCGCATAGAGCCACAGCGCCAAAAGCACCTGCGGATCCGTCGCATCCCGCCCCGCCCAGCTCCCCCGCGCCTTGATCCTCTCGTAAAAGGCCGAAAGGTTCAGCTTCTTCACGACCGCCAACACACTGCGGGCCCGGTGCGTCTGAGGCAGCTCGCCGTCCAGATCCACCACCTCCCACCGAAGCTGGCTCCGCTCCGCTCTCACCACCCGCGGTGCCGCCTTCGCTGCCTCCGCCCGCCGCCGCTCCCGCGCCTCCGCGAGCCTCCGCTTCCTCTCCTCCGCACTCTCCCCGCCCAGAAGCTCCACCTGCTCCATCCCTTCACCTCCCCACCGTAGCTTCCCCTCCCTACCACACTCCGCCCCCAGAGCCGAATCCCTCCAGGGTAAATTTCCGAATTTTTTCACATCCTCCGCGCTCCGTCGCGTCCGGGGCGCGGGGGGGGACGCGCCACCCATGAACACGGACCCGACAGAGCGGGTCCCTCCGACCGCGTCCGGGGGGCGGGGAACGCGCGCGCCGCATGCCTCCGATGATCGAAGGTGCCGTTTTACGCCAACGGCCATCCGGAGGGACGCGCTCCGTCGCGTCCGGGGAGGCGGGGATTCGTGGGAATCGCGGGCACGGCCACGACAGAGCGTGGCCCTCCGATGCGCCCGGCGGAGGCAGATCGACGTGGCGTTTTGCGTTCTTCGAGGATCGACGTTCGCGGCATAGGCGAACACGGACCCGTCGGAGGGACGCGCTCCGTCGCGTCCGGGGGGCGGGGGATTCGTGGGAATCGCGAACACGGCCACGACAGAGCGTGGCCCTCCGATGCGCCCGGCGGAGGCAGATCGACGTGGCGTTTTGCGTTCGAGGATCGACGTTCGCGGCATAGGCGAACACGGACCCGCCGGAGGGACGCGCTCCGTCGCGTCCGGGGCGCGGGGGGGACGCGCCACCCATGAACAAGGACCCGACAGAGCGGGTCCCTCCGACCGCGTCCGGGGCTGCGGGGCACGCGCGCGCCGCATGCCTCCGATGATCGAAGGTGCCGTTTACGACAACGGCCATCCGAAGGGACGCGCTCCGTCGCGTCCGGGGAGGCGGGGATTCGTGGGAATCGCGGGCACGGCCACGACAGAGCGTGGAGGATGTGAAAAAATTCCGAAATTTACCCTGGAGGGATTCGGCTCTGGGGGCGGAGTGTGGTAGGGAGGGGAAGCTACGGTGGGGAGGTGAAGGGATGGAGCAGGTGGAGCTTCTGGGCGGGGAGAGTGCGGAGGAGAGGAAGCGGAGGCTCGCGGAGGCGCGGGAGCGGCGGCGGGCGGAGGCAGCGAAGGCGGCACCGCGGGTGGTGAGAGCGGAGCGGAGCCAGCTTCGGTGGGAGGTGGTGGATCTGGACGGCGAGCTGCCTCAGACGCACCGGGCCCGCAGTGTGTTGGCGGTCGTGAAGAAGCTGAACCTTTCGGCCTTTTACGAGAGGATCAAGGCGCGGGGGAGCTGGGCGGGGCGGGATGCGACGGATCCGCAGGTGCTTTTGGCGCTGTGGCTCTATGCGACGGCGGAGGGGGTAGGCAGTGCGAGGGAGCTCGAGAGGTTGACGGAGCAGCACGTGGCTTACCGGTGGCTTCGGGGCGGGGGTACCGGTGAATTACCACACGCTGAGCACGTTTCGGAGCGAGAACGCGGAGGCGCTCGAGGAGCTTTTCACGCAGGTGTTGGCGGTGATGATGGCCGAGGGGCTGGTGCGGCTTCGGCGGGTGGCGCAGGACGGGACGCGGGTGCGAGCTTCGGCCGGGGACCGGTCGTTTCGGAGGAGAAAGAAGGTGGAGGAGCTGCGGGCGGAGGTACGCAGACAGATCGAGGCGCTGCGTGGGGAGCTCGAGGCACCGGCACGGCGGAGCCTCTCGAGGAGGAAGCAGGCTGCGCAGAGGCGAGCGCTCGAGGAGAGGGAGAGGAGGCTTACGAGGGCGCTCGAGGAGCTCGGGGCTTTGGAGAGGGAGCGCGAGGGTTACAAGAAGGGGGCGAAGGAGCCCTCGGGGGAGCCACGCAGCTCGACGACGGACCCCGAGGCGCGCGTGATGCGGCAGACGGGCGGGGCGTATCTTCCGGGCTACAATGTCCAGCTGGCGACGGACGCGGAGAGCGAGGTGGTGGTGGGGGTGGAGGTGAGTCAGGGGAGGACGGATTTTGCCGAGGCGGTGCCGATGCTGGAGCAGCTTGAGCGGAGGTTCGGGAGGCTTCCGGAGCAGTATGTGGTGGACACGGGCTACACGAGCGTGGAGAACGTGGAGGAGCTCAGTGCGCGGGGTGTGGAGCTTTACGGGGCTTTACCGAAAAGGAAGGGGAAGCCCGATCCCTACGAGGTGCGGCCCCGGGACAGCGAAGCGGTGCGGCAGCTCAAAGAGAGGATGAGGACACCGGAGGGGCGGGCGATCTACGGCGTGCGGGCTCGGGTGAGCGAGCGGGTGCACGCGGACCTCAAGCGCTGGAGGACGCTCGGGAAGATCGTCTTACGGGGGAGAACGAAGGTGCGGTGCATCGTGTTGCTGAACGTGATCACCTACAACCTGCTGCGGTGGTTCGCCCTTCTTGCGGCCGCGGGCGGAAGCTAAGGCGTCGTAGGCGCGAGAGAGGGCCGAAACCGAAGACGAAAAGACCGGAAGGAGGTGGCAAGCCGGGGCTCGGTGGGAACCCCGGAGGCCGCCAGCCTTCTCTTTTTTCCTCCGACCGACCCCGGCGAGCTCCTGCTTCGCTGGCCCTTCGCCAACACCCGAATTTGTTCACAACCCCGTGGCCCTCCGACCGCACGTTCGAAACGTCACGTTGAGGTCGATGCCTACCGGGCACATCCGTCGCGTTCCGGGGCTGCGGGGCACGCGCGCGCCGCATGCCTCCGATGATCGAAGGTGCCGTTTACGAGAACGGCCATCCGGAGGGACGCGCTCCGTCGCGTCCGGGGAGCGGGGATTCGTGGGAATCGCGGGCACGGCCACGACAGAGCGTGGCCCTCCGACCGCACGTTCGAAAGGTCGCGTTGAGGCCGATGCCTACCGGGCACATCCGTCGGAGATACTCTCTTGGGGGTCAAACCTCCTCGGAAGGGTTTTTGGGGAGTTTTTAGGCAGCAGCCAGGGTGGTCATACGGAAGAACTTCTCGCCGATGAAGTCCGTGTCGGTGCGCAGCATGCCGTAGATGGCGTGCAGGAGCTTTCGCATGACGGCCACGACGACCACCATGGGCTTTTTGCCTCTCGAGCGGAGGTGTTCGGCAAAGGCACGCACGTGGGGGTCGTGCCGCATGGCGACCAGCGCCGGCAAAAAGAGCGCTCTGCGCAGGTGCACGTTGCCCATGCGCGAGATGTGCACCGGGCGGTCCACCGAGCTTCCGGACTGGACCGGACGGGGGTCCAGCCCCGCGTGGGCAACCCACTGCCGCACCCCGAGCCCCTCGGGCAGCACCAGAAGCTCGCCGAGCAACTTGAGCGCCGTCAGCGAGGCGATCCCGCGCACCGAGCAGAGATGGTGGTAGGCCCGCTTGAGGATGGGGTCTTGCTCGACCAGCTTGAGGGCCTGCCTTCTCAGGGCACGGATCCGCCCCTGGAGGTGGTGGACGTGACGCCGGAGGTCCTCACAGACCACGCGGGAGTGCTCGCGGCTTGCAAGCTCGGCGTGCAGGCGGTTTTTCTCCTGCGTGGCCATCTCGGTCAGAGCCTCCACCCGACGCATCAGCTCGCGCAGCTCCAGGGCGCGCCTCGAGGGCGGATTCCACGGCACGAAGGGCATCCGCACGGCGTACTCCGCCAGGATCTCGGCCGAGGTGCGATCGGTGCGGGCACGCTGGAAGAACGCCCCGCGGAACTCCTTCACACGGTGGGGATTGGCCACCATGACCTCCACCTCGGGAGCCTTCCAGAGCGCGAGCACCAGATCCGTGCTGTAGCGGCCCGTGGACTCCACCACGACCCGGGCCTTGCGGCCCCGGAGCCAGCGCACGAGCTCGAGGTGGCCCTGGGCCGTGTTCGCAAAGCGGCAGGTCTCGGGCTTCTCGCCGGAGTCGCTGCGGCAGACGTCGAGCCACTTCTGGCTCACGTCGATTCCTACCGACCAACTCTTGTCCATAGGCACCTCCCCGTAGTATCTAGCCCTTCCGGTCCCCCGACCCTGCATTTTCGCCTGCCGACCTTGTGTATGCGGGCTCCCAAAGGGCCCCAGATACTCTACGGTCTCGGGCGAAAAGGGCGGGGGGCCGATCTCCGACCCAAGCTCGTTGGCTTCAAGGACGCGCGGCCTTCCCGGAAGGGCATCTTCGCTTTTCGTTTCCGACCTCTTGCCCACGGCAGTCAAGACCCGAACTCTCGCAACCCAAAACCAGCCCATCACCGAAACCCCAGGCTTCACCACAAGCCCACGCTCCCAGACCTACAACCAAGTCCCTGGGATCAAGATACAAGGGACGCGCTCCGTCGCGTCCACGGGCGGGGGATTCGTGGGAATCGCGGGCACGGCCACGACAGAGCGTGGCCCTCCGAATTCGTCACGGGTCGGAGGGACGCGCTCCGTCGCGTCCGGGGAGGCGGGGATTCGTGGGAATCGCGAACACGGCCACGACAGAGCGTGGCCCTCCGATCGCGTCCGAGGGGCGGATCACACCGACGGCGTTCGGCTGCGTTCGTGTGCGATCTCGAAGAGAAGCTCGGCGAGCTGCCCGAATGTCCGGAACCGCTCGTCGTGCGTCTGTCCCCGCGCGTAGCGGTAGTAGATCTGCTGCAGGACGACGCCGATCTTGAAGAGCCCGAACACGTAGTAGTAGGGCACGCGGCTCACGTCGACGCCCCGGATGCGCGCGTACCGCTCGAGCGCCTCGCGTCGCCGCAAAAAACCCGGGACCGTGGAGGGCATCCCGACGGGCGGCGCGTCATCGAAACCCTCGCCCGCCTCCACCCAGAGCGAGAAGAGCGTTCCCACGTCGGCGAGCGGGTCACCGACCGTGCACATGTCCCAGTCGAACACGGCCGCGCACCGTCCCGGGTCGCGGGCGTCGAGCATGATGTTGTCGAGCCGCCAGTCGTTGTGAAGGAGCGTCGGAGGCGGCGACGGCGGAAGGTGCTCGTCGAGCCAGCGGTAGAGCTCGTCGACAAGCGGCTGCTCTTTCGTCTTCGACCTTTCGTAGCGAGCTTTCCAGCCCTCCACCTGCCTCCGAAGAAACCCCTCGGGCTTGCCCAGCTTCTCGAGCCCCACGGCCCGGTAGTCCACCTCGTGGAGCTCGGCGAGCTTGTCGATGAGCACCTCGCTGATCTTGCGGTTCGTCCCGGCGTCTTCCCCGCCTCCGAACTCCGGCGGGATCGTGCGGCGCACGACGATCCCGTGCCGGCGCTCCATGACGAAAAACGGTGCCCCGATCACGCTCGGATCGTCGCAGTAGAGGTAAGCTCGGGGCGCGTAGGGATACGCCCGGTAGAGGACAGAGAGGACCCGGTACTCTCGCCCCATGTCGTGCGCCCCCGGCGGGACGGGTCCGAGCGGCGGCCGGCGGAGAACGTACTCCGTCTCGCCGTAGCGGAGAAGGTAGGTCAGGTTGGCGTGCCCGCCGGCGAACTGGAGCACCTCGAGAGGCCCCTCGCTCCCCGGGAGTTTCCCTCGCAGGTACTCGGCCAGACGCGTGCGATCGAAATCTTCTTCGGGCCGGACGGAGATCGTCTCGGGCGGATCCGCGATCTTTGGCCGGCTCACGTCTCTTCCCGTCCTTTCATCGCGTAGATTCGCGTCACTTCGATCTCGAGCGTGAGCGCCCTTCGGGGGGAGCCCGTCGCACCGGGCCGCGTCTCCCGCAGGCTTCCGGGGCGCTCCTTCGCCCTGCCGTAGACGATCGCGGCAGCGCCGCCCGCGCCCCAGGTGACGAAGGCCACGTTCGGGTTCCGGGCGATGTCGCGCCGGCGCACGGCTTCCTCGTAAATGGAAGACTCGAGCCTCCCGTCGACGAACTCGGCGTGGACGGGAGCCACGTGGGGCACGCCTTTCGCCCCGACCGTCGCCATGGCCTTCATGCGGGTTCCGTTCCAGAAGCGGACGAACTCGGCCGCATCCATCCGGCGTTCGGGGCGGTCGAACGTGTCGCGGATTGCCTTGCCCGAGCGTTCCCGGCTCCGGTCGAGGATTTCCTGGAGCGCCCGGAGCTTCTCGGGCGACCAGTTCGCCGGGTCCCGCGCGTCTGGCGGCACGTCGGGGCGCGGCGCGCAACGGCCCCCGGCCTTCGGATTTTCTTTCCCGGCCATCGCCCGGGATCGTGCAACGAAAGCCCGCCGGGGACAAGGCTGCTGCCCGGTTCGTGAAATGACGGGCGACCGGCCGAACCCCCGCGCCGCCAGCGGAGCGCACAAGGGAAGCGGAGCAAGGCTACCGAACAATGAACCGCATGTCGCAAAGCTGCTGCTGCCAACACAACGCCGCTCGACGAGCCCACCTGGCTTCGCGGTTCGGATGACTGCGACCGCGGGCTTCCGACCCCGGTGCCTGGCTGGGCGAGTCGGCGCTGCCGTCTTCTGGCTCGCCCCTCACCCCAAAGCCGGCGAGCTTGCGACGGATGAGAGACTCCGGGTAAGCGGGCGTTCGGTCCAAAGCCCGTCCGAGTAACTGCGGGGGCGTACTGCCACGTGCGGCAGCGATTGAACTCAGATCGGTAGGAGTTCCTTTTCGATCCTCGTGATCAACGGGTGCTCGGCCACGCGGAGGCGGGCGAGCTCCTCCGGGGTGAGCACGATGGGCTCGACCGGGAGGTCCGTCCGGCGCAGGACTTCCCCGATGCGGTCCACCATCCGGCCCGGAATTCTGCCCACGACAAGGAGGTCGATGTCGCTCCCCTCGTGCTCTTCGCCCCGGGCGAAAGAACCGAAAACGTAGACTCCTTCCACCTCGAACTCGCGCCGCAGGACACGGGCCAGCTCTTTCAGCCTGGCCAGGATTTCTTCACGCGCTCGAGGATCGATCGAGCAGACTCGATGCATCGTTCGGCGTCCTTCGCGTCGTAGTACCTCGCGGGAGCGATCTCCTCGTCGAGACCATTCGGGTACCGGGTCGGAATGTAGTACTGATCGAGAAGTCGGCACGAATCGTCGAGATCAGAGAACCCAGGATCTTCCCGAACGCACTCTTCCAGGAGGCGCCGCAAGCTGTGCGTGAGGACCGACGTGCGACCGCGCGCGTAAAGGAGAGCCTTGAGCGCCTTTTCTCCGGCCTGCTGGCACTGGAAGCAGGCCCACTCATGATGGCCCGACGCGGCGCTGTCCCTGGCGGCGCTAAGGTCGGCCTCGGCTTGCTCGAACCACGTTCGCGCTATGGTGCTTCGTCCCGCCACGAGCGCAGGATGGCACGCATGGGCAGCGGTGCGCAAGGCGATCCGATCTCGACCGCGCGCGAGCGCACTAGCGCCGGCCCTTTCCCCGACTCCGGTACTCTCCGGATGGCGGTGGCTGGTTCTTGTCACCGTCCTTACGCTGGTCGGCCTCCTGGCGATGCGCCGCCTCGGACTTACGAACTAGAGCCTGTTCGACCTCTAGAGTAGCTCGCAGCCGCAAGGTCCGCCCCGGTTTGCCACGTCCACGCGGTCGCACTACGGCCGCCCACGGGCGCAGGAGGGCACGCACCGGGAGCCGTGCGCGAAGAAACCGAATGCAGACGCCGGGCGGCGCGGCGAGTTCCAAAGTACGCCCTGCCACTGCCCAGTTACCCCATCCCTGTGGATCCTTCGCGCGGCGCGGCTCTGCAGGATTCTTTTCGTCGGCCCCGTTGGACCGCCGACCCTTGCCACCGGACGGGCTCCTTCGCTAGTTGGAGGCTCACCGAGCGAAGAAGCCACGGCAGGAATCCGAGATGTGGAAGGAACCCGTTCACGGTACATGGTGTGGGGCCGAAACCTGGCCTACGGCCTGCCCCACTTGCCGCGCTCCAGTGTTCTTTTTCTGCTGCGACTGCGGCTCGAGAGTGTTCTTCGACGAACTCGGTCCTCCCTGGCCCGTTCACGACTGCGATACTTCCTGGACACGACATCTGAAACGAGCCGTTTACCGAGACGGGACCACGACGGTGGAGATCGGCCCCCGGATTACCGTCACCCGTCCAGGCGAACGCTTCGAGGTCGATCGCGAGTTCGTACCTCGGGCGAGGCGCGGCCTGGAGACTCCCGACCCGATCGTGGCGAGAGAGCCCAAAAGGAAAGAAACTGTCAGAGTTCTCGGAGTCCTGCGGGAGTTGTCGCGCCAGGTCGATCCTTACAAAAAACTCCGGATTCCCACCACCGCGGTGGGGCGAGGGTTTCTAGGCGAGATCGGCAAGACCGCGGTCGGTAGAATTACCGTCCACTCCCCGATCCACGGAACACCTCGATGGGAAAGCTTCACGGCCTGGATCCCTTCCGAGCTCCTGCGCGAGCCCCGCATAGGGAGAAACTTCACCGTCTACGCGGAGCTCGAGGCCCTATCGATTCCAGGCCACGGGTACGTCTGGTACTGCCGGCGCTTCGAAGTGGTGGGCTGAGTCGGCGGGGTGCCGGTCCCTTCCCCCCCTCGATCCCGCAAAGTTCTTTAATCGGGTCGGACAGGCACTTCGCCTCCCGCCGGAAACGATCCTTGTACTCCGGGTGTACTTCGAACCACTCGCAGGGCAGTAGATTCCCCTTCTCCTTGTTGCACCTGGCGCAAGCCGGAACCCGGTTCGACTTGTTGTCGAGCACGCGCCTCCGCAGACCGGTCTCCCGCCACCGCGACAAAGGCACCACGTGATCCACCGTGTCCGCTCGACTGCCGCAGTAAACGCACGTACCGTTCGGATGTTTCCTGCGCCTCACGCCGTTCCCCTCACGTGGTCGGGCTCGACGGAGCCCCGTAGTTTTCCGAGCGACATCCGTCCCCGGGGGCCTGGCCTTTGGTCGAGGCGTTCGTCGATAGGAAGATGCTTCACCGGACGGCCGGGGCATCCGGGACTGCACAGGCCTCGAACTTCTTCACCTTACGCGAACGAGAGCTGCGCGATATTCGGGCGGGAGCTCGTCGAGCGAAACGATGTATAGCGAGAGCGAACCCGAGTCTCGCGCGGCCGCCTTGAGCCCGAGGTTCACGACCACGCGGTCGTCGAGTTTCCACATGGCCCCTGTGGCCGGGTCCACAATGAGCATCCCGATCAACCCGCCGAAAAGAAGGTTCCCGATGTACCAGCCGTCAAGCCCTGCGCTGAGTGTCGATCGGGCCGGGTTGTAGCCTTCCATGGAGGCCTCCACATGATACTGCGCGGGCGAGAAAAAACCTTTGCTCGCAGATAGGGTGAGAGTGGTCGGTGTCCTGCCTTCGAAGATCCTGTTACCGTTCTTGTCGGTGATCACGATCTTCGCGCCGCTGGGGTTGCTGTCGAACGTGACAGGATACATCGACTTGCTCACGATACTGGCGCACCCCCACGACATAAGAAAAACGCACGTGAACCATAACACCTGTCGCTTCATAGGTCCCCCCTCCCGAAATTCGACGGCGTTCGGTTACAATCGGCCAGGCTCCGATGTCAAGCCCCCGGGCCGATCGACCCTCAAACCCCCGACTGGGACCAGTAACGTCACATAAGTCGTCACGTTCGGAAGTGCGGAAGGTCTTGTTTCGGACGGCCTCCTGCGAGAAACCGTCCGAGGGTGGAGGCGCCCTGCTCGCCCAGGCGGCGAGTTCCGCCGCCCCCGTCGCACTTGGACGATGTGATCCCGCGCCGGGCTCGGGCTTTCTCTCGCATGGCGCGACACGGGAGAAAACACCCCCCGCCGTTTGATCACCGGCGCGCGGAGTGATAAACGGCGCGGCGGTTCGACAACCCGCAGTTCGCTCCACCCGGGAGACGATGAGCCCGAAGCGCGTCCTCGTCACCGGTGCCGGCGGTTTCGTGGGTGCGGTGCTCACGCGGCGGCTGGTTACCGACGGTCACGAAGTCCACGTCCTGGTGAGGCCGGGCTCGAAGTACTGGCGGCTCCAGGGCATCCTGGGCGAGCTCCACCCGCACGTCGCCGACCTCCGCGACGGGGAAGCGGTGCGCGAAGCGGTCCGAGCGGCACGTCCCGAATGGATCTACCACCTGGCGACCCACGGCGCCTACGCCTGGCAGGGGGACGCGGAAGGAATCCTCGCCACGAACGTCCTGGGAACGGCCAACCTCCTTGCGGCACTCGAGGAGTTCGACTACGAGCTTTTCGTGAACGCGGGAAGCTCCTCGGAATACGGAAAGAAACCCTTCGCGATGCGAGAGACCGATCCGCCGGAGCCCGTCACCACGTACGGGGTGGCCAAGGTCGCCCAGACCCTTCTCTGCCAGCAGGCCGCTCGCGAAAAGACCAGACCGATTGTCACGCTCCGGCTTTTCAGCGTCTACGGCCCCTTCGAGGAGCCGACGCGGCTCGTGCCGACCCTCGTCCGCCGTTGCCTCGAGGGCAAGGAACTCGAGCTCGCGGACCCCGAGATCGCACACGACTTCGTTTTCGTGGAAGACGTCGTCGAGGCGTTTCTCCGCACCGACGAGCTCCGGAAGCTCGGCGGCGAAATCGTCAACATCGGGAGCGGCGTGCAAACGACCCTGGCCCAGCTCGTCGATCTGGTCCTGCGGCTCACGCAGGCGGAAGTGCGTTGCCGCTGGGGTGCGTTCCCGCGCAGGAGCTGGGATACCGACACGTGGGTGGCGGACCGCACCAAGGCCCGCCGCCTCCTGGGGTGGGAGCCCGTGACGCCGCTGGCCAAAGGCCTGGCCCGGACGATCACCTGGACCCGGGAGCGAGAGGCAGCCTGAAGTGCGAGCCCTGGAACCGCACCCGCACGAACATCCGGGTGCACCCGAGGGAGGCGGCGTGAGGTGAGGGCCACCGGGTTCGAGCGCGAGTTGCCCGGAGATCTCCTCGAGCGACTCGAGGAACACGCCCGTGCCGTGCGGCTTCACACGCTGCGGATGGCGCACGAGGGCCGCACGCCGCACGTGGGCTCGGCGCTCTCGAGCGTGGAGATTCTCGTGAGCCTCTACTTCGCGGTTCTCGACGTCGATCCGGACGAACCCGACGCACCGGGCCGCGACGTCTTCGTCCTGAGCAAAGGCCACGGGTGCATGTCCTACTACGCGACGCTCGCCGAGCGGGGTTTTTTCCCCGTGGAATGGCTTTCCACGTACGCGAAAAACGGCGGGAGGCTTCCCGAGCACCCCACGCCCAAGGGGATCCCGGGGGTGCGGGTGGCCACGGGCTCGCTCGGGCACGGGCTCGCCGTGGGAATCGGAATGCTCCTCGCTCGCAGGCTCGACGGACGCAAAGGGCGGGTCTTCGTCCTGATGAGCGACGGCGAGTGCAACGAGGGCAGTGTCTGGGAGGCGGCCATGTTCGCCGCGCGAGAACGTCTCGACCGCCTCGTGGCGATCGTCGACTACAACAAGCTCCAGGCCACCGGACGTTGCGAGGACATCCTGCCTCTCGAGCCCCTCGCGGACAAATGGCGGGCCTTCGGCTGGGCCGTCCGGGAAGTCGACGGCCACGACCTCGGAGGGCTCGTGACGACGTTCCGAAACCTGCCCTTCGAGACCCCGCGGCCGAATCTCGTCCTGGCCCACACGGTCAAGGGGAAAGGCGTGTCCTTCATGGAAAACGACCCCGAATGGCACTACCGGCCGCCCGACTCCGCCGAACTGGAACGGGCCATGGCCGAGGTGCGAGCGACTCCAGGGGGAGAGAAGCCCTAGGATGCGAGACGCTTTCGTTCGGGCGCTCACCGAAGTGGCGGGCCGGGACGATCGGGTCGTTTTCCTCACGGGCGACCTGGGGTTCCGTCTCTTCGACGATTTCGCCGCGAGATTTCCGGGCCGGTTCTGGAACGTGGGAGTGGCCGAAGCCACGATGGCGAGCGTCGCCGCCGGCCTCGCCCTGGAAGGCAAAAAGCCCTTCGTCTACTCCATCGTGCCCTTCGTCACGATGCGTTGCTTCGAGCAGGTCCGGAACGACATCTGCTACCACGAGGCGGACGTCGTGCTCGTGGGAGTGGGCGGCGGGTACGCCTACGGACTCAACGGGCCCACGCACCACGGAGTCGAGGATATCGCCCTCATGCGCGCCCTTCCCAACATGAAAGTCGTCTGCCCCGCGGACCCTCTCGAAGCGAGCGCGGCGGTCCACGCGCTCGCGCGAGAGCGCGGCCCCGCCTACCTGCGGCTCGGGCGCGCGGGGGAACCCCGGATCCACGAGACCCCGCCCGATTTCCGGCTGGGCAAAGCGCTCGTCCTGCGCGAAGGGAGCGACCTTGCCCTCCTCTCGTGCGGGCCGATTGCCGCCGTGGGGCTCGAGGCGGCGGAGCGGCTCGCCGGAGCGGGCGTGAGCGTCCGGGTCGTGAGCATGCCGACCGTCAAGCCCCTCGACACCGAATGCGTGCTCGAAGCCGCAGAGCGATTCCGCGCCGTCGCGACCCTCGAGGAACACACGACGCTCGGCGGCTTCGGCAGCGCCGTCGCGGAAGTTCTCGCCGAGGCCGGGATACGTATTCCCTTCCGCCGCTTCGGAACGGCCGACCGCTTCTGCTCGCTCTGCGGCGACCAGACGACCCTGCGCCGGGCCAACGGCCTCGACGCGGAAGGGCTCTCCACCGCACTCCTCGAGCTCTTGCGCTGAAACCCTCCGTCGATGGGAAGCGAGTCTGCCGGCACCCCCGAGGTTTCCATCGTCCTCCCGATCCACAACCAGGCCGACCACCTCGAGCGGACCGTCGTCGACTACCTGGGTGTCCTCGAACGACTGCGGCACTCCTTCGAGCTTCTCCTGGTCGTCAACGCGAGCCGGGACGACTCCGCGCGCATCGCCAGGGAACTTGCGGCGCGGAACACCCATGTTCGCGTCCTCGAGGACGAACGTCCCGGCTGGGGGCGCGCCGTGCTCGCGGGATTCCGGGCTTCGCGAGGGCGGCTTTTCGCCTACACGAACTCCGCCCGGACGAACGCGTACACGCTCGGCCTGCTCGTCCTGCTCGGGCTCGCGAATCCCGGCTACGTCTGGAAAGCCAACCGCCGGCTTCGCTACCCCTTCTTGCGGCGCCTGGGCTCGGTCCTCTACAACTTCGAGTGCCGGTCGCTGTTCGGCCTGGCCGTGTGGGACGTGAACGGAACTCCGAAAGTCCTCGAGCGCGACGTCTTCGAGAGCCTCGCCTTGCAGGAAGAAGAGGATCTCATCGACCTCGAGCTCGTGGTGAAGTGCCAGAGAAGGGGGCTCCAGATCGTCGAAGTACCGGTCGTGTCGACCGAACGGCACGGCGGCCGCTCGACGACCACGCTGCGATCGGCCTGGCGTCTCTACCGCGGCGCCTTTCGGCTCTGGCGAGAGCTCGGGAGGGAGTCGGCGTGAAGGGAAAACGGCGCCCGGCCGCCGAGGTCGCCTACAGGAACCCGGCGGACGTGCTTGCCGCGTGGGAAGGCGCGGCCGAGGTGGATCCCGCAGAGCTCGCGTGGGAGTCCACGGGGGAGTTCTGGGATCTTCTCGCGGAAAAGCAAAGGACGCTCGTCGTCACGCGGGAGTACGAGCACCTGATCCTGGCACTTTCCGTGGAAAACGGGGCTCCTTCGCTCTCCTACCTCCGCCTTCCCCACCCTTCGGGCACGGCGTTTTCCGCGGACACGAACCGTCTCTACGTCGCGCTCACCCGCAACCCGAACCAGCTTTTCGAGTTCGCCCCGGCCACGGGTACTCGCCTGCGCGAGGACGTACCCGAGCTTCCTCCGATCGAAGACCGCCCGTTCGTGCCCGTGCGCTCGTGGTTCTTTCCGGGCTCGACGTACCTGCACGACCTCGCCTTCTGCGGCGGGAAGCTTCTGGGTACGGCCGTCGGCGAGAACGCGGTCGTGCGGTTTCTCCCCGAGGGCGGATACGAGCGCGTGTGGTGGCCCGAGTCCGTCGACGGCCCCGAGGGGCCGCGTTTCGAGCGAAACTACCTCCAGCTCAATTCCATCGCGGCCGGCAGGACGCTCGAAGAATCGTTTTTCACCGCCTCGACGGACCGGATCGGAGAGGTCCACCCGGGAGATCCGAACTTTCCCGTCGACCGCCGCGGAGTCGTCTTTTCGGGAAAGACCCGCGGACCCATCGTGCGAGGACTCACGCGGCCGCATTCGGCCCGCCTCCACTCGGGACGCCTCTGGCTCGACAACAGCGGGTACGGCGAAGTCGGCTACGTGGACGGCGAGTCTTTCGTGGCCGTGCAAAAACTTCCGGGCTGGACCCGCGGACTCTCGTTCGCGGAAGAGCTGGCTTTCGTCGGCACCTCCCGCGTCCTCCCGCGCTTTCGTTCCTACGCCCCGGGGCTCGACCCCGACGAGTGCGTCTGCGGGATCCACGCCATCGAGATTTCTTCGGGTCGGGTCGTGGGGTCGCTGCTTTTCCCGGGCGGAAATCAGATCTTTTCGGTGGAAGCCATCCCGGCGCGAGTCTCGCGGGGCTTCCCCTTCCGGGCGGACCCGGTGTATCGGGACCGCAAAACGGCGCTTTTTTACGCGTACCGAAGCGAGGGGACGGACGATGGGTGAGTTTCGCCTGGTCATGATCTCGGCGATGTACGAGAACGGCGGCAACGTCGTGCACCGCCACCTCGACGGCCACCCGCAGCTCTTCGTCTACCCGTTCGAGTCGCAGCTCGGAACGCACTGGGTCACGGACGCCCTCGCCTCGATGTTCCCGGCGAAGTACCGCTGGCCCGTGTTTCCCCTCGAGGGAACGCCCGAAGAAGACTTCCGGTCGATCGTCGACGAAGAAACGCGCGTGCGCGCCCGGACGCCGTACGTGAGCAAATTCCGCTCCGTGCCCTTCGAGTTCGACGACGAGGAACGAGGGCGCCTCTACGCGCGCTACGTGCGCGAGAACGGACGGTCGCGGGCGGAGAACGTCCGCGCCTTCTTCCGCGCCACGTTCGATGCGTGGCGGAACTTCCGGAGAACCGACGAACAGAGCGTCTACGTGGGCTACAGTCCCGCCGTCGTCGTCGACACTCCCGCGATCCTCGCGGACTTTCCCGACGCCCACGTCGTCCACGTGGTGCGCAATCCCTGGTCGGCCTACGCCGACACGAAAAAGCGGCCCGTTCCCCTCTCCCTCGACCGCTACATGGCGACCTGGTGCCTCGTGCAGCAGCACGCCACGGCTTTCGAGCGCATGTATCCCGGGCGCGTCCACCTTCTCCGCTACGAGGACGTGGTGCGGGAGCCGGAGGTCGTCCTGGGATCGCTCTGCCGCAAGATGGGACTCCGCCCCGACGAGTCGCTGCGGCGGCCGAGCTGGAACGGCGAGCCGCTCGAGGAGGTTTTTCCCTGGGGGACGATCCGCAAGGCCACTCCCGAGACGAACGAAGCCACGGCACGCGAGCTTTCGCTCCAGGAACGAGAACGGATCACGGCCTGGGCGGCCCCCTGGCTCGGGAAGTTCGGCTACGAGGATTTCCTCGGCGACGCGGAGCGCTGAAAAAAGACAGAAGCCTCGGGAATGCCGCGCTTCGACCCCGAACTCGGCCTCGTGCTGACGGCCGCGGTCTCGTGTGTCTACGCCTTCGCCCTCGTCCACCTGCTTCGCCGGGAGGACCGCTCGGCGCTTACGTGGATTTTCGGGCTTTCGGCCGTCTCGCTCGCACTCCGGCTGGTTTTCGCCGGTGACTATCCGGCGGGACTTCACGAGGACGAACCCAAGATTTTCGCGTGCGCATACCTTCGGTGGCGCGAGGGCCACTTTTTCGCCGAAGACTGCACGGGTCTTCCCGTTCTCCTCACGGGGCTCTTCCAGGTCCCCCTCTACTCCGTCTTCGGACCCACGCAGTGGACGATTCGTACGTACTCGCTGGTGACGAGCGTCCTCTGCGTGCCCGCGGCCTACGCCGCTGCCCGCAGCTTCGGCCTCCGCGTGTCGACCGGCCTTGCGGCCGGCGCGCTCGCGGCCGTCCTTCCCTGGTCGATTTTCTGGGGCCGGATCTCGATGGGGGGCGAGCTTCCCTTCCACACCTTTCTTCTCGTCGCGGCCCTCGCCCGTTTCTGCCGGAGCCGGGGCGGAGTCGCCGAAATCCTCTACGGGAGTCTCGCTCTCTGCCTCCTTCTCTACGACTACTGGGCGGGCAGGACGATGCTGGCACTGCCGATTCTCGCAGCCCTGCTTTCCCGAGGCCGATACCGCGTTTTCTCCCTGCTCGTCCTTCTTCTGGCCGCAGCGGGCTTCTGGCCCTATCTGAGCTGGGACCCGCCGCACGCCTGGGGTGGCGCCAACGAACTCCTGCTTCCCGAGTTGCGCGAGAGACCCTTCTCGACGCTCGCCGGCCGCACGCTCGCCGCTCTCGAGATTCTCCTCGAGCCCAAAGGCCTCGAGGGCGCACTGACCGTCGCCGCCGCCGCCGTCCACCCACCGGTCGTCCTCGCGCTGGCGGTCCTGGGCCTTCTCCATCCTTCGCGCCGCACCCTTTTTCTCGCCGGAGGGTTCGCCGCAGGTTTTCTTCCCGCCGTGGTGAGCTACGCACCTTATCCGAGCGCCCACCGGATGATCCTCGCCTTCCCGTTCCTCCTGCTCTCGGCGAGCGCGGCTTTCGAATTCGTCCCCTGGGCACGCGTCCGCGCAGCTCTTCTCGTCGTCGTCCTTCTCGCCGCGTCCTACCAGAGCGTGCGCTTCTATTTCTCCGACGCTTTCTGGCCCGAGAGCAGCCGGGCGCGTTTCACCTGGGAGAACACGGCCGTGCTCGAAAGTCTGCCCTGGCCGCTTCCCTGGAAGCTCGTCGTGAGCCCGAACTTCGGCTATTTTTACCGCTTCCGGCAGCCCTTCGACCGCGATTCCGAGTCGCTCGATCCCCGGAACTGGTTTCCACCCGAGGGAAAGAAGGTCACCTACGTTTTCTCCCCGCACGAGGGACGACTGCTTCCTTTTTACCTTCGGCTCTTCGGCAGCGAGCGAGTCCGGAGTTTCGGGCGTGCTTTCCGTGTCGACCTGGAGCCCGGCGACTGGTCGTGGCTCCGCCGCCACGGATGGACGTACGAGGCGAGTTGCGGCGAACGACACGAGCGAGCCCGCATTCCGGTACTCCATCACCGGCTGCTGAGTTTCCGCGGCCTGCGCTGCCCGGACGGAAAGGCGACGCACCGGTGGCTCGGCCGCTGGCGCGGCCCCGATGCCGATCTCGAGCTCGTCTTCACGGGAACGGCCCGGATCCTGAGGTCCGACGGCCGGGTGTTCGAGGCCGAAGGCTACGAAAAACGCCTTCCCTTCTCGGTCCGAAGCGACGACGAGCTCGAAATCGAAGTCGAAAGCGTGGTCGCCGTCCTCTCGATCCTCCTGGCCCGCACGGAAGCCGGCTACCGGGTCCCCGACTGGGAGTGGGTCGAGCCGCTCGAGGCCCGCTCGAGCCAGCGGCCCAGGTCTCTCGCCACGCGTCGGCGGAGCTCGTGATTGAGGTCGAAGCGTTCGAGGGCCTGCTTGAGGGCCCGCGTCGCCGTGGGGACCGGATGGGAGCGGAAAAACGAAGCCACCTCCCGTTTGTACCGGAGGCTTCCGAGGGCGGGGGTGGCATCGACGACTCGCGAGACCATCATGGGCGGGAGGCGGCGCGAGACGTCCTCCCAGCGCTTTTTGAGGAACTGCCACGTCCTCTCGCGAGCCGCGCGGTTACCGAAGAGACGAACGAGAACGAGACCCACGTCCTGCGTGGCCACTTCTTCGGTGAGAAGCAGGGAAAGGGTCTTCCGGACGAGACTCGGCTTGCGGAACTCCGCGAGCGCGAGCTGAAAGCGCCGGCGCTCCTGCGGGGTGTCGGCCTTGCGCGCCGCTTTCCGGAAGGCCTCGTACTCGTCCGCCCCGCCCTCGCGAGCCACGATGGCGACGAGCGGATCCGCCAGATTGGGCTCGAGGGTTTTGCGGTCGCGCAGGTAGGCGCGGAACCGCTTTTGCGCCTCTCCGGCAACGGTACGGTCTTCTGCGAGAATACCGACCAGCCGCAAGAGCGCCGCCCGGCGGAGCCGCTGCTCGTCCTTCTCGTCGGGGCGTGCGTCCCATCCATGCGTACTCCAGGCAGGCCCGAAGCGGCGCAAAAGCCAGTTCCGGAAAGCCGGCCGTGCATTCTTGCCCGCGGCATCGAGGAGCTGGTCTTCGACGAAACCCAGGGGACCGAGCAGGGCTTCGAGGACGTCGTAATCGGTTTCCTCGCCGAGCCGGTCGGCCAGGTCGAGAAACGAGTCGATCCGTACGTGCCCGGCACGGAGGGCGGCCCACTGGTGGCCGAGAAGCCCCATGCGCTCGACGGGAGTGAGGGCCTCGAGAAGCCGCTCGGATAGCTTCGCGAGCATCTTCGCGTCGTGAAGCGGGCGGTAGAAACCCCCCTCGGACGCATTCCCGTAGCACCACTCGACGTCTCCCGCCTCCCCCAGGACGAGCCGGCCCGTCCTCCTCGCGAGAAGCTCGCGTTCGAGCCGTACCCCCCTCCTGCTTCCCACCTTGACGACGAGCGGCACGGGCCAGAGCTCCCGTGTGATTCTGGCCCGCGGCCGCGCGAAAAAGCGCTGCTGCCTGAGCGAAAGAAACGCCCGTTTCCCCTCGTGCTTGTATTCGAGCCGCACCAGAGGATAGCCCGCCTGCTCGATCCACGGGCGGACGATCTTCTCCACTTTCTGTCCGGACGCTTCCTCGAGCGCCGTCCAGAGGTCCCGCGCTTCCGCGTTCGACTCTTGGTGCCGCCGGATGTAGATCCGGACGCCCCGGCGAAACGCATCCGCTCCGAGGTAGTGCTCGATCATCCGAACGACCGAGGCGCCTTTCTCGTAGGTGATCGCGTCGAAGTTCTCGGTCGCCTCGGCGGGGTCGCGCACTTCGGCGTAGATAGGATGCGTGTTGGCGAGGGCGTCGAGGCCCAGCGCCGAGGCCCGGTGGTGTTCGAAGTTGTTCCACATCCGCCACTCGGGCTTCCATTCGTCCACGACGCGGAACGCCATCCAGGTGGCGAAAGCTTCGTTGAGCCAGAGGTCGTTCCACCAGGCCATGGTCACCAGGTCGCCGTACCACATGTGGGCGAGCTCGTGGGCGACGACCTCGGCAACGCGCTTTTTCTCGGCGAGCGAGACGGTAGCGGGATCGACGAGGAGGAGCGTTTCTCGGAAGAAGACGGCCCCTGCGTTTTCCATCGCACCGGCTTCGAAGTCCGGTACCGCCACCAGGTCGAGCTTCGCGTAGGGATAGGGCAGCCCGAAATACTCCTCGAGACGCGAAAGCGATTCTGCCGCGGCTTCCAGGGCGAAATCGCACAGATGGCCCTTGCCGGGAACGTGCCAGACGCGAATCGGCGTCGGCCCGACCTTTTTCTCTTCGGAAGCCTCGAGCTCGCCGACCGCGAGCGCACAGAGGTAGGTGGAAAGTTTCGGCGTGGTTTCGAACGACACGAGCTTGCGCCCCCCCTCGAGGTGCTCGACGCTCGCCACGGGACTGTTGGAGACGACGGCGTTTTTTTCCTCGGTCGCGACCGTGAACGTGAAGCGGGCCTTGAAAGACGGCTCGTCGAAGCAGGGGAAGAATCTCCGGGCGTCGGTGGCTTCGAGCTGCGTGAAGGCGTAGCGCCGCCCGTCCTGGCTCGCCGCGTAAAGACCCCGGAGATCCCGCCGAAGCTTGCCCTCGAACTCGACCACGAGCTTCGCGGGCCCCGCGAGAACGCGGTGGCGGAGCCTGAACTCGACGGTTTGCCGTTCCGGATGGGTTACGACGGCGGGCTCTTCCTCGTAACCCTCCGCCGAGAAGCGCGGTCGCCGGAGGTCGAGGTCCACTGCGTGGAGCTCGATCGAGGAGACGGGCCGCTCCACCCGGAGATCGATTTCCACGTGTCCCCGGTACGTCCCCTTCTCGAGGTCCGGCTCGACGTGCACCCGGTAATGCTCGGGTCGCACGTAGGGGGAAAGACGAAGATCGTGTTCCGCTTTCTTTCTCGTGCCGCGAAGTTTCACCCGCACTCCCCTTACCTCCTCCTGCTCGTGCTGCGTCGGGCCGAAGCGGGGCTCCGGGTCCGGGTTCGGAGCGGGGCTTCCGAACCTGGGCGCGAAAACCGCCGACCTGTCACCCGCTCTGAGCGGGAGTTTTCCTCTTACGTCCTGGAGGCCCGACGGGCAATACGCGGCGCGGTCCTCTCTTTTCGCGCCGGGGCTTTCGCGCCGGGACGTCGCACCGGAAAAGACGCCCAGCACGATCCAGCGAAAGACCAGCCGCCCTCCGGAGCGGACCGACGCCGAACCCCTTCGCGGAGCGGTCGCGGCCGCACGACTCGCAGGCCTTTAACTCCGGGTCGCTCGGAAGACCGCAGCGGCGTAGCGCGCGCGTAGGGTTCCGAGGCTAGCCTCCTTTCGAGGTCCGAAACATGGCCCGCGACGACAGAGTCCTGCCCCGTGGCAGTGGGCATCGACCGCAGAACGCTCTTCTCGCCGGCCGGAGAGGCGTTCGTGCGAGCAAAGACCAACTCTGCGTGGCGTCACGGCGAGTCCACGCACGAAGGGCGGGCGAATCCTACCGGTAGCCTCGGCCTCGAAAGCCTTTTCGGGGAGCCACTACCCGGCGGCGGACCATCCGCTCAGCCCGAGCCGAACGACGACTCCCGGGTCCTTTGTCGCGCTCACCCTCGCGCCGAGCCTGCACGTCCCAGGCGGGACAGAGCCCAGATCATCGCTGCGGCGAGACCGAAGATCAGGAGAAGTCCGCTCGGCGAACCGGGGGAGGAGACCACGGGGATCGGCGGCCGGGTCCGCGTCGGCGTGGCCGTCGGCGTCACCGTGGGCGTCGGGGTAGGTGTCGGTGTGTTGGTGGGCGTGTTGGTGGGTGTGGGGGTGGAGGTCGGCGTGTCCGTCGGAGTCGGGGTCGAGGTGGGGGTCGGCGTCGGAGTGGGAGTAGGTGTCGGCGTGTTGGTCGGCGTGTCCGTGGGCGTGGGGGTCGGCGTCGGAGTGTCGGTCGGAGTCGGGGTCGGGGTCGGTGTGTTCGTGGGCGTGTTCGTGGGCGTGTCGGTCGGAGTGGGGGTGTTCGTGGGCGTGTCCGTGGGTGTCGGGGTCGGAGTGGGGGTGTTCGTGGGCGTGTTCGTCGGGGTGTCGGTCGGCGTGGGGGTCGGCGTCGGAGTGGGGGTGTTGGTCGGCGTGTCGGTGGGCGTCGGAGTGTTGGTGGGGGTGTTCGTCGGGGTGGGGGTCGGGGTGTGGAAGTCCTGGTTTGCCTGTGCGCCCTCGGTGCTCTCTACGACGCCACTCGCATTGACGCGAAAGCCGGCCGCGGACACACCAAAAGCCGAAGCTCCATCCTGCGTGCCTACGAAAACAATGATTTCGCAGTCCGGACCAGTGGTACACGCCCCTTCCAGCAAGAACCCGTCCGGCGTGGTCTGGCTAGCCGGGTTACCTACCTGAGACCCTTGTGTGTCATCGAGCGTAATGGCTTGATTCGGTACCTCGCCGGTGGTCGGGTCGGAGATCGTCGTGCCGTCGCCCCCGCTCGGAAACACCAGAGATGCCCCCTCGCACGTAAAACCGTTCACCGTGCGGGAAACCACCCCCGGATTACCCTGAGCGGGTAATGCCAGAGCCGCGGGCACCCGAGCGTCCGAAGTAGAGACCGGAACAAGTGGCTCCGTTCCACCTCCCCCAGCACTCACCGTTCGCACCCCGGGACCCGGCAAAGTCAAAAGCCCCGCTCCGCCGGACCCCGCCGGGTCGAAAATCAAGGTCGAGTTGTTGGTGAACCCTTCCAGCACAGTGGTTCGCATCAGATTAGGCAGCAGTTGCCCCGCGCCAGCTGCGAACGCCGTCAGCACCGTGCCCGGGCCACCAGGGCTCTCGGAAACGCTACAGGGTGTGCCGCTCTGGAGAGAAACACTCGTCACCTGAGTGAACGGTGACGTCGTGGTCACGACCAGGTAGACGTGGTTGTCGTTCGAGAGAAAGCGGGTGACCGTCAGGGCTGCCGCGAAATGCGGGAACCAGAAACCGCCGAAAAGGACGAACGCAACGACCAGAAGCTGACGCCTGCGCGAGCTACCCATTACTCCTCGCCCTCCTCGCAGCCCCGTGGCTCGGTTCCCGCCTTATTCCGACCGCTCAGGCCCGCCGGTTCAGCGCTCCACCCCGACTTTCCACCGCCTCGAAAGCAGCCAAGCCATAGCGATAGCCAACCCGAAAACCAGGAGGAGACCGCTGCCCGAAGTCGGGGACGAAACGACGGGAATCGGTGGCCGCGTATTCGTCGGAGTTGCCGTAGGAGTCCGAGTCGGTGTGAGGGTCGGCGTATTCGTCGGCGTCGGGGTCAGGGTGGGCGTCGGGGTAGGGGTCAAGGTGGGAGTCGGCGTAGGAGTAGGAGTGAAGGTCGGGGTGTCCGTCGGGGTGGGGGTTGGGGTCGGGGTAGGCGTGTCCGTGGGGGTAGGAGTGGCCGTGGGCGTGGGAGTGAAGGTGGGCGTCGACGTCGGGGTCGGGGTATCTGTCGGCGTCGGCGTGTGGAAGTCCTGGTTTGCCTGCGCGCCCTCGGTGCTCTGTACGATGCCACTCGCATTGACGCTGAAGCCGGCCGCGGACACACCGAAAGCCGAAGCCCCGTCCTGCGTCCCGACGAAAACGATGATTTCGCAGTCCGGACCAGTGGTACACGCCCCTTCCAGCAAGAACCCGTCCGGCGTGGTCTGGCTAGCCGGGTTACCTACCTGAGACCCTTGTGTGTCATCGAGCGTAATGGCTTGATTCGCTACCTCGCCGGTGGTCGGGTCGGAGATCGTCGTGCCGTCGCCCCCGCTCGGAAACACCAGAGATGCCCCCTCGCACGTAAAACTGTTCACCGTCGGGAAACCACCCCCGGATTACCCTGAGCGGGTAATGCCAGAGCCGCGGGCACCCGAGCGTCCGAATTCGAGACAGGCACAAGAGGCTCCGTCCCACCTCCCCCAGCACTCACCGTTCGCACCCCGGGACCCGGCAAAGTCAAAAGCCCCGCTCCGCCGTTCGCCGCTGGATCGAAAGTAAAGCGTGGAATTGTTGTTGAAGCCCTCGAGAACCGTCGTCCGTTGCAGATTCGGCAGTAGCTGCCCCGAACCAGCTGCAAAGGCCGTCAGCACCGTGCCCGCGCCACCAGGGCTCTCGGAAAGAGAGCAGGGTCGTACCGGTCTGAAGAGAAACGCTGTGTTACCTGAGTAAAGGACGAGGTCGTCGTGACAACCAGTAAACGTGGTTGTCGTTGGAAAGGAACCGCGTCACGCTCAGTGCGTGAGCGGACTGCACCCCGGGGAAAAATCCAGCGCCAAGGGCCGCAAGCAATGGAACAACGAACCGGCCAAGTCGGTTCGGGTAAAACTGACCCAATCTCTGACCGTCACACCGAAAAAGTGGTTCCACTGCCCACCTCCTTGCAATCATCCCGCAACGCCTCCGCCCCACAGCGAACACGGAGGCGTGCCGTACGTACCGTGAAACAGCCGACCTGTCAAGGATAAAAGACGGCCCTTCCGCCCCTCCCTCCTCCAAGTCTGCGGCAGTTTGCCCCAAAAGCCCCCTTCCTGGCAACAGGCTTACCGGGACGAGGACGGTTTTTCGGACCCCCACCGGCCCTCGGCGGAGCTCGGTGCTTCGGTGCGATCGTGGCGGCAACGACCCGGATCCTTGCGGCGGCAACGACCGCGTCCTTTCGGAAAGAGCGAAAGCAACGGAACGCCGGCGGGGCCGGCAGGTTCGCCCGATCGGGCCGGAGGACACGATCGTCCGGCGGTCCCCACTCCTGGCAGCCGAGGGAACGCCCCTGGCTTCTCGAACCGGCCGTGTATCGATGCAAAATTGCAAAGAATCCGCCACGTGACGACGAATGCGCCGGGACACGCGGTAGGGTCGCAGGGGGCGCCGACACGGGTCTCGTCCGAATCCGCGAACCCTTTCACCTACCGTGCGGCCCACCTTGTGTTTTTGCAGATGGATCAGGCACTTGGGCCATTCTTGGTTGACTGCGTCACGAAAATAACGTAGGGAACGGCGGCCTTCCGCGGTTTCGGGGGTCGGTCCGCGGCTGGCACGTTTTCTGTTGGGCCTCGGGGCGGATGGTAGCGGTGGCACATCCTGCAAAGAAATCGAAAGGGCGGGCCGACCTGGCGGAAAGAAGCGGTCTCGGGTGGCTTCGTTCGGCCGCGGCACGCGCATTTTTTCGAGCCGTGCGTTCCGTAGGATCGAACGCAGCAAACCCGGATAAGGGAGACGGCGTCCGCTCCGGACACGTCGGAGGGCCACGCTCCCTTGCGGCCCTGAGCGCGAACGGTATCGGCGGTCATGAACGACACCCGACGGGCGGGTCCCCCCCTCCCCGGACGCGACGGAGCGCGTCCCTCCGAATGCGACAGTCGGATCCGGCGCGGCGTTTCGAAGATGCGGTCGGAGGGCCACGGTCTCTTGTAGCCGTGAATGCCACGACCACCCCACCCCCGGACGCGACGGAGCGCGTCCCTCCGGGCCCATGGCCGCGTTTGCCACGTCGCCGCCACCGGACGCGACGGAGCGCGTCCCTCCGAATGCGACGGAGCGCGTCCCTCCGGTTCACCCTGTTTTTTCTCGCGTTGTTGCTCTGGCCGGGCGTTTTTCCGACGCATGCCCGGGCGGCCGGTACGATCGACACGGTCGTAGGCGGCGAGAACGGTGACGGGTTCCCGGCCGAGGTCGGGAAAGCGAACCCACGTGGCATCACCGTCGACCCGTGGGGCAATCTCATTCTCGCCGACACGGAAAACAACCGCATCCGGTTCGTGGACGCCGCGACCGGCCTCGTCAGCACCATCGCGGGTACCGGCGAATTCGGTTACGGCGGAGACGGAGGGCCGGCCACGGCCGCAAAGCTCGCGTTCCCGACCGGAGTGGTGGCCGACACCGACGGCAACGTCTTTTTCACCGACCTCTTCAACCACCGAATCCGGCGTATCGGCCGGGACGGGAAAATCACGACGGTGGCCGGTACGGGCGTCTCGGGCTTCGGCGGCGACGGAGGACCGGCCACGAGTGCGAAGATCTCCTGGCCTTCGGGCCTGACCCTCGGACCCGACGGAAGCCTCTACTTCGCCGACAGCGGGAACAACCGCGTGCGCAAAATCGACCCGTTCGGCATCATCACCACGGTCGCCGGAACGGGCTCTACCATCTACAACGGCGACGGCATCCCGGCCGCCACGGCTGCCCTGGCCAACCCTTCCGACGTGGCCTTCGACAGCCGCGGCAACCTCTACATCGCGGAGCAGAGTAGCTGCCGCATCCGCAAGGTGGAAGCGGTCTCGACACTCATCTCGACCGTGGCGGGAAACGGCGTGTGCGGTTTTGCGGGCAACGGCGGCGCGGCAACGAGCGCGTCCCTCAACGGGCCACGCGCCCTCGCGTTGGAAGACTCCTCCTTCCTTTATATCTCCGAAAGCTTCGCGCCGCGGGTCCGCTTCGTCGACCTCTCGCGCGGCACCATCGACGCTTTCGCCGGGACGGGTGTCTCGGGCTTCTCCGGCGACGGTGGGCCGGCGACCAGCGCCCGACTCGACGGCACGTGGGGGCTTTTCGTCGATTCCGCCGGTAACGTGCTCATTGCGGAATCGAGCGGTGGCCGGGTCCGAAAAGTCGACCTCCAGGGAATCATCGACACGATTTTCGGGGGCGAGAACGGGGACGGGTATCCGGCGGACATCGCCAAGGTGAGCCCCAGCGAGATCGCGTTCGACGCTGCCGGAAACCTGTACATCGCGGACACCGACAACAACCGCGTGCGGTTCGTCGACGCACGGACGGGAATCATTTCCACCATCGCCGGAACGGGTGAGTTCGGGTACTCGGGCGACGGTGGACCCGCGATCGAGGCGAAGCTCGCCTTCCCCGTGGGGATCGCCGTCGACGAAGAGGGCTCCGTCTACTTCTCCGACCAGTTCAACCACCGCGTGCGGAAGGTCGACCCGAACGGGACGATCCACACGGTCGCGGGGACGGGCGGCTCCGGCTACGGAGGAGACGGCGGTCCCGCCACGGCCGCGAAGCTCTCCTGGCCGGGCGGACTCCACTGGTCGCAGGACGGCCTCTACATCGCGGACAGCGGGAACAACCGCATCCGGAAGGTCGGCCTCTCGGGCATCATCACGACCGTCGCGGGCACCGGGAGCATGGCTTACAACGGCGACGGAATTCCGGCCACCCAGGCCGCAATTGCCAACCCGACCGACGTGTTCGTCGACGAGAACGGCGACCTCTACATCGCCGAACAGAGCGGTTGTCGCATCCGACGGGTCTCCGCCGACACCGGCCTCGTCGAGACCCTGGCCGGCAACGGCACCTGCGCCTACAGCGGCGACGGAGGACTCGCGAAAAACGCATCCCTCAACGGCCCTGCGTTCCTCACGGTCGACGGCAACGCGTTTCTCTACTTTTCCGAGGCGTTCGCCCCGAGGGTTCGGCGTGTGGACCTCCTCTCGGGCATCGTCGACCGGTTCGCGGGGACGGGAATTTCGGGAACGAGCGGCGACGGAGGGCCAGCCACCCAGGCACGGCTCACCGATCCCCGCGGTCTCGCGGTGAGTCCGGACGAGCTCTTCCTCTACATTGCCGACCGGGACGGTAACAACGTCCGGTCGGTGGAGCTCGATCCGCCGCTCCAGGCGTCGCCGACCCCCACCGCCACGTCCACGGCGACCCCCACCACGGTCCCCACGGCGAGCCCGACGGTGACACCCACCCCTTCGCGCACGCCCACGCCGACCCGGACACCCACGGGCACCTTGCCGCCGACCGGAACTCCCACCCCGACCCCGACAGCGAGTCGAACCCCGACGAAGACGCACACGGCAACGGTCACGCCTACGCGGACCCCGACGCCGACGAAAACCCACACCGCGACTCCCACGAAAACCCACACGCCCACGAAAACTTCCACGCGCACCGTGACGCCGACGCCCACCCGCACGTGGACGCCCTCCCGCACTCCGACGCCGACGCACACGCAGACGCCGCTGCCCACCTCCACGCGGACCTTCACACCGACGCACACCCACACTCCGTCCCCCACCCGCACTCCCACGCCCGACCTGGTGAACGTGGCGCTCGGAAAATCCGCCTCGCAGTCGAGCACGCTCGAGGGCGCTTCCGCCGGGCGCGCCGTCGACGGCAACACCGACGGCAACTTCTGGAACGGCTCGGTCACGCACACCGGAGCGAACTTCCAGGCCTGGTGGCAGGTCGACCTCGGATCCGTGGCCCCGAACATCGTGGTCGTGGACGTCTGGAACCGGACGGACTGCTGTGGCGACAGACTCTCGAACTTCTACGTGCTGGTCTCCGACGAGCCCTTCGCTTCGACCGACCTCGCGACGACGCTGGCACAGCCGGGGGTGAGCTCGTTCTTCGTCGCCGGCAGCGCCGGGTCCATGGTTTCCGTACCCGTCGGCCGGAGCGGGCGTTATGTGCGGATCCAGCTCTCCGGTCAGAATTACCTCTCGCTCGCCGAAGTGGAGGTATGGGCCACCGAAGAAGGCACGCCGCCTCCGCCTCCCACGGCCACACCCACCCCGAGCGGGTCGCTTGCGAATCTCGCCCTCGGCCGGCCCGCCACGCAGTCGAGTACGATCGTCGGCGGCGTGGCAAGCCGCGCCGTGGACGGCAACACCGACGGGAACTGGGCAGCAGGTTCCGTCACGCACACGAATTGGGACCTCCAGGGGTGGTGGGAAGTCGACCTGGGAGTCGTGGCGTCCCTCTCCCACATCGACGTCTGGAACCGCACGGACTGCTGCAGCTCGCGGCTCCGGGACTTCTACGTCCTCGTGTCCGACGTACCTTTCGTTTCGACGGTCCTCGACGTCGTGCTGGCGCAGCCCGGGGTCTCGGCCTTCTTCCACGCAGGAGAAGCTCCGACCTCGACTTCGTTCCCCGTCGGGCGCACGGGTCGCTACGTGCGGATCCAGTTCGCGGGAGCCGAGTATCTTTCGCTCGCCGAGGTGCAGGTCTGGGGAACGACGGAAGGGTCTCCGGCGACGCCCACGCCGACGCAGAGCCCCCTACCGCCCACGCCCACGCCGACGAACGGCGGCGGCGGGGGCAGCGGGAACCTGGCGCTCGGAAAGCCCGTCCTGCAGTCGAGCACCATCGTGGGCGGCGTCGCTTCCCGAGCGGTCGACGGGAACACGAACGGAAACTGGTCGGCCGGTTCCGTCACGCACACGAACATCGAACCCGAAGCATGGTGGGAGGTCGACCTTCTCGAGGTCGCTTCCATCGAGTCCATCGACATCTGGAACCGAACCGACTGCTGCGGCACGAGGCTCTCGAACTTCTACGTCCTGGTCTCGGACGTGCCGTTCGGGTCGACCTCGCTCGCGCAGGTGCTCGCGCAACCGGGCGTCTCGGCGTTCTTCGTCCCGGGAACCGCAGGCAGCCCGACGACCGTCCCGGTGAACCGTACGGGGCGCTACGTCCGCGTCCAGCTCACCGCCACCGAGTATCTCTCGCTCGCGGAAGTCCAGGTCTGGGGCAGCGGCGGCGGAGCCTCGGAGCCGACTCCCACGCCCACTTCCACGCCCGGCGGGGGACCGGTGAACCTCGCGCTGAACCGTTTCTCGCAGCAGTCGAGCACCATCGAGGGCGCCTTCGCCTTCCGAGCGGTCGACGGGAACACGAACGGGAACTGGTCGGCCGGTTCGGTCACGCACACGGCTTGGGAAAGCGAAGCCTGGTGGGAGGTGGACCTGGGAAGCGTGGCGCACGTCGACACGATCGAGGTCTGGAACCGCACGGACTGTTGCGGCGAGAGGCTCACGAACTTCTACGTCCACGTCTCGGCCGCTCCCTTCGCCTCGACGAGCCTCGCCTCCACGCTCGCCGACCCGAACGTGACGAGCTTCCACGTGCCGGGGCAGGCAGGGACGCCGACGGTGCTTACCGTCGGCACCGAGGCTCGCTACGTGCGAGTCCAGCTCGCGGGCGCGAACTACCTCTCGCTCGCGGAGGTCCGGGTCCTGGGCTCGCCCTGAGACTTCCGACCGCGGCGCCGCTCCGCGCGGCTTTTCTTTTCCGTGGTCTCGGGCTCCTCGCGGCGAAAAGCGCCGAGAAGCTCGCGGAAGTGGATCCCGCCCCAGATCGCCACGGGGAAAAGCTGCGTGTCGAAACTCTGAAAAAAAGCGTCGAGAAACTCGTACGCCTTGCGGTGGAATCGCCCGTAGTGCTCGAGGCTGAAGCTTCCGAGAGCGTTGGCCCAGACGGCCTTGATCGAGACGACAACGCCGAGAACCTGGAGAGCCAGGGCGACCAGGACCGCCAGGACGAGCCGCCTCGCGCGAGTGCGGAAGTCCGGGGCGGGCGTGGCGAGCATGAGCGGCAGGAGGAGAACCATGTTCGCCTGTACCCAGTCCCCCGGGATTCCGGGCGGCCGGAGTCCCGGAAACAATTTGTGCGTGAAAAAAATCCCCTGCCCCCGGACGACGATCGTCGTCGAGCCTCGGAGGGAGGCCGGGCCGAAAAGCTCGGTGAACGAGACGAGCCCCTGGGCGAGAACGCCGAGGAGCTTCGTGTAGAAGGGAGCCACGTATCCCCAGACGGCGTACGTGAGAAAGAAATAGACGACCAGCCGCGCAAGAAATCCGACGGGGCTAGCGCCCAGGAGCATGGGCGAACCTTCCGGCCCAGAATAGCCACGTCGCCACCGCTACCCCGACCACCAGAGCCTGGGCGACGTAGACGTGCGTGTCGTGAAAATAGCGGGAGGCGTAGAGACCCACGAGAAAAAGCGCCACGACCCGGAGGAGGTTGAGGCCGTTGATCACGAGCACGCCGATTCCCGCACCCAGCATCTTCGCGCGCCAGGAGGCCGGATACGCAAGCACCGCCGCGAGGTAAATGATCGTCGGTACGGCTCCCGAGCATGCCGGGCTCACGTCCACTTCGAAGCTTCCGACGCCGAGGATCGTCCCGTTTTTCGTGACGTCCCAGCCCAGGAAAAGTCCGAGTCCCCGCAAGAGCCACCAGCTCGCCCAGGCGCTCGCGCGAGCGAGAAGGGAGGCGAAGTCGAACCGCTCCACGATCGGCTCGTACGTAAGAGCGGTGAAAAAGACCACGATCAAGCCGAAAAACAGCGTGACGACTCGGATGGCTGGAGCATGGAGCAGGGCCCAGGTACGGATTCTCTGCCACGACATACGAAGCGGGAGCGGATTCTAGGGGTCGCGTTCCCGGCCTGCAAGGCGCAGACGCACGGGGTGACACGAGGGGCGCACGCATCGGACACCGCCAATCACCGCGGGGACCGGAAGGACGCGCTCCGTCGCGTCCGGGGCTGCGCGATGGGCCGTACCGCCGCGCAAGGCAAGGGGCGTCCGTGGGATCGACGAACACGGCCACGACAGAGCGTGGCCCTCCGGGGCGGGGACCGACGTGGTCGTTTCGCGTTCGGGGATCGACGTTGGCGGAACACCACCCGGAGGGACGCGCTCCGTCGCGTCCGGGGGGCGATGGGCCGTACCGTCGCGCAGGCAAGGGGCGTTCGGGGATCGACGAACACGGCCACGACAGAGCGTGGCCCTCCGATGACGTCCGGCGAACTCAGTTCGTCCCACGCGCCAGGGCAAGCGGCGCATCGATCTCGAGGCAGTTGGCCGCAAGCCGAACGTACTCTCGCGCTTCCTTTTCGAAGAAAAACCGAATCTCCTCGAGCGCCTGCCGGCGACCGTACCCGAGAACCCTTCCGAGCGGCGTCACATCGAGGAAAAGATGCCAGAGGGCACCCGTGCGAGCACAAACCAAACGGAACGGAAATGCCTCCGCTTCGACGGAACGGAGCCCGGCTGCCTTGAGTGCGAGCGCGAGTTCTTCGGGAGAGCCGACCCCGGAAAAACCCGGGAGCTCCCGGCCCGCCTTCCGACACGCCCTCCGGCACAAACCCTCGGCCAATCGAAGAAAAGGGCTCGGCCGAAGCCACGTGCCCAGAACCATCACGGCACCGCTCCTCGAGACTCGGCGGAGCTCGTCGAGAACGGTGCCGAGATCGACCGGGAAGACAGGATCGGCGACGTAGGCGGCCGAATCGAAAACTCCGCGCCCGAAGGGAAGAGCCGTCGGCGACGAGCCCACGAACAGCACGCCTCCGACGCCCGTGCGCTCGACTTCTCGCTTCTTCTCGCAGAGGGCCGACCACACCGGACCCGCGGCGGTCGCGCTCCCTCTGCCACGAGAAAACCGCGCGGCAGCGAGAGCCAACTCGCCGAAGGCGGGCGAAAGGTCGAGAAGCACCGTTCCCGGCTCGACTTCGAGCAGGTCGAAAACCCGTTCTCGCAGAGGGCGGAAGGGGTCCGACACAAGACCGCTCGCGAACGTTCCTGCCGCGTGCGCCATCGTGGCCCGAGGCGCTGCAAATCTCGGGCCCCGGCAGAAGCCAAGGAAAGCGGCCCTGTTCACCTCGCGCGAGAGGGGCCGCGACTTCCGGGTCTCAGGGATCGGTACGGCAGACGTAACCCGGGCACGATTCGACAGGAAGACGCGGGTAACGGGGATACGAAGCGTCCTCTAGCGAGCGGCCACAGAAAAGAAAGCGCAAGCCCCTGCGGGTTGCGAGAACACGTGCGAAGCGACAAGTCGCGCAGAGCCCGAAAAACTCCCTTTCGCTTTGCGTTCCTCCTGCCCCTTCTCTAGGCTTGCCGCGATGGGAATCGTGCGTGTGAGCCATGTAGGGATCTGCGTATCCGACCTCGAACGTTCCCTCCGCTTTTACCGCGATCTTCTGGGCTTCCGCTACCGCTCCGAGCTTCGGGTTTCCGGCGAGCCCAGCGACACGCTTCTGCGTCTCCGAGGCGTGTCGCTCCACGCGGTGTACCTCGAGCGCGACGGTACGAGGATCGAGCTTCTCCATTACGAGTCGCCCGGCCACGTGGGCGAGCCCGAACCGAGGCCCATGAACCGGCTCGGGCTCACCCACCTCTCGCTCCGCGTGAACGACCTGGCCCGAACGCTCGAATCCCTCCGGGCCGAAGGGGTGCGGATTCTCGACGAGACGCTCGTCGACATCCCCGCGGCGCGGGCCGGAGCGGTGTTCGTCACGGATCCCGACGGCACGCTCGTCGAGCTCGTCCAGTCCCCGGGGGACCCGGACAAGCTTCCCGGTGAGGGCTGAGCCGGGAAGGGACTCACGGAGAGGGCGCACGATCGCAAAGCCGTCTCGTCCGCGGATTCGCCCCAAGCCCGGTCGGCAAGGTCCTCTCCCGGACGCGCCGGAACCCTCTGGAAAACTTCTCCGCGCCGTGCTCAAGAAGCAGCGGGCAAGCCCCCGGCAAAAGGATGTCGGTCGTGATTTCCCTTTACCGCCGTCTCCCCCGAGGCGTTTACCGCCGGCTCGCCCGAACCGTGTCCGTTGCCGTTTGCTTCGCGGCTTTGGCCTGCGGCAACGGCGGGCGTGCCGGCGGCACATCTACCCCCTCCCCGACCGTCTCGCCCGGAGGCTCCCCGTCGCCTTCCCCCACTGCCTCGGCAACGCCGACCGCAACGCCGAGCCCGCCCTCTCCTTCGCCGACCTCCACGCTTTCGCCGACCCGCACGGCTTCCCCGACGAGGACGCCCACCCGTACCGCCACTCCCACCGGGACCGTAGGGTCGGGAATCGTCCTCGAGGAAGTTTCGGTCTCGCTCGAGACCCGCGACGAAGGCGCCGCGCTCCTGGTCACCCCGGCGACGGCGCTACGTGGCGGCCGAACGTACGCCGTTCTGCTTACCCGCCGGATTCACGACGCGGGAGGGCGCGCACTCGAAGCCGACGAGTTCTTCGCAACCCTCCTCGGAAGAAACCGAGCCCCGGGATCCGGACCGATCGCGTACTTCAGCCAGGACGCCGAATCCCCGCGCAATCCCTATCCCGACTCGCGCCTCGTCCGTCCGGACGGAACCGTGCGAGTGCCCGACCACGTCGCCTTCGGCGGCCTCGACGGCCCGGCTTTCGCCTCTGCGAGGACGTTTCTCCGCACGTTCGCGGACGACCTCGAGTCGATTCCCGGCTTCAGCACGACCGCTCCCGTCCGGATCGCTCTTTCCGGTCCGGTCGAACTCGATTCGATCGACGACGGGGGCCTTTTCTTCTTCGAGCGGCCCGACGGAAGCCTCGACCTCGAACCGCTCCTCGATTACGCGGAGCAACTCGGAGTCGGTCGCGACGAGGTCGTGCTCGCATTTTCGTTCCCGACCCAGCCCATCGAGGACGACCTCCGATCGGTTCGCGGAGTTCTCCTCTCCGGCGAGCCCGTTCGGACGACCTTCGAAGACCCCGATCCTACGGACGATCTTCCGATCGGTGTCTTCCGGCAGGGCGACCCCGGATTCCCGGTCGAGCTTTTCGGCCAACGAGAGGTCGGTGAGGCGGCGATCGGTCTTCTCTTCTCGCCGGAGTTCCGCGGAGAGAACGGCACCTTCGTGCCGAGCCGGGTCCGCGGGGAAGAGCCTGCCCCGCGCGTGCCGACCGACGTGATCGTCACGATCCCGTCCGGGGGCGAGCCTCCTTACCCCGTCGTCGTCCTCCAGCACGGTTTTGCCGGAAGCAACCGCTCGATGCTCCCGATCGCCGCAGCGCTCGCGCGCGAGGGCTTCGCCGCCGTCGCGATCTCGGCAGTTTCCCACGGACGGCGGGGCAACCCGTTCGACCTTCTCACGAGCCGTCCGATCCAGGCCCGAGACATTTTCCGGCAGACCGTGGCCGACCAGATGGCGCTCGTCCGTGCAATCGAGGCCGGGGTGGACCTCGAAGGCGACGGGGTCGTGGATCTCGATCCGGAAAGAATCGGCTACCTCGGGCAGTCTCTCGGCGCGATCGTGGGGTCCGTCTTCGTCGCCGTCGAGGACCGCGTGCGGGTCGGCGTGCTCAACGTGGGCGGAGGCCGCATCGCGTTCCTCGGCCAGGCCCCGGCCGTGCGTCCGATCTACACGGGTTACTACGCTTCGCAGGTGGGTCTCGACCCTGCGAGCGCCGAGTTCGAAGCCTTCCTCGCCCGACTTCTCGAGCTCGGGCAGCAAGCCCTCGACCCCGCCGACCCGCTCAACTATGCGCGCCGCTGGCGCATCGATCCGTTTCCCGGCGCGCCGCCGCGGCGAGTCCTCCTGCAGGAAGGGATCGGGGACGACTGGGTGCCGAACGAATTCACGGAAGCGCTCGCGCGGGCCGGCGGCCTTCCCGCGAACGAGCCCGCGAGCGACGCCGCGGGCGTTTCCGGCCTTTGGAGGTGGGAGCCGCCCGGAGGACACGGGATCCTGAGCCGGCCCGAAGTACTCGAACAGGCGGTCAGGTTCCTCGTGAGTGGGGGTACGGAAATCGTGTCCCCGTGACAGGTCGGCGGCCGCCCGGAAATCGTCACCCCTTCGGAAGGGGAGGAACCTCCCGCGCAATCGCCCTCGGCTCTTATCTTACTGGATTTCCTCCCTCGAGTGGCGCCGATCACGGATTTTTTCGCGGACCCGAGACCCTCTCTAGAGGGCCGACTCGTCGGCTTCCCCCCGCCCCACGGGGAGTTCGTTCCCGGCAAGGGTTACGCGGGTGCGGTGAGCGTGGTATAAGGCTACGCAGCAATCCGAAGGCAAGACATGCTGGAGACCGAACGAGCCTTTTACAACGAGAACCTCCCCGAGTGGAGCGACCGATACGCCGGAAAGGTAGTGGTCGTGAGTGGGCGTGAACTCCTGGGCGTGTTCTCGACCATCGAGGAAGCTCTGGCAGCCGGAGTGGCACGGCTCGGGATGCGACCTTTTCTCGTGCGTCCCGTTGGCGAAAGCGAGCAGGAAGTCGTGGTACCGGCTCTCACGCTGGGAGTGTTGGGTGCCGATCCTACACATCCAGATCAGCGGACAAGGTAGGACTTCTGAAGGAAGGAGCGTAGCGGTACCTCCGCGATCCGCACTCCTACAAAGGGGCCCCGTCGTCCAAGTAACCGTGGGTGTGGAGCAGCACATCGCTCAACAGCTACTCCAGATGGGGCAGAGCGTTCCCGTGCCAGTCTCCGGGCTTGCCCTCATCGACACGGGCGCTACGACGACCTGCGTGGACGAGGCTGCCGCTCAGCGTCTCGGCTTGCCGGTCATCGACGTCGCCACGCTAGCCTCTGCTTCGCACGCGTCGAGCCAACACAACGTCTACCCCATCCAAATAGAAGTGACAGGGCTACCTATCGTGTTGAACGCTCCGAGGGCCATTGGTGCCCCCCTTGCGTCGCAGGGTCTACTCGTTCTTCTCGGTAGAGACCTCCTGCAGCACTGTACGCTGTTCTACAACGGGTTGAACGGGAGCTTTACGCTCTCCATCTAGCCGAAAGGTCCGCTCGACGCGTTCCGATGGAGGCCCACCCTGGGAGGCTTGCGCCGCAGACGCTCGCCTAGCGCGCGGCGAGCAGCACCTTGAGCATGCCCGGTTGCCGGGCCGCCTCGAACGCCCGCTCCGCCTCGCTCAGGGGGAACACGGCCGAGACGAGCGGCCGCACGCGCACGGTTCCTGCCTCCAGGGCGCGGAGCGCCGGAAGGAAATTTCCGCAGCGCGAGCCCACCACGCGGATCTCGTCGACGACGATCTTCGCCGTCTCGACCGGTCGCGTTTCGGCCACCGTGGTTTTCAGCACCAGCGTGCCTCGCGGCTCGGTCGCCGCGAGGGCGACGGAAAACCCGTCCGGAGCCCCGGTGGCGTCGACCACGAGAGGAGCCCGTTCGGCGCAGGGAAAGCGGGTGGCCTCCAGACCGAGGCTCTCGGCCAGGGCGAGCTTCTCCGCGTGTTTTCCCACCACGCGAACGCGCGCGCCTGCGGCGTGAAGAACCTGCGCCACGAGTAGCCCGAGCTTCCCGTCCCCGAAAACGAGCGCGCGCATTCCGGGCACGACGTGGACCTGCTCGAGGATCTCGAAAGCGGCAGCGACGGGCTCGGTGAAAACGGCGACCTCGTCCGGCACGGAATCCGGGACGGCGTGGAGGTTCGAGGTCGGCACGACGACGTATTCGGCCATCGTGCCGTCGGCGCCGAGGATTCCCAGAACCCGCCGGTTCGGGCAGTGGCGCCCGAGCCCCGAGGCACAGAACCCGCACCGCCCGCAGGCGAAGTTGATCTCCCCGACCACGCGTTTCCCGCACCACTCCTCGGGGCCCTCCTCGACGACGCCCACGAACTCGTGCCCCAGGATGCCGCGAAATTGCATGTAGCCGCGGACGAGCTCGAGGTCCGTGCGGCAAATGCCGGCGAGGGACACCCGCACGAGAGCAAAGCCCGGCTCGACGTGGGGCCTCGGGACGTCGCGGAGTCCGGCGTCGCGGCCGTCGAAGAAAAGCGCGCGCACGGGCCCGAACTCTAGCAGCACGGGGCCCCCGGCGCCACGCGCACCCCGAGGCCCTTTCGAGGCGCGCCCGGCATTTCCCGACCCGACCGGGACTCGCGCCCCGCTTTCCGGCCTTCCGGGAGCCGCCCTCTCCCGTTCGGGTTCGGCAGGCCCGCCTGCGCGACCCCGGCGGACGTCGGAATCGCGCGCGGAATGCGCTGCGCGCGATTCCGGCTTCTCCCCTGCCGGGCGCCGCGCGCCAAGCACCTCCGTGGCGGAACGAAAGCCGGCCCTACTTTCGCAGCTCCTTCAGGAACTCGTGCTCCATGCTCTCCGCCGCTCGGGCCGCGCGGTCGGCAGCGCGCTGTGCCGCGAGGCTCCGGCTTTCCGCTTCCTCGGCCGCGCGCGCGGCGCGCTCCGCCGCGGCCAAGGCTCGCGAGAGAGCGTCCCCCTCGAAGGGACGGCGCGACCGGGCAAGCCTCTCCCGATCGGCGTCGGAAAGAGCGCCTCTGTACTTCAGAAGACCGAAGTCCGTGATGTCGGGCGAGACGTAAACCCGCCCGAAGGCCAGCGTCTCGTCCCGGTCCAGGTAGTGCAGACGCACCTCGTAGGGAGCCCAGGGTGGGTCCGGTAAAATTTCCTGCACTTCGGCGTAATCGGGGTATCCGTAGAACCGCACGTAGTCGCGAAGGTCGGAATTCCGCTGTACTTCCTCCGCGAGACGGCCCTCGTCGATCGGCTCGGGTTCGCCGATCTCCACGATGTAGGGCCGGCTTTCGGGCGTCTCCCGGCGAAGCTCCGAAGCCTCGGCGCTCGAGGCCACGACCAAGACGACTCCGAACCACGAAACCCAGCGCATAGATGTCCTCCTCGCTCCAGCTTGCAAGCCAAGGAGGTGCCAGGAGCCAGGTGCCGGAAAACCCGGGCGGATGGCGCTCCGCCTCAGGAACCTCGCATGCGGTCCGCCACGTCGGCGTTCCCGTACCGGAACACACCGCGACACATCGTTGCCACGACCTCGAGCTTTTCGTCGAGCAGGACGAGATCGGCGACCCGACCCGGGGAAATTTCTCCCCGCTCCCGGAGTCCCAGGACCTCGCAGGGAGCCCCGGAAGCCGCCCACAGAACGCGTGCGAGAGGCAGGGCGGGAAACCACCCGCGGAGGGTTCTCACGGCCCTGTCCAGGGAAAGACAGCTTCCTGCGAGTTGCCCTGTCGAGGCCAGACGCACGGCACCGTCCGCGATACGACAGGGAACCCCGAAAAGACGAATCTCGCCCTCGGGCATACCGAGGGCAGCGACCGCATCGGTCACGAGGACGAGTTTTCCCTCGGGCTTGCACCTCCAGGCGATCTCCACGGCCCTCCTGGACACGTGGTGCCCGTCGCACACGAGCTCGACGGACACACGGTCGTCCGTCAACGCCACACCCACGGGACCCGTCTCGCGATGATGGAAACCACGCATGGCGTTGTAGAGGTGGGTGACGTGCCGCGCGCCGGCCGCCACGGCTCTCTCCACGCAGCCCTCGTCCGCATCGGAGTGTCCTACCGATGCCACGATTCCGGCACGGGTGGCGGCTTCGACGAGCTCCGTCGCCCCCTCGAGCTCCGGAGCCACGGTCACCATCCGAACTCGACCCGAAGCCGCTTCGAGAATTCGTTCCCACTCCTGCAGGTTCGGTGGACGCAATGCCGCGAGACTCTGAGCCCCGGCGCGCAGCGGGTTCAGAAACGGGCCTTCGAGGTGAATCCCGAGAACCGCTGCCCCGTCGGCCCCCTCCGAAGCCCGCACGACCGCCCGCACCGCGCGCAGAAGCTCCCGTTCCGGAAGAGCCGCGATCGTCGCGAGAACCCCACCGACCCCGTATCGGGGGAGCGCCGCCAGGATTTTCCTGACGCTCGTTTCTTCGCCTTCCTCGAACATGGCTCCGTGCGCGCCGTGGACGTGCAGGTCGACGAAGGCCGGAGCAAGCAGCTTTCCTTCGGCGCGCACCTCCCGGGCTCCGTGCGCCGAGAGCTCGGCACCCACCTCCACGACGAGGCCGTCCGCGACCCGAACGTCCACGCGATCCAACCGCGATCGCCCGACAAGAACGCTCGCGCCGCGAAAAAGGACGTCCTGCGTCATTCCGTTCACCAGTGGCGGAGGCGTTCCCGGTACTTCTCGAGCTCGCGGAGAACCCGCTCCCTCTCGGCCCCATCGACGTTGGCGCTCGGAAGGTTCACCACGATCCGGCCCCCGGAGCCGAGCCGCTCGAGAACTCGCAGGACGAGCGCCTGGAGGATCGCTGCACCGACGACGGTCGAAGCGGGACCCGCCGGATGCAGCACTCCGGGGATCTCGAGGGAGGCATCTCCGTGAGGGACGCCCGTGTCGAGGACCGCGTGGGCGACGTCGGCCACGTGGAGCTTTGCGCGCGAACGGGCCCGGTGTTCGAGACTCGTGAGCGCGACGACGTAGAGCCCTTTTTGCTTCATGAGACTCGCCATCTCGAGCGGAGCCGCATTCGCGCCGGAGTGAGAGATGACGAACCCGACATCGCCCCTGCGCAGGTCGTAGTTCCGCGCGACACTTTCCGCGAGCCCGCTTTCTCGCTCGGCCTCGGTGCTTCGCAGGGCTCCGGTGCTCAGAAGGACGCGGGGATCGAGCATGGGAACGACCGGCACGAGACCGCCCGCACGGTAAAAAATCTCTTCCGCGAGCATGTGGGAGTGCCCGGTCCCGAAGGCGAAAAGGACGCCGCCGGCATCGAGACGGGAGGCCACTTCCGCGGCGACGACCTCGAGGACGCCGAGCCGCTCCCGCCGGAACTCGTCGAGCAGTCGCCGGACGAGGTGGAGGTATCGGCGCGGTGCGCCGCGAGGTGTCGGCTTCATCCGGCCCACGATACCGCCGAAGGGAACGGAAACCCAGTCCGCCCGCGCTAGCGGCCGCCACGAAAAGAACGACTTGACCGGGGACCCTCCCCTGTGGGCAAATGGGAACGGAGTGCCGAGCCAGGTCGTGAAAAAGCTCCTGCGGGGGGCAAGCGTCGCCTGTGTGCTTCTGGGGCTGGGCGGTATCGGCCTTGCTGCGTCCCGACTCGCCGGAGACGACCGCGCGCCGACCCGCGGATCCGGGATTGCGGGGCGGTGGTTCCGCCCGCCCGGGGAGGGAGGAGGAGCCGGCCAAGTGTGGCTTCCGGCACCGCCGGAGCGATTTTCGAGCTCGGCGCAAGGGCTTCGCGAGGAGCTTTCCCCCGGAGGCGGGGTCGTGGTTCACCTCCGGGGACGCTTCCGTAGCGCCGCGACAGCACGGACCGACGCCGACGGACGCACGCACCTGGAGTGCCGCACGCTCCGGTGAGGCGAATGGCCCGCGGGCGGAACTCGTCGGCTCTGGGCCTTTTCCGGCTCGTCCTCGCGCTGGCTTTTCCCGTCCTCGCCGCGCCCGTGGCCGCGACGACGATCACGATCGTGAACCTCGACGGCGCCGGCGAGGGGCTCAACGACCCTACGCCGCGGGGGCCCGAAGGGGGGAATCCCGGGACGACCCTCGGAGAGCTACGCCGGAACGCCTTCCAGGAAGCGGCGAACCGTTGGGCGGCCGTTCTCCGGAGTTCCGTGCCGATCGAGATCGAAGCCCGGTTCGACCCGCTCTTCTGTTCGGGTACCACGGCGCTCCTCGGCTCGGCGGGGCCCAACACCGTCCATCGCGATTTCCCCGGTGCTCCCTTTCCCAATACGTGGTTCGTGCAGGCCACGGCCAACAGCATCGCCGGCACCGACCTCTCCTCGGCAGCCGACGGGGACGTGGAGTTCAACAGCAGCCTCGACGAGGGATGCCTCTCCGCGGCCCCGAACGGGTGGTACTACGGCTTCGACGGAAACCCGGGGCCCGGGCAGCTCGACTTCCTGGGCACCGCCCTCCACGAGTTGGCCCATATCCTGGGTTTCCTCACGCTCGTCGACCTCGAGACGGGCGCGAAATTCAACGGCCGCGACGACACGTTCATGCGCAACCTCGAAGACCACGCGACGGGCAAGCTCTTTCCGGTCATGAGCGACGCCGAACGGGCCTCCGCGAGCGTGAACACGGGGAATCTGCACTGGGTGGGCCCGAACGTGAAGACCGCAAGCGTTCTCCTTTCGGCCGGGAAGACGGGCGACCACGTGCACATGTACGCGCCCGATCCGGTGGAGCCGGGCTCATCGGTTTCGCATTTCGACACGACACTCGACCCCGACGAGCTCATGGAGCCCTTCGAGAACGGTTCGTACATCCAGGATCTCACCGAAGCCCTCTTCGCCGACATCGGTTGGGCGCTCGGTCCTTCACCGACGCCCACAGCCACCGCGACCCCCACGGCAACTCCGACGCCTACTCCCCTCCCGCCGCCGCCGCCCCTCTGCCCTGCGACACCGCAGCCGGGATGCCTCTCTCCCGGGAAGTCCACGCTTTTTCTCCGGGACCTCGCCCTCCCCTCCGGCGATCCCGACCGGCGTGACCGTCTCGTCTGGAAGTGGCTTCGGGGCCCGGCGCTCGATTTCGCGGATCTAGGGAACCCGGTCGGGAACCAGAGTAGCTACACGCTTTGCGCCTACGACGAGGTCGGCGGCGTTCCCGCTCTCTTCGCGAGCTTCGGCGTCCCTTCGGACGGAATCTGCCGCAACGGAAAACCCTGCTGGAAGAGGCTCGGCAAAGCCGCGAACCCTCTCGGCTATCGCTATCGCGATCCCGACGTCCTCGAGGACGGGATTCTCAAGATCGTCCTGAAAAGCGGTGCCGACGGAAAGTCCAAGGTCCTGGTCGTGGGAAAAACGGGTGCCTTGCCGCTGCCGGGGCCCCTCGGCGAAACCTACCTCGCGCAAGACCAGAACGTCGTCGTACAGCTCCTCAAAAGCGACGGCGGCGTCTGCTGGGAGAGTCGCTACCCCGCCCCGGCAAAAAAGAACACCGAGGAAGTCTTCCGGGAAACTTGCGGAACGCTTTCCACGGGCCCCTGCTGAGAGACCCCCCGCAAGCGTTTGAGAGCGGGGCCCGGGGTTTTGTATTCTCCCCGCCGTGGGCGCCGTCTGCGGAAAGCAGTCGAACACTTCCGTTCGTCCGCCCGAACTTCCTGCCTCCGCGCCCGAATCGGAGCGCAAGGTCCACCGCGCCCTTCTCGAGGGCCTTCCGGCCGGCTGGCATGCGTGGCACGGCCTCCGGATACGGACGGACCGCGGAGGCCAATTCGGCGAGGCGGACTTCGTTCTGGCCGTACCGCGTCGCGGGCTCGTCGTCCTCGAAGTGAAAGGAGGGCGCATCGAAAAACGGCGGGGGCGCTGGACGCAGAACGGGCGCCCCCTCGAGCCGCCTCCTCTGGATCAGGCACACGGGTTTCGGAAAAAGCTCCTGCAGAGGTTTTCCGAAGAAAAGATCCATCCGCCACCTCCGGTCGGGGTCGCGGCTTGTTTCCCGGACACCGATTTCACGAAGGGCCCTCGGCAGGACGATCTCCGCGGGATCGTCGTAGGCCGACGAGAACTGCCGCACCTGGCGAAAATTCTGCCCGAGCTCGTGCGAAAGTCCGTTCCCGACTCCGCCCGCCCTTTTCTCCCGGGAATGGCCATCCGCTTCCTCGACCGTCTCTGGGAGGCGAACTGGATCCCGAAGCCCGACCTCGGCGCAAGGTCGCGAGAGACGGCTTCGGAGAGAGTGCGGCTCGACGCGTGGCAGTTCGAGCTTCTCGAGGGGCTTGCCGCCAACCCCCGTGTCCTCGTGACCGGACGGGCCGGGACGGGAAAAACGGTCCTGGCGACGGAATTCGCGCGGCGGGAAGCGGCAAGGGGAAGAAAGACCGCACTCTTTTGTTTCACCGACGCGCTCGGGTTCGCTCTGGCTTCGGAACTCGAACGGGACGGCGTATTCGCCGCCCCGATCCGCCGCTTCGCGAAGGACCTTCTCGAGGAAAAGCGCGGGGTTGCCCGTCGACGAAACCGGAGGACCCGAGTTCTGGGAAGAGATTTCGCTCGAGGCGGCACTGGCGAACCTCGAAAGGACCGGCGAGCGATGGGACACGGTCGTCGTGGACGAAGCGCAGGACCTCGGCGCGAACGAATGGAGTCTCGTGGAGACGTGTCTCGCCCCGGATGCCCGCCTCTGGATCTTCCAGGACGACCGTCAGGTTTTCTGGCCCGAAAGAAAGATTCCGGAAAGCCTCCGGCAGGGACTCGTGCGCTACGAACTTCCCCGCGCGTACCGGAACCCGCCGGGAATCCTCGCGCTGGTTCGGGCATACGCGGGAGAAGGGGTCGACGAGGGCACGTTGCAACGAGCCTTCGAAGAGCGAGAGGTCGGCCTCGTGCCGTGCCACGCCGAGACGCTTCGCAGTGGAGTGGACAAGGAAGTGCGGAAACTCCTCGCCGACGGATTCCGGCCGGAGGAAATCGCCGTGGTCTCGCTCCGGGGAATGAAGCTTCCGGAGAACATCATGCACGAGAAAAGCCTCGGCGGCTGCCCGACCGCGCGAGCCACGGACCCGGATTGCCAGGAGAAACTCGTCTGTGACACGTTCCTTCGGTTCAAAGGGCTCGAACGTCCCGCCGTGATCGTCACCGACCTCGACACGAGCGTATCCCGCTACGCGACCCGGGCGTACATCGCCTGCTCGCGGGCCCTCTCCGTCCTGCGCATCGTCGGGGTGCGCGACGAAATGGCCAAGGACTCCGTCCTCCGGCGGTTTCTCCCACCCTGAAGCGCTCCGGGGAGCACGAGTTTTCCCCTTTACGAGGGTCCGAGCGCGATCGCCCCTTCCTTGACAGGGCGTTCGGGGACGGGCGAGACTCGGGTAGATTTTCGGGGGAGGGACGACAATGGACGGCAAGATTCGGAGCTCTTCTTCGGTCCTCGTCGGGTTCGGCATGCTGCTGTGGTTTTCCTTCACGGCCGGCGAGGCGAGCGCCCACCGCTGCCGCTCCGCGTGCGGGCAGGCACGCGGGGTGTGCGAAAGGGCCGCGAACGCCGAGCGCAAGGCGGCCGTCGAGGTTTGCAACGCGGCACGGGATGCCTGTCGAGCGGACGTCGACGCGTGCGTCGCCGCTTGCGACTCGGCCCGCGACGTCTGCCGCGACGCGTGTGCCGGAGATCCGGACGAGGAAGCGTGCCGCGAGCTTTGCAACGACGCCCGGGACGCTTGCCGCGATGCGTGCGAAGACACCAAGGCGACCTGTGAAACGGCGCGTGCGGAGTGCAAGCGAGCAGCCCGCGAGGCACGCAATGCCGCCCGGACGGTTTGCAAAGCCGAACGCGAGACCTGCCGGGAGCTCTGCCGCGGAGCCGCCGACCAGGAGTGCGTCGAAGCCTGCGGTCAGGACGCACGGGATTGCCTCGGGGCGAACCGCACGGCCGAGCGGGATTGCCGCCACGCCTGCCCGCGGGACGAGACCAGACGCGATTGCCTGCGGCAGTGCCGCGCGGACCGGCTAGCGGCCGACCAGGCCTGCGTCGACGCGTTCGGGGCCTGCCTCGACGCCTGCGTGGCTCCGGAACCGACTCCGTGAGCCCGAGCAGGCAGACCCTGACGTAGGCGAGAGTTCGGGGGCCCGCAGCCGGCCGACCGGAAAAGCCGAAGTCGAAAAAGTCCGAGGAGCCCGCGAGAGCGCCACTTTCCCGTCCGGGGAAGCCGCGCGAGCTTCTCGGACCTGCCCCGTCGCGAAGCTCCGGAGGAAGCGGAGCCGGGAACTTCTTCCCCCTCGGCGGACGCGTCGCTCGTGCTTCGAAGGACGGTAGCGGTCGTTCGCCTCGCAGTCCGAGCACGGTTTCGCTTGTGATCTTTCCGAGAAGCGGGCAAGTTCGGCGCGGAGTCGAGCGTGCCCTACCGCGTGCTTTCCATCGACGGCGGCGGGATCCGCGGTCTTCTGGCCGTCGTTCTGCTGGAACGGCTTCGCGCCGTGTCCGGTTTCGAAAGGCTCCTCGACCTCGCCGACCTCGTCGCCGGAACCTCGACGGGCGGCCTTCTCGCCTTGGGGCTGGCGTACGGGCTCCCTCTCTCGGAAATCCGCCGCCTCTACGTCGAGAAAGGGCCGCGGATTTTCGACGATTCCTGGCTCGACGATCTCGTCGACCTCGGGCGGTTGCGCGGCGCGGAGTACAGGACCGGTCCCCTCCGCCGGGAGGTCGAAAGGCTCTTCGGCAAGACGACGCTCGGCGAGCTTCGAAAACGGGTCCTCGTCCCGGCCTTCGACCTCGACAACGAAAACCCGGACCGGAGAACCTGGAAGCCGAAGCTCTTCCATAATTTCCCCGGTCCCAACTCGGACCGCGACCGGCTGGTCGCGAAAGTGGCGCTCTACACGACGGCGGCCCCGACCTACTTCCCGTCGGTCGACGGGTTCGTCGACGGCGGCGTCTACGCGAACAACCCGAGCATGTGTGCCCTCGCCCAGACGCAAGACCGCCGCTACCGGCCGACCCCCGCACTCGACGACGTCGTGCTCTGGTCGCTCGGGACGGGAACCGTGCTGCAGTACATCCGTGGGAAGAAGCTCGACTGGGGTTACGCGCAGTGGGCGAGGCCACTCGTCAACCTCATGCTCGACGGAACGGCCGGGATCGCCGACTACCAGTGCTTCCAGATTCTCGGGGCGCGTTACCATCGACTCGCGCCGGATTTCCCTCCGGGCAGAGCCGTCGCCCTCGACGACACGGAGCAAATCCCGTTTCTCCTCCGCTTCGGAGACGCCGTCGACCTCCGCGAAACGATCCGGTGGCTCGAGCGGTACTGGTTTTCGGCGTGAGGACCGACACGACATGACCATCGACACGGACTTCCGCCTCGTCCGCCACCTTGCCGACGGCACGCCCGTCCGCTTTCGGCTGCTCGTCCCGGAAGACCGGGAAGCATTGCGGGCCGGCTTCGAGAGGCTCTCGCCCGAGTCCCGCTACCGGCGGTTCTTCTCGCCCATGCCGCGACTTTCGGAAAAGTTTCTCGACTACCTGACCCGAACGGACAACGAAAACCACCTGGCCGTCGTCGCCGAACGTCTCGACGAAAACGGAAACCCGTGCGAGGGGCTCGGCGTCGCCCGCTTCGTACGTTCGCGGGACGACCCGACCGTCGCCGAGGCAGCCGTCGCCGTCGTCGACGAATTCCAGGGCCGGGGGGTCGGCACGCTTCTTCTCTGGCTTCTCACCTGCGCGGCTCTCGAGCGCGGGATCACGAAATTCCGCGGGTACGTCCTCGCCGACAACGAGGGGACCAGAGCCTTCCTCGACGCTCTCGTGGAACACCCCGAAATTCGGTTCGACGGGGGAACGCTCCTCTACGAGGTCGCGCTTCCCGCCTCCCGTGCCCCCGCTTCCCCGGAGAGCGGAATCCGGAGTCTTCTTCGCCTCGCCGCTCGGGGGCTCGAGCTCTCGTTCCGGGAGGGCCGACGTTCCGATCGCTGAGGACGCTTCCTTGATTCCTTACCGCGGGCTCTGGCATGAGCGACGAACGGCGGCGATGAACGGGAAACGGGTCGGGGACGACCGCTCGGGGCGGCGACGCAAGCGACTTCTCGGAGCGCCGCTCCTCGTCGTGCTCCTCTCGGCCTTCCCCGTGCTCGGCGCGACGACGCCGTCTCCCCCGGCGGCCGCCTCGCCGACCCTGACGGAAGCCGAGGCGGGGCTGCGGCACCGCCTCGAGACGCTCGAGCTCCTGGAACGAACCATCGAAGAGTACGAGCGCGCCGTGGAAGAACTACGCTCGGCCCTGGAACGGGCCGAGAGCGAAGCGGAGCGACAGGACCTCGAGACGCGCCTCCGGGAACAGGAAGAGAAACTCTTCCGCTACCGCAAGCAGTTCCGCGAGGCGGCTTCGGGCGTGAGCGAGGAAGAGATCGCCCGGGCTACGCCCCCGAAACCCGACTGGTCGGCCGAGATCAACGAGCTACTGAGCCCGCTCCTGAACGAGATCAAGCGGCTCACGAGCCGCCCCCGGGAGATGCACCGCCTCGCGCGCGAACTCGAGTTCCTCGAAGAGAAGCTCGCCGAGGTCGAGCACGGTCTCGAGCAAGCCCGGGCCCTCGCCGCAAGGGCCGAGGGAACGCTTCGAGCCCACCTCGACGCACTCGCCGAGAGTCTCGCGGCGGAGGCGGAACGGCTGCGCGCGGAGCGGGACCTCGTACGGCAGAGGCTCGAACGGCTCCGCGCGGAACAGGCGTCGCCGTACGAGAACGTACGCAACCTCGTCCGCATCTTCTTCCGCAGTCGGGGTCGCAACCTCCTCCTCGCCGTCCTCGCGTTCGCGACCTTCTGGTTCCTCTCGCGGTGGTTCTACCTCCGGCTGCAGCGCTGGGGTCCCTTCGCGCGGCGGGACAGGACACTGGCCGCTCGCCTCTTCGAGCTCGTCTACATCGTGTTCGCCGCCACGGGCGGGATCGCCGCCATGCTGTGGGTCCTCTACGCGGTGGGCGACTGGGTGCTGCTGAGCCTCGTGGTGCTCTTTCTCGCCGGGCTCGCCTGGGCGTCGAAAACGGCTCTGCCTCGCTTCTGGCAACAGGCGACGATCCTCCTCAACCTGGGCCCGGTTCGGGAAGGAGAGCGGCTCCTTTTCGAGGGTGTTCCGTACCTCGTCGAAAAGCTCGGCTGGCAGACCTATGTCGTCAACCCCGAACTCAAAGGAGGACGACTGCGCCTCCCCCTCGCGCACCTCGCCGACCTCCGGTCGCGTCCGTTCGACGAGACGGAAATCTGGTTCCCGACACGAGAAGGAGACTGGGTGCTCCTCGATCAGGAGCGCCTCGGGCAGGTCGTGGAGCAGACGCCCGAGCGCGTGACGGTCGTGCTCCTGGGAGGTGCCGTCCGAAGTTACCCGACTTCGGCGTTCGTCGCGGAAAGCCCCACCGTGCTCTCCCGGGGATTTCGCATCCGCGTCCTTTTCGGCATCGACTACCAGCACCAGAAATCCTCGACGGAGGAAATTCCTCGAACCTTGCGCGAGCATCTCACGATCGGCCTCGCCGCCCATCCCGCGGGGCCGCATCTGAGGCGGCTCGCGGTGGAGTTCGCGCAGGCCGGTGCTTCTTCGCTCGACCTCGCCGTCCTGGCCGACTTCGGGGGCGAGGCCGCGCGCTACTACGACGAGCTCGAGCGTAGGATCCAGAAGCTCTGCGTGGACGCTTGCAACGAGAACGGCTGGGTCATCCCCTTCACGCAAGTCACCATGCACATGGCGACCCCGGTCGAGGTCGAAGGGCTCGTCCCGGCCGGACGCTGAAGCGCTCGAAAAGCGGGGGACAACGGGTTGGCGACGGCTCCGCACACGCTCTTCGTAGCCCTGGACGCCGGAGGCTCGACGACGAAAGCCGTCGCGGTGGACGAGAAAGGGGACGTTCTCGGGGTCGGCGGTGGCGGACCCGCGAACCACGCCCTCGTGCCGTGGAAAACCGTTCGCCGTTCGATCCGGAACGCCCTCCGGGAAGCTCTCGCGCGGCTCCCGCGCCGCATCGCCGTGCTGGCCGCGAGCTGCGCGGGGGTGGGACCCGCGGGAGAACTCAAGGAACCCGTCGAGAGCCTTTTGCGCGAAACGTGCCCCCGGGCCGACCGGATTCTCGTGGTGGGCGACATGGTTGCCGGCCTCTGGGGCGCCCTTTCCGAGCCGGTCGGGATGGTCGTGACGGCGGGAACGGGCTCGGTGTGCTTCGCGCGTAACGAGCACGGCGAGTCCTGCCAGGTGGGCGGGTGGGGACATCTCATGGGAGACGAGGGGAGCGCGTACGACGTCGCACTTCGAGCGCTGCGGGCGGTCGCGCGTGCCGCGGACGGCCGCGAGGGGCCGACGAGACTCGCGGAGACGCTTCCCCGCGCCGTGGGAGGGCGAACGGCGCTCGACCTGGCCGTCGTCCTCTACGGCAAGCCTCTCCCGCGCGAGGAAATCGCTTCTCTCGCGGTGGAAGTCGCGCGGACGGCCCTCGAAGGCGACGAGGCCGCGAGGCGGATTTTTCTCTCCGCCGCCCGGGACCTCGCCGAGATGGTGCGAGCGGCCTTCCGGCGGCTCACGTTCGCGGCCCTCCCCGTCTCGGTCTCGTACACGGGCTCGGTTTTCGAGGCCGGCGAGCTCCTGCTCGCCCCTTTCCGGCAGGAGCTCGAAGACCTTCCGCTCCGAATCCTTCCGCCCGAACTTCCGCCGCTCGGGGGCGCCTTGCGCCTGGCCTTCGAAGCAGCGGGCCTGCCTTTCGCCGGCGACCTGCGGCTCCGCCTCCGCGAAGCTCTGCGGGAAAAGCTCCGAGGTTGAGGTAACCCGGCAAGGGGCACCCTATCCCGGCGGTTCGGTCCCCCACCGTTGGCCTTCGCGCTTTCGACGGAGCTCCGGCCGGCGGGGCTTCCACCCCACGAGAAGCGCGAGCTCCCGCCACTTCCAGAGGCAGTCCACGTCGGCGAAGCCGATCTCCCGGAACCAACGGAGCTGCGTCTCCACGTCGAGGAGGCGGTTCGAGGGGTCTTCCTGGTCCGGACCGATCCCCATCTCCTCGAGGAATCTCTCGTGGAGCCGCGCGGTGGCGGAAGCCACGTGCTCGAGGTTGCAGAAAAGCCCGCCGTCTTCGAGGAGGTCGTACACCTCACCGTACAGCACACGCTTGCGATCGTGCTCGAGATGGTGGATGGCGAAGCTCGAAAGGACGAGGTCGAAGCGTCCGAGCGGCGGAAGGGGAAGCGCCAGGTCGTGCTCGACGACCTCGACCCGGGGGTCCGACGCGAAACGGCGGCGCAGCCGCTCCACCATCGGCGGGGAGAAATCGAGGGCCACGGCACGGCTCGGCGAGCGGGCTCCGAGTACGAGTCCGAGGAGCCTCCCGTCACCCGAACCCAGGTCGAGCACGCTCCGGACCTCGCGCGGCAGTTCTTCGAGGAGCACGGCTTCGCCTTCGGCGCGGTGTGGGATCCTCTCGGCCCGCTCGAGATAAGCGTCGACGTGGTCGGGTTCTTTCCATTCGCTCATGGGCGGAACTCTCGCTTCTTTCGGCCCCGAGAGTCCACGGCTCCGATTCTCGCCCGGATTTCGTCCGCCGCGAGTCCTTCCACTTCGACGAGTTTTCTCCGCGAACTTCCGCCCGCCACGATACGCACCCGCGCGGCGGGAAGGCCGAGTTCCCGGGACAGAAGTCGCTCGAGTGCGCGGTTCGCCGCCCCCTTCTCCGGCGGCGCGGCCACTCGGACCTTGAGCGCACCGTCGACCCAGCCGACGATCTCGTCCCGCGGTGCACCGGGAACGACCCGCACCTCGATCTTTCCTCGGTTGTCCAAAGACCCGCCCCTCTCGGGAAATCTCTACAAGCGGCGGCCCTGCGGGGCAAACGTGCGCCGGAAACGCCCGCAGCCTTCCCCGGCCCTTCGGGGCTCCTTGCCTTCCGCCTTTTTCCGCGTCCTTCGAGGTCGAGCAGGACCGGGTGGCCCCGGGGGCGAACGGACGTGCCACGCATGAACACGGACCCGACAGAGCGGGCCCTTCCGACAACCACGACCACGACAGCGCGTGGAGCGTGCGAGAAAATCCGCCGGGCGCGACCGGGCCCGTCGATCTCCTTGGATTTTCTCGCGCGAAATTTGGCGGAGCGGGAATTTCGTCCGAACCCGTGGCGCCCCCCGCTCCCGGCGGGCTTGAATCTTTCTTTTCCGCGGACGAATCTCGCCCTCGTTCGACCGTGCGGTTCGGCTTCGCCAAAATCGACATCACTCCCCCCGTGGGCCTTCCCATGAGCGGTTACGCGGCGCGCAGCGGCGTGGCACGGGGTGCGGCCGACCGGCTTTTCTGCCGGGTTTCCGTCTTCGGGGGAAAGTCGGGCAAGGCGTGTCTTTGCGCTCTCGACCTTCTCTGTGTCTCGCGGGAGTGGACGGCGCCGCTGCGGCGTGCGATCGGAGAGGCGCTCTCCTGCCCCGCGGAAGCCGTTCTTCTCGCGGCGACGCACACGCACGCGGGCCCTGCGGTTTTCGTCCCGGGGAGACCGGAAGTCCTCCGCCGCTACGAGGAAGACCTGGCCGCGCGGGTCGTCGAAGCCGCCCGCGAAGCCGCGAGCCGCACGGTGCCGGTGGAGCTCTTTTTCGGCGAGGAGGAAGTCGAAGGAGTCGCCACGAACCGGCGGAGTCCCCATGGTTTCGTCGATCGGACGGTCCGCGTGCTCGTCGCACGTGCGGCGAACCGTACGGCGGGAGTCCTGGCCCAGTTCTCCTGTCACCCGACGGTCCTGGGCCCCGACAACCTCCGCTACTCGCGCGATTTCTTCGGCGCGGCGACCGACCTGGCCGAGAGCGCGCTCGGAAGCCCGGTGGTTCTTTTCAACGGAGCGGCCGGCGACGCGAGCACGCGCTTCGCGCGGACGGACCGGAGCGAGCGGGAAGTCCTCCGGCTGGGAGAAAAGCTCGCCGAGGGCATCCGAGCGGCGGCGCACCGCGCGCACCGGGTCGGCGGCGAAACCCTCGAGGCAGTGGCCGAACGCGTCCCGCTCGAGCTTTCCCCGCGCCTTTCCGGGGGCGAGACCGGCGCCGGGGCCGGGCCCGAGGACGCCGAGCTTGCCAGGACGCTCCTCGCCACGCTCGGAGGACCCGAGTCCCTCCTGGGCCCGCCCCCCTGGGAGGCGGAAATTCTCTGCCTTCGACTCGGGGGCATCGACCTGCTCGCTCTCGGCGGGGAGCCCCTCTCGGAGCTCGCGCGGAGACTCCGAGAGAGGCGCCCGAGACCCTGGATGCTCCTGGGCTACGCGAACGACTACCTGGGCTACTTCGTGCCGTCGGAGCTCGCCCGGCCCGACGCCTACGAAACGCTCGTCGCGCTCGCCGACCCGTCGTCGGTGGACCGCGTGTTCTCGCGCCTCGCGGAACTCGGCAAGAAAGCATCTTGACATCGAGCGCTTCGATGTCATGATGCCTCCGTGAGAACGACGCTGACGCTCGACGAGGACGTCGCGGCCAAGCTCCGGGAGGTCGTCCGACGCACGGGCGTGTCCTTCAAAGAAGCCGTCAACTCGGCCTTGCGCCGGGGGCTCGCCTCTCCGCATGGCTCGCGAGCACGCCGAAAGCGCTACCGAGTTCGAGTCTTCACGAGCCCCTTTCGCCCCGGTGTCGACCCCCTCCGTCTGAACCAGCTCTCCGACGATCTCGAGCTCGAAGAAACGCTCGCCGCCCGACGCCGGCATGGTCGTGCCTGACGTGAACCTGCTCGTCTACGCCCACAACGCAGGAGCCCCCTGGCACGCCCGGGCCCGCTCCTGGTGGGAAGACCTGGTGAACGAAGACGTCCCTGTCGGCATGCCGTGGGCCGTGACGTTCGGCTTCCTCCGCGTCGTGACGCATCCCGCCGTCCTGACCTCCCCGCTCCGCCCGCTGCAAGCCCTGGAGATCGTCTCGGGCTGGTTCGAGTTTCCCAACGTGCAACCTCTCGAGCCCGGCCCGCGACATCTCGCGATCGTACGCCGGCTCTTCGAGGCGACACAGGTCGCGGGGAGGCTCGTGACGGACACGCATCTCGCAGCCCTCGCCATCGAGCACGGTTGCGAGCTCCACTCGAACGACAACGACTTCGAGCGCTTTCCGGGCCTGCGCTGGCGGAACCCGCTCGGGAAAAAGTAAAGCGACCGCCCGACGGAGCGCGCCGGCGGCCACCGAGCCCGAGGCTGCCGGCGGGTCCTCGAATTGCTATGATGGGCCCGTGATGAAGCCACGGATGCCGCTCGGCGACTTCCTCGTCGCCTATCTGCGGAAAATCGGCGTCGAGATCCTGTTCGGGATCCCGGGCGACCTCGTCCTCAAGCTCTTCCAGCGTTTCGGAAAAAAGCGAGGGCTCCGCATCGTGACGTTCTCCCACGAGCCGGGGGTGGGCTTCGCGGCCGACGGCTACGCCCGGGCGACGGGACGCATCGGCGTCGTGTGCGTCACCTACGGGGCGGGCGGTCACAACATGGTGAACCCCGTCGCCGGTTCGTTCTCCGAGCGCGTTCCGATCCTGGTGATCAGCGGAGGTCCCGGCGAAGAAGAACGCAAGCTCGGCACCCTGATCCACCACCAGGCCAAGGAAATCGAATCCCAGTTCCACATCTATCGCGAGGTCACCTGCGCGGCGAAGATCCTCGACGACCCCCTGCGCGCCGCCCGCGAGATCGACGAGGTCGTTCGCACCATGTGGCTCGAGCAAAGGCCGGGCTACCTCGAGATCCACCGCGACATGGTGGACTGCCCCATCCCGGTGCCGAAAGACATCCTCGAGTGGGACGGCACGCTCCACTACGCCCGGTCGGACGAACGCAAGCTGCGGGAAGCCGTCCTGGAAACCCGAGACCGCTGGAACGCGAGCCGGAAACCCGTGACGATCGTCGGGATCGAAACCTACCGGTATCGGCTCGCCCGGGAAATCGTGGAGCTCGCCGAGAAAATGGGGGCACCGGTGATGACCACCGTGCTCGCCAAAGGCGCCTTCCCGATGGACCATCCGCTGCACATGGGGGTGCACATCGGCCCCCTGAGCCCGGACCCGATCCGGAAAAGGGTGGACGCGGCGGACCTCGTCTTGAACCTGGGTACGCTGCTCACGGACATGAACCTCGGAAGCCGGCCGCCGCAAATCAACCGGGCACGCTCGATCTGGGCCGTCGACAACCGGGTCAACATCAGCTTCCATACCTACACCGACGTCACGCTCCGGCAGTACGTGCGCGAGCTCCTGAAAGTGCGGCTCCGGAAGCACGACGAAAAAGTCCGCTACGCCGACAACCTGGCTCCGCAGCCTTCCGGGACACGGCGGCGGATCCGTGTGGCGGACGTGCTCGTCGAGCTCAATCGCTTCCTGCGGGGCAAAAAGGGCTACACGGTCGTCGCGGAGTCGGGCGACATGCTGTTCGCCGGCCTCGACGTCCGCGTCGAGGGAAGCGGTGGATACCTGGCACAGGGCTATTACGCGTCGATGGGCTTCGGCGTGCCGGGTGCCATCGGAGCGCAGATCGGCACGGGAAAGCGCCCGATCGTGCTCTGCGGCGACGGCGCTTTCCAGATGACGGGGCAGGAGCTTCCGCAGGCGAAACGCCACGGGGCGAACCCGATCGTGCTGCTCATGAACAACGGGGGCTGGGGCATCTTCCGGCCGGTGGCGGAGCGGGAAGACCTCCTGCGGATTCCCGACTGGCCCTACGCCGAGCTCGCCCGCGCCTGGGGTGGCTGGGGGCGGAAGGTCGGGACGGTGGGCGAGTTGCGCGAAGCACTCGAAGAAGCGGCCGAGCAAAAAGAGTTCGCCCTCGTGGAAATCCTGGTGGCACCGGACGACCTGTCCCCGGTCACTCGGAAGTACATCGCGGCGTCCGCCCGCAAGGCGCGCCCGGCGCTCCGGGCCGTCGCGTGAGGCGCCCACCATGTTCGCGTTGCTTTTCGGCCGGGATGCGGCGCCGTGGGTGGAACCGATCGTGCAGGACACGCTCGAAGCCGCTCGCTCCGAAGGGCGGGAGATCGTGCCGCTCCTTCTCGAAAACTCTCTGCGCGAGCCCGTACGCCGGCGCCGGGTCGAGCGCCTTTACGTGCTACCGTTCGAGCTCCCGCCCGGCGAAAGCGCCCGCCCCGCCGAGTTCTTGCGCGACCTCTTCCCGCGCGCGGAAATCGTGAACCGGCCCGAGTGCCACGAGCTTTGCTGGGACAAGCTCGTGGCTTCGCAGAGGCTTCTGGGCCGTGGTGTGCCGGTGCCGGAGACCCTGTTCACGACGTCGGCCGAAGAAGCTCGCGAGTTCGTCCGACTCCACGGCTCGGCCGTTCTCAAAAGCCGCAGCTCGGCCGGCGGTCTCGATCACTGGGTCGTCCGCGAGGAGGACGGAGAACTCGTCGGCGAACGCCCGGGAACGCTCCGGCGTCTCGAATTTCTCCCCGAGGCCGGACCGGAACCGAAGCTCCACGACGGCGTCCTGCGTTACCCTCCCCCTTTTTTCCTCCAGCGGCTCCTCCACGGACGCGGGGGCGAGCCACCACGAGTGCTGCGGGCCTACGTCGCCGAAGGGCAGATCGCTTTCTGGACCGAACGTTTCCGCAGAAGGATCCTCACGCGGGGGGACTGGATCGTGACGGCCGCCACGGGTGCGAGTTATCGGTTCGTTCTCGAGACGAGCGAGGAGATCCGCAAGCTCGCCCTGCGTTCGGCGGAAATCTTCGGCGCCGAGGTCGCCGCCGTCGACCTCCTGCACACGGCCGAAGGACCTTACGTGCTCGAGGTCGAAACGGACGGATACCACGCATACATCGACCGGAGCTTCAAGCGCATCCCCGAATTCCGCGAGGCCTTCGACCTCGACCGATTCGTCGCCCTGGCGCTCACCCGCGAGGAAAACACGAGGAGGACCGCACGTGGATTACGACGAACTCTACCGAAACTTCCGGTGGGACGTCCCCGCGACGTTCAACTTCGCCACCGACGTCGTCGACCGGCTGGCCGCGGAAGGTAACCGGCCCGCGCTCCTCTGGGAGGGCGAGGACGGAAGCGTCCGCCGGTTCGGCTTCCGCGACATCGCGCGGGAGAGCACGCGCTTCGCCCACGCGCTGAGGGGGCTCGGGCTGCGCGAAGGGGACCCCCTTCTCCTCATGCTCCCCAAAATCCCGGAGTGGTTCCTGGCCTTCGTGGGCGGGCTCCGGGCGCGCGCGCTCGTGATTCCCTGCACGTCGACCCTGCGGCCGAAAGACATCCTCTACCGGGCGCGGCACAGCGGTGCTCGGGCCATCGTGACGACCTCCGCTCTCGTCCCCCTCGTCGAAAGCGTCCGGAAGGAGTGCGACGACCTCCGGGTGCTCGTCGCCGTGGGCGATCCCGTTCCGGGCTGGAGAAACTGGAGCGAGCTTCTCGCCCCGTGCTCGGACCGCTGGGAAGCGGAGCCGACACCCGCCGCCGAGCCCGCCATCTGTTTCTACACGTCGGGGACGACGAAAGACCCGAAGGCGGTCCTCCACGCCCATGCCTACACCTTCGCCCACCGGTACACCGGCCGGTACTGGCTCGATCTCCGGGGAGGGGAGCTCCACTGGACGACTTCGGACACGGGCTGGGCCAAGGCCGCCTACGGGGTGCTCTTCGGTCCCTGGAACCAGGGAGCTTGCGTCTTCCAGTACGCGGGGCGCTTCGAGCCGGAGCGCGAGCTCCGGCTCCTGGAAAAGCACCCCGTCGAGGTGTTCTGCGCGCCACCCACCGAGTACCGCCTTCTCGTCAAGGAAAATCTGTCGCGCTACCGTTTCCCGCGGCTCCGCCACTGCACGGGTGCCGGCGAACCCCTGAACCCGGAGGTCATCGAAACGTGGCGAGAAGCCTTCGGCCTCTGGATTCACGACGGCTACGGCCAGACCGAGACGATCCTCCTCGCCGCCAATTTGCCGGGCATGGAGATCCGACCCGGCTCCATGGGTCGTCCCTTCCCGGGGCACGACCTCCGCGTGATCGACGAACGAGGCAACGAGCTTCCGCCGGGAGAAACGGGCGACCTGGCGCTCCGGGGACGCGTGCCGGGCCTTTTTCTCGAGTACTGGAAAAACCCCGAGGAAACCCGGGCGTGCTGGCGCGGCGAGTGGTACGTCACGGGCGACCGCGGCTACCGGGACGAGGACGGCTACCTCTGGTTCGTCGGCCGGGCGGACGACGTCATCATCAGCGCCGGCTACCGCATCGGCCCCTTCGAAGTCGAAAGCGCGCTGCTCGAACATCCGGCCGTCCTCGAATCGGCCGTCGTGGCGAGCCCCCACCCGGAAAGGGGCTCCATCGTGAAGGCCTTCGTGAAGCTCCGGCCCGGCTACGAGCCGTCCGAGGCACTCGCCCGCGAGCTCCAGGAGCACGTCAAACGCGTCACCGCGCCGTACAAGTACCCCCGCGAAGTCGAGTTCGTGGAGGAGCTTCCGAAGACCGTGAGTGGCAAGATCCGGAGGGTCGAGCTCCGGCAGCGCGAGATCGAAAAGAAACTCGGCCGCTAGCGCGAGCGGGTCACGTGCTCGAGGCCCAGGATGCGCACCGAAGTGACGGCCTTGTAGCGGCGGTTCAGGTTCAAGAGAAGCGCCGTGATCCCTTCGACGACCGCCCCGAGCCGCAAAGGTCCGGCGTCCAGCGGGCGAAGGTTCACCAGGCGGGAGACGATCTCCGCGACGAAGGCTTTCGCCTCGGGGTCGTCCGAGCAGAGAAACACGTCCCCTTCCAGGGGCTTCGCGAGTTCCTGCAAATGTTCGGCGCTGAGCGTCTTGAGCGCGCTCACCACCCGCGCGCCCGGCACGAGCCGCGCGACCCGCGCGCCCGCCGAGCCCTCGGGCACGACGCGCGGGAGGAACGCGCCGTTTTTTCCGCTCGAGGGGATTCACGACGTCGAGGACGACTTTCCCCGCGAGGGACGCGGCGCTCTCGGCCACGACTTCGTCGAGGCCCGCGAACGGAACGCAGATCGCCACGACTTCCCCGAGGGCAGCCACCTCCGAGTTGAGGCCCGCCGCGACCTGCGCGCCAGGGACCGCGGAAAGAACGCGTTTGGCGGCAAGTGCGGCACGTTCCCGACTCCGCGAGCCGATCCAGACGGATTCTCCGGCACTCACGAGCCGCATGGCGAGGCCGATCCCTTCCGGACCGGTTCCGCCGAGTATGGCGATCTTGGCCAAGAGACTTCTCGCTGTCCGAAAAAGACGAGGAACAACCCGCTCCGTGCCCCTTAACACAGGCCCTCCCGTTCCGGAAGCACGCCTTGCCCTCGCGGACGCCGAACGGTAATCGAAAGGGCGTGGTATCGATCCGTCCGGTCGAGTGGCGCGACGGGGCGGTGGTCATGATCGACCAGAGGCTGCTCCCCCGTCGCGAAGTGTACCGCGTCCTGCGCACGTACGAGCAAGTCGCCCGCGCCATCGAAACCATGGTGGTCCGAGGGGCGCCCGCGATCGGCGTGAGCGCCGCCTTCGGCATCGCACTCGGCGCGAGAAAAGCGGCCGACCCTACGTCGAGGAGCACGTTCGAGCGAATGTGCCGCCGCCTCGCCGCGACCCGCCCCACGGCGGTCAATCTCTTCTGGGCGATCGCGAGGATGAGGCGCGCGTTCGAGAGCTCCCGCGCGCGCGGCCCGGAGGCCGTGCGCGAGGCTCTCCTGCGGGAGGCCCTCGCCATCCAGGAGGAGGACATCGCGGCGAACCTCGCCATCGGGCGCCACGGGGCGCCCTTGCTCCCCCGCACCGGTCTGGTGCTCACGCACTGCAACGCCGGTGCCCTCGCGACCGCGGGCTACGGTACGGCCCTCGGCGTCATCCGGACGGCGTACGAACGCCACCCCACCTTCGAAGTCGTCGTGACGGAAACCCGACCCTTCCTGCAAGGAGCGAGGCTCACGGCGTGGGAGCTACGGAAGGACCGGATCCCCACGACGCTCGTGGTCGACAGCGCCGCGGGGCTGCTGATGCGGCAGGGCAGGATCCGCTGCGTCATCGTGGGCACCGACCGCACGGCCGCGAACGGCGACGTGGCCAACAAGATCGGGACGTACACGCTCGCCGTTCTCGCCCGCGAGCACGGAATTCCGTTCTACGTGGCGGCACCGCTTTCCTCGGTCGACTTCGAGTGCGAGACCGGCCGGGACATCCCGATCGAAGAACGAGACCCGCAGGAAGTGACCCGCTTTGCCGACCGTCCCGTGGCCCCGGACGGAATCCGGGTCGAGAATCCCGCCTTCGACGTGACGCCGCACGAGCTCGTCACGGCCATCGTGACCGAGCGCGGCGTGGCCCGGCCCCCGTTTCGCACTTCGCTGCGCCGCCTGCTCCGGGCGGAGCGGGAACGCCCCCGGTTGCGAGCTCGCGCGGGCGCGCGTTAAGGCGTCAAGCGAAAAACTCCTCGACGCTGAGCGCCGCGACCTCGACGGACACGACCTGTCGGTCCCGGTAGACCCGAAACCTCACCCGCTCGCCCGGCCGTCTTTTCCAGAGCGAACGGTAGAGATCCGCCCGACTCCCGACTTCCTGTTCGTCCACGGCGAGGATGACGTCTCCGGGGCGCAGTCCGGCGGCTTCCGCCGGGGAGCCGGGGAGCACCCCCGCCACGATGACGCGGTCGCGTTCCGTGTAACAGTAGAGTCCGACCCACGCCCGGGGGAGCTCGCTCACGCGGTGGCCGTGGGCCAGAAGCTCGTCCCGGGCGTCCAGGAACGCGTCGATCGGGATGGCGAGCGTGAAGCGGCCGATCTGTCCCAGGTCGAGGGCCACGATCCCGAGGAGGTTGCCGCGGAGGTCGAAAAGGGGCGCCCCGCCGAGCCCGGGGTTGACGGCCGTCGTGAAGATGGCCCGCTCGAGCCGGTACTCCCAGTAGGCGTCGAAGGGCTCGATGGCCGTGATGACGCCGTTGTTCGCCCTGCGCTTCTCGCCACCCAGACTCGCGAGCACGACGACGTCCTCGCCCGGACGGCACGTTTCCGACCTGCGGGGCGAAGGGTAGCGGCAAGGAACCGGGATCCCCTCGATCCGCAACACGGCGATCCCCGTACGAAAATCCTGCCCTACGAGACGTGCCGGATAGACGTGGCCGCTTCCCAGCGTGACCTCGATGCTTTCCGCACCGACCACGACGTAGTTCACGGTCAACACGAGCCCCTCGGGGTCGACGACGGTTCCCGTGCCGGAGCGCTCCGCCCCCAGGATGGCGGCCGAGGGGTGACTCTGGCGCACTCGGGTTTCGATTCCGACCGTGACTCGGGCAAGGCGCCGGATGAGACTGACGGGCGCGTTCATCGCGACGGGTTTTCTCCCCTTCCGCAGGAGGTCACGACCGGATTCTACGCAGTTCTCCGAAAAGATTCACCTCCCTCGTTGGCAGGAGCCCCCTTTCCGGCGCATAAAGACTCCCGAGAATCGGAACGACCATGGCGATCCGCGAGCTGGACTTACCCGTCTCCCCGGCCGAGCTGCTGCTCCGCCTGCCTCCGAGCCCGGGTGTTTTTCTCCTCGACGGAGGGAACCCGGACTCGTGGGGAGAAGGCGAAGCCTGGCTCGGGTGCGAGCCCCGGGAGTTCGGGAGCGCCGGCGCTCCGGCAGCCGCGCGGGAGGGCACTCGGGCTGCCGAGGCACTGCTCGCGCGCGCGTGCGAAGCGTCGCGACGCCTCCGGGCATCGCGACCCTCCCCGCCCCCGCCCGAACCGGCAGGGGGGGTCCTCCTCGCGCTGGGCTACGAGCTCGGCCGAGTCTTCGAACCGGCCTTGCCCGAAAAACCGTCCCAGGGGCCCGTCCTCTTCTACGCCGTCCACCCGTGGCTCCTCGCCTACTCTTACCGCGAGCGGCGCTACACGCTTCGTTCCCGCGTGCTCTCTCCGTCCGACCTGGACCGGAGAGCACGCTGGCTCGAGAAGCTCGCCTTTCGGCCGCTCGCACCGGAGGCGCCCGTCGCTTCCCGGTTCTCCCGGCCCGTGTGCCTGCCGGAGAGGCCCGCTCACCTGCGCGCGGTCTCGCGAGCGCTCGAGTACATCCGTGCGGGCGACATCTATCAGGTGAATCTCGCGGTACGGTTTTCCCTCCGTTTTTCGGGTTGCCCGCGGCGGCTTTTCCGGTCCTGGCTCGCACGGCATCCCGCCCCCTTTTCCGGCTACCTCGAAGGGGACGGCTTCGCCCTTCTTTCCAACTCTCCCGAGTGCTTCCTTCGCCGGCGGGGCTTCGAGGTCGCGACCTTCCCGATCAAGGGAACGATGCCCCGAGGAAGGACGCCCGAAGAAGACCGGGCTCTCGGCGAGCGGCTCCTCGGAAGTCCCAAGGATCTGGCCGAGCACGTCATGATCGTCGATCTCGAACGCAACGACCTGGGCAGGGTCTGCCGGATCGGAACCGTCCACGTCCGGACGCTCGCGCGCCTCGAAACCTTGCCGACGCTGTTTCACCTCGAATCCGAGGTCGCCGGCACGCTGCGGCCTGGCGTCACGACCGAGGACCTCCTCCGGGCGACGTTTCCCGGAGGCTCGATCACGGGCGCTCCGAAAATCCGGGCCATGGAAATCATCGACGAGCTCGAACCCTTTCCGCGGGGGTTCTACACGGGCTCGCTGGGACTCCTCGACGGGGAGGAGTGGTTCGTCTCGAACATCGCCATAAGAACGGCGGTGTTAATGCAAAACGAATTGCGCTACTATGCGGGCGGTGGCATCGTCGCCGATTCCGTACCCGAGAGGGAACACGACGAAGTGCTGCTGAAGGCCCGAAGTTTCTTCGAGGTCGCGCGCGGGGGGCGTCATGAGTTGGACTCGCAGCTACGTCGACGTGAACGGACGGGTGGTCCCGGGCAGCCGCGCCTCGGTGAGCGCCTTTGACCGGGGTTTCCTCTATGCCGACGGTCTCTTCGAAACCCTGCGGAGCTACCGTGGCGAGCCGTTCGGTCTCGACGACCACCTCGACCGCCTCGACCGCTCGTGTCAGGTGCTCGGCATCCGGCTACCGCGTACCGACTGGCCGGGCCGCATCCGAAAGCTTCTCGCCAGAAACCGCCTCCTGCGTGTCGACGCGCGCGTGCGGATCACCGTGACGCGGGGCCCCGCACCGCTCGGCCTGCCTCCCCCCGCGGGACAGGCCCCCACGACCGTCGTCCACGCGGTGCCGATCGACCCCACGATCCCGCGCGCCCAGGAACGAGGAGGACGGGCGGTTCTTCTCCCGTACACCCGGAACGGTTTTCTCGCCGAACACAAGACTCTCGACTACCTTCCGGCGATCCTGGCTCAGCCGATCATCCGGCGGCACCGAGCCATCGAGGGTCTTTACGTGAACGAGAAAAAACACGTGACCGAGGCCACCACGGCGAATTTCTTCGTCGTCTGGCGGGGACGCCTCGTAACCCCGCCTCTCGAGTCCATCCTGGCCGGTATCGTGCGCGAACGAGTCCTCGAGCTCGGGCGAGCCGCGGGGCTCCAAGTCTTCGAGCGCCCCGTCCCGGTGGACAAGCTCGGGGAAGTGGAAGAAGCTTTCCTCACGTCGAGCGTCGTCGAAGTGCTGCCGATCGTGCGCATCGACGAGCGCCCGGTCGGCTCCGGGAAAGTGGGGCCGGTGACCCGGCAAATGCAAACCCTCTACCGGGAACTCGTAAAGACGAGGCTCGCTTCCGCTACCGGTCGGGGCTGAACGGCTGCCCGGGACCGGCCTGTCCAGGCTCGAACGCGGGGGCGCACAACGGCGGACCCTTGGGGGGAACCGTCGGGGCCGTCAAGCCGCAATTCGGGCGGATCCCGTTGGCAATGGATTTGCTACTCCGTCGTTCGGAGTTCGACGGAGGCACCGGATGGAACGTTACGGAGATCCTGGTCAGATCGAGGAGCTCTTGCACGGGCTTTTCGGGAGCGATCTGGTTCTACCCGAGCAGTTCTACGAGGCCCGGAGGAGCCAAAGCGGCCTTTCCGGCGAAATGGCACTCATGTGGGCGGTGCTGGCGGACGGGATCGAGGTCTTTTGCCGGACGGCACGGGCGGAATCGGAGGAGGAGCAGGAGGAGTTCCGGGAGACCAAAGAATGGATCTGTGCCACGGACTGGGATTCCGCTTTCTCCTTCGTGAACCTCTGCGAACTTTTCGGGTTCGACCCCGACTGCCTGCGCAAGGCGCTCCTCGACTGGGAACGCTCGGAAGCGGACCGACCGCGACAGCGCTTCCGACCGGCGATCCTACGGGCGGCCTGACCTGCTCGAGCGGGCCGTCGCCCGTGTCCCCCGAAGGGCGCCAGGGAAAGGCGCCCGCCCCCCCTCTCCACTCCGGTCCTCGCGGCGCCGGACGGCAGAGGAGGACGGCCCCCGAGCCGCGCGCGTGCGGCCCCACCTGGCCCCGCACGCGCGAGAAGGAAGCTTTTCTTCGAAACCCCCCGGGCTTCGCGGATCGGAAGGGAGCTTCGGCCGGGAAAAACGCCCTCCGGCCGGCGCCCCGGAGCTTTTTCCGCCGGTATCCTGGAACCCGAGCGGTGTGTCTTTTCTCGACGGCGAAAGACGACCCCACTCGGAACTCCTGTCCCGAGTCGGCACCCGTTGACATCCCGGGAGGCTTTCTGTACCTTCCCGCGCAAGCCTACGTCCGTCCCTAGAGGGCCCCCCTCCCCGATGTTCGAGACCCTCACCGAGAAGTTCGAGCAGACCATCCGAAAAATCCGCGGGCTCGGGCGCATCACGGAAAAGAACGTCGAGGAAGCCGTACGCGAGGTAAGGCTCGCCCTGCTCGACGCCGACGTGCATTTCCACGTCGTCAAGGACTTCGTCGAGCGCGTGCGCGAAAAGGCGCTAGGGCAGGAGGTCCTCCGGAGCCTCACGCCGGAGCAGCAGTTCGTCAAAATCGTCCACGACGAGCTCCGGCGCGTCATGGGGGAAAGTGTCGGAACTTTCGACCCCGAGCCACCGTGGCCCGCGGTCGTCATGGTCGTGGGACTGCACGGTTCGGGGAAAACGACGACCGTGGCCAAGCTCGGCCGGTACCTGAAGGAAGAGAGGAAAAGGCAGCCCTACCTGGTTCCCGCCGACGTCTACCGGCCCGCCGCCATCGACCAGCTCGTCCAGCTCGGCGTGCAGGCGGGCTGCGCGGTCCACCCGACGCGGCCGGGGCAAGACCCCGTCGCGATCGCCCGAGCGGCCCTCGTCGCGGCGAAAGAACGGGACCACGACGTCGTGCTCCTCGACACCGCGGGGAGACTCCACGTCGACGAAGAGCTCATGCAGGAGCTCGAGCGAATCCGGGAAGCGGTAACACCGCGGAAGATCCTGCTCGTGGTCGACGCGATGGTCGGCCAGGACGCCGTGAACGTCGCGAAAGGGTTCCACGAGCGTCTCGGGATCGACGGTGTGGTGCTCACGAAACTCGACGGAGACGCGCGCGGCGGGGCCGCGCTTTCGGTCCACGCGGTCACGGGGCGCCCGATCTACTTCGCGGGCACGGGCGAAAAAATCGACGCGCTCGAGCCGTTCCACCCGGACCGCATGGCGAGCCGCATCCTCGGCATGGGGGACGTGCTCACGCTGGTGGAGCGGGCGCAGCGGGCCTACGACCGGGAGAAGGCCGAGGAGCTCGAGCGCAAGCTGCGTCGCAAGGAATTCACCATCGAAGACTTCCGCGAGCACCTCCGGGCGGTCCGCAAAATGGGGCCCCTGAGCGAGCTGCTCGCCATGGTGCCCGGGGCGAGGAAAGTGCTGCGGCAGATCGACCCCGAGCGTGCCGAATCCGAGCTCCGGAAGGTCGAAGCCATCGTCAACTCGATGACCAGAGAAGAACGGAGAGACCACACGATCCTGAACGGGAGCCGCCGGCGCCGTATCGCCATGGGGAGCGGCACCACGGTGGCGGACGTGAACCGATTCCTCAAGCAGTACCTGGAAATGCGAAAAATGATGAAGAAGATGAGCAAACTTGCCGGGCGGCAAGGGTCCCGCTTGCCCGTTTGAAGGAGGGGAGTTCCGACATGCCGACATCCATTCGACTGGCTCGTCACGGGGGGAAAAAGCATCCCGTCTACCGCATCGTCGTCGCGGACTCGCGCGTCAAGCGGGACGGCCGCCGTCTCGACCAGATCGGGACCTACGACCCGCACTTCACGCCCGCGCGGGTGCGAATCGACGAGGAAAAACTGCGGCTCTGGCTTCGGCGGGGGGCGAAGCCGACCGACACCGTGGCACGCCTCATTCGCCGCACCGGTCTGCCGCTCGAACCGGAAGGCACGTAACCAGGAGAGGCGACCATGAAAGAACTGCTCCTGCACCTGGCCCAGGCCTTGGTCAACAACCCGGATGCGGTGGAGGTGAAGGAAACGCAGGGAGAGAACGCGTCCGTGTTGGAGCTCAAGGTCGCCAAGGAAGACCTCGGGCGGATCATCGGCAAACAGGGGCGCACGGCGAAGTCCATCCGGACGATCCTGAACGCGGCGGCTTCGCGCACCAACCGCAAGGTGGTCCTCGACATCATCGAGGAAAAGTAGTCCTCCGGCCCGGCGACCGGAGAGAACACTTCCCGGCGATGTTCCGATGTCCTCGCACGGCGAGGAGCGCTCCCGCCTCGTCGAGCTCGGTCGCATCGTGAACGCCCACGGCATCCGGGGCGAGGTCCGGATGCTTCCCTACAACCCCGCGACGGAGACGGCCAGGCGCGGGCTCGAAGTCGTCCTGCGCCGGGGGGAAGAGAGCAAGCGGCTCGTCGTCTCGGGAGCCCGCCGCCACAAGTCCTTCGTGCTGCTGACGTTCGAGGGAGTGCGGACGCGAGACGAGGCGGAAGCCCTGGTCGGCTTTTCCGTCGAGGTCGACGCGGAGGACCTCCCGCCCAAAGGACTTGACGAGCTCTACCACTTCGAACTCGTGGGTCTTCGCGTCTTCACCCGCGAGGGGAGGTTCTTGGGAAGGGTCTCCCGGCTTCTGCCCACGCCGGCCCACGACGTCTGTGTCGTGGAGGGGGCCGGGGCCGAAGTTCTCCTGCCCTTCGTACGCCCCGTCGTGCTCGAGGTGGACCCGGGCGCGGGACGCATGGTCGTCGACCCGCCGCCGGGGCTTCTGGACGACCTGCCGTGAAGCTGGAAAGCTAGCCTCGCGGTGCGGTTCGACATCCTCACGCTCTTCCCCGAATTTTTCGAGTCCCCCCTGCGGACGAGTCTCCTCGGCAAGGCGCAGGAGCGGGGCGTGCTGCAATTCCGTCTCGTCGACGTTCGCGAATACGCCCCGGGAAAGCACCGCGTCACCGACGACGCTCCCTACGGGGGAGGCCCCGGCATGGTCATGAAGGTCGAGCCGATCGTGGCCGCACTCGAAGCCGTCGAGGCGACCGAACCCAGGCCCTACAAGATCCTCCTCTCGCCGCAGGGCGAGGTCCTCACCTCGCGCCTGGCTCGGAAACTCGCGGAGTTCCCCGCGCTCGCACTCGTCGCGGGCCGCTACGAAGGCGTGGACGAACGCGTGCGCGAGTTCGTGGACACGGAACTTTCCGTCGGAGACTACGTGCTTTCCGGGGGCGAGGTGGCCGCGCTCGTCGTCGTGGACGCCGTGAGCCGGTTCGTACCGGGTGTCGTCGGATGCGCGGACTCGGTCGCCGACGAGTCTTTCGCGCGGGGGCTTCTCGAATACCCGCAATACACGCGTCCCCCCGAGTTCCGAGGGCTCCGCGTGCCGGAGGTCCTGCTCTCGGGTGACCACGGGGCCATCGCCCGGTGGCGGCGCGAACAGGCGCTCCGCCGTACCGCCGAACGGCGACCGGACCTCCTCGAGCAGGCCGAGCTCGACGAGGAAGATCGCGCGTTTCTCGCCCGCCTCCGCCATGGGTGATCTCTTCCTCGCCCTCCTCCACTTCCCGGTCCTCGACAAGGACGGCCGGATCGTGACGACGGCCGTCACGAACATGGACATCCACGACATCGCCCGCTCCGCGAAGACGTACGGGGTGCGCCGGTTCTACGTCGTGACGCCCGTCCGAGCGCTGCAGCTTCTGGCCCGCAGGATCCTCGAGCACTGGCTCTCCGGGTACGGGAGCACCTACAACTGGACTCGCAAGGAAGCTCTCGAGCTCGTCGAGCTCGCGGAGGACCTCGACCGGGCCGTCGTCGCGGCCGAACGCGAAGCGGGCCGACGCCCGGCGATCGTGGCGACGTCGGCCCGGGAGGGTCCCGGCAGAATTTCCTTCGACGAACTCCGGGCCCGGCTCGAGCGCGAACCGGTGCTTCTCGTGCTCGGCACGGGTTGGGGACTGGCTCCCGAAGTGTTCGAGAGGGCCGACGCCACGCTCGAGCCCGTTCGGGGAACAGGGCCGTACAACCACCTCTCCGTGAGAGCCGCGGCGGCGGTGATCCTTGACCGGCTGCGGGCACCGCGATAGAGGGTAGCGTTCGCCCGTCGGGGCGCGCGTATGAACCGAATCATCGACAAGATCGAGCAGGCCCAGCTTCGGACCGACCTCCCGGACTTCCGGCCCGGCGACACCGTGCGGGTCCACGTCCGGGTCGTCGAAGGAGACAAGGAACGGATCCAGGTCTTCGAAGGCGTCGTTCTCGGGCGGCGCGGGCACGGGACCGGGGAGACCTTCACGGTTCGCAAGGTTTCCTATTCGGTGGGAGTCGAGAGGACTTTCCCCGTCCACTCGCCACGCATCGAGAAGATCGAGGTCGTCTCCCGCGGGCAGGTGCGGCGCGCCAAGCTCTACTACCTGCGCGAGCGGAGCGGGAAAGCGGCAAGGATCGAACAGAAAAGCTCCTGAACGGGAGGGCGTCTGGAGCCGAAGTTCGAACGCGGCCTGGCCTCGCTGACGACGGGCATCTACGTACTCACGACTTCCGTGCACGGGGAGCACCACGGGATGTCGTCGTCGTGGGTGACGCCCGTCTCCTCCCGTCCCCCGCTCCTGGTTCTGGCCGTAGGACGGGAGCGGCGAGCCCGAACCCTTCTCGAAGAAAGTCGGCGTTTCGCCCTTCACGTGGTGGGAGAGAACTCGCGCTGGCTCGAGGATCGTTTCTACGCGGAAGCCTCCGGAAGCTCGGCGCCGCTCGCGTCGCTCGGCTTCGAAGTTCACCCCTTCGGCGTGCCCGTCCTCGAAGGAGCTCCGGTCGTGCTCCTCTGCCGGGTCGAGGACCTGAGGCCCGTCGGAGACCACGTGCTTTTCGTCGCACGGCTCGAAGACGTGGTGGAGCGAGCCGCGGAAAGACCGGTCACCTCGCAGGACCTTCCTTACGTGTACGTCGGACGGGTGGTCCCGAGGGAGTCTCTGGAGGGGTGAGGACCGAACCGATGCCGGTCGATCCTCTCGAGTTCCGTCGCGTGCTGGGTCACTTCCCCGCCGGGGTGACGGTCGTGACCGTCCGGGGAGAGGACGGCCGGCCCTACGGACTCACCGCGACCGCCTTCACCTCCGTCTCGCTGGACCCGCCGCTGGTTCTGGTCTGCGTGGACCGCAAGTCGGAAAGCTTTCCGCACTTCGAGCGCGCGGGCGCCTTCGCCGTCAACTTTCTCCGCCTCGACCAGCGGGAAACCTCGCAGCGGTTCGCCCGGTCCGGAGGGGACAAGTTCGCCGACGTCCCCTACGAAACCGTGGCGACCGGGAGCCCCGTGCTCCGCGACCGCCTGGGCTTCCTCGACTGCACGCTCGTCCACCGCTACGAGGGCGGTGACCACGTCATTTACGTGGGTCGCGTCGAAGCCGCCGATGCGGGTCCGGGCGAGCCCCTCCTCTACTACCGGGGAGCTTACCGGCGCCTCGCCGAGGAAGGGGATTCCTGACACCCGAGGGCGCCGCGACCCCCTTTCCCTCGGCTGCCTTGATGGCTCGGGGCCCCGGTGCTAACGAAAATTCCGTTCGGAGAGGTGCGTGAGCCCGGTTGAAACGGCACGACTCGAAATCGTGTGACCCGCAAGGGTCCGGGGGTTCGAATCCCCCCCTCTCCGCTTCCCGGCACGACGGCGGGAAGCTCCGCCGTGCGGTGCGCGTGCGTGCCGACGGGAACGGCCGCCCCCCCCTGCGGTAGCGTGCCCGCCCGAGCATCTCGAGCGCAGCCTCCCTCTCCGCACTCCCCTCGGCCCGCGTGAGGCTGGCCCCCACCACAAGCTGGTTCTCTGCGTCCACCAGCACGTGCCCGAGGTACGAAAGCCTCGCCTCCGCCCCATCCCCGCGCCGGTAAAGCCTCGCATCCGGATCCGTCCTCGAGACATGCGTCCGGTTTGTCCTCCGCTCCCCGCGGAAATCCGCCCCTCCCTTCTCCTCTTTTCCGTCTCCGCCTGCTTCCTCCCTCGGCCGGAAGCTTCTCTGGCTCGCCCAGGCTTCCACCAGTGTCCCGTCCACCGTGAAGTGCTCGTCCGAAAGAAGCCCCTGCTCTCGCGCAAGCCCCAGCACCTCCGCGAAAAACGCCTCGGCCACCTCCCCACGCAAAAGCCGCTCCCGGTTCTTGCTGAAGGTGGACGCATCCCACACCTTCTCGTCCATCCCGAGCCCCACAAACCACCGGAAAAGAAGATTGCCTAGAGCTCCCGCCTGCCCTCGAGCGCCTTGCCGAGGGTGACGCTGTCCGCGTATTCCACGTCGCCGCCGACGGGCATCCCCTGCGCGATCCGCGTCACGCGCACGCCGAGAGGCTTGATGAGCTTGGCCAGGTAGAGCGCCGTGGCTTCTCCCTCCACGTTCGGGTTCGTGGCGAGGATGACCTCCTGGATCCGTCCCCCCTCGAGACGGCGGAGAAGTTCGGGGATCCGCAAGTGCTCGGGCTCCACCCCCTCGAGCGGCGAGAGTGTCCCCTGCAAGACGTGGTAGCGGCCCCGGAACGTCCCGGCACGCTCGATGGCGGCGAGATCCGCCTCGTCTTCGACGACGCAGAGCACGTCGTCCGCGCGCTTCGGATCCTGGCAAAAGCGGCAGGGATCCGTGTCCGTCAGGGCGAAACAGACCGAACAGAAACGGGTACTTTCCCGGAGCCCGAGCAGAGCGCGCGCGAGTTTTTCGACTTCGGCGGGCTCGGTGCGGAGAAGGTGAAACGCGAGGCGCGTGGCCGTTTTTTCCCCGATGCCGGGGAGCTTCGAAAGCTCGGAGACGAGTCGTTCGACGGGAGGGGGAAGAACCGGCATTTCAGTCGGCGAAACCCGGAATCTTGAGACCTCCCGTCACCTTCGCCATTTCCGCCGCCACCATCTCCTGCGCTTTTCGAATCCCCTGGTTCACCGCGGCCACGACGAGGTCCTGCAGCATCTCGCGGTCCCCGGACTCGAACACGTCCTGCTCGACGTGGAGTTCGACGACCTCGAGGCGCCCGTTGACCACGGCGCGGACCATGCCGCCGCCGGCCGTCGCCTCCACGGTTTTCTTCGCCACCTCTTCCTGGATCTCGGTGAGGCGGGTCTGCATGGCTTGCGCCTGCTTGAGAATGTCCTTCCACTGCGGCTTCACTTGCCTCGCTCCTTCCCCGGCCTGGCTTTGACTTCCTGGACCTGCCCTCCCAGGATGTCGACGGCGGCACGGACCGCGGGATTCTCGAGGACCGAGCGCCGGAGGTCTTCCGCCTTCGGCTTTTGCGCGGCCTCGCCGGCCGCTCGCAGCCGAAGCTCGACCGGTCGCCCGTAGAACTCCGATCCGAGAGCCCGCAGGACCTCGAGGTTTTCTTTGCGGCTCAAGTAATCGTGGTGGAAGCCGGCAGGGACCTCGACCTCGAGCTCGCCTTCTTTCTCCCGAGGCGTCGAGCACTGCGAGAGAAGGGCGAAAAGAGGAGGTTTCCGTTTCTTGACGAACTCGAGGAACGCACTCCAGCTCCCGCCGGCCGGACTCGCCGGAGCGGGCGCGGAAGTTCGTTTCGCCGCGTTCCCGGGCGCCTCGGGCCGGGCGCGCACCTCGGGACGCGAGGGAGCTCCCGCCTCGGGCGCGGACGGAGACGCCCCCGAAGACACGAGCCGTTCGATCCGTTCGAGGACCTCCTCGATGGGGACGACGGGCGGCAGGGTGGCGAGTTTGACGAGTGCCATCTCCAGGACGAGCTTCGGGTACGGTGCGCGGGAAAGCTCCTGCCCCGCGTCGAGGAGAATCCGGAAGGCTCGCTCCACGTCCTCCGAACTCAAGGCCTCCGCGTGCCGACGGACGAGAGCGTGCTCCTCTTCGGAAAGGTCCGCCGACAGGATTTCGTCCGCGCCGACCCGGGCGACGGCGACGTTCCGGAAGTGTTCGAGGAGCTCGCGGGCGAACCGGTGGAGGTCGTAGCCGTGGGTATGGAGTTCGTCGAGCTTCTCGAGCGCCTCTTTCGGGCTCCGGCGGACGAGCGCGTCCGCGGTCGCGTAGAGCAGGGAACGGTCCGCGATCCCCAACGCCCGGCGCACGTCCCCGAGTCCGATCCGCGACCCCGCGAAGGCGACCACCTGGTCCAGGAGCGACTGGGCATCCCGCATGCTCCCGTCGGCTTCGCGGGCGAGGGCCAGGAGCGAGGCTTCGTCCACCTCGATACCCTCGCGCCGGCAAATCCGGGAGAGGTGCTCCACGATGGCGCGCGCGCCGATCCGCTTGAAGTCGTATCGCTGGCAGCGGGAGACGATCGTCCGCGGGACCTTGTGGGGTTCGGTCGTCGCGAAAATGAACTTGACGTGTTCGGGTGGCTCTTCGAGGGTCTTGAGAAGGGCGTTGAAGGCGTCGGTGGTGACCTGGTGCACCTCGTCGATGATGTAAATCTTGAACCGGCAGGCCGCGGGGCGGTAACGGACGTTCTCGATGATTTGCCTCACCTCGTGGATCCCCCGGTTCGAGGCGCCGTCGATCTCGAGAACGTCGACGGAGACCCCGGCCGTGATCTCCCGGCAGGGCACGCAAGCGTTGCACGGCTCCGGGGTGGGTCCTTTTTCGCAGTTCAGCGCCTTGGCGAGGAGCCGGGCGGTGGAAGTCTTGCCGACACCTCGCATCCCGCAGAAGAGGAACGCGTGCGCGACACGGTCCGAACGGATGGCGTTCTGCAGCGTCCGCGCGACGTGCTCCTGGCCGATCAGATCCTCGAAGTTCTGCGGCCGCCACTTTCTCGCCAGAACGAGGTAGGACATCGCACCCCCGAGCGAGCGGAAGCGATAGCTAGGTTTCCCCGCGGCACAGGGAAGCAGTCGGTACCGTTGCTTCCTTCCGGACCTGGCGGGGTTCGCGACGCCCCCTTGCGCGGGACCTAGCTATCGCTTCCGACCACTCGCTGCGATTCTGCCCCTTTTCGAGGGCTCTTTCCACCGGCCCCGACCTTCGGGGAGAGAAAAAGCGGAGAGGGTGGGATTCGAACCCACGGTACCTGACGGTACACACGCTCTCCAGGCGTGCCCCTTCGGCCGCTCGGGCACCTCTCCCTCCGCCATACGTTCCCCGTTCGGGTGGCGAAGTCAATCCAGCGCTCAAGCGATGCCCAGCTTTTCTCGCCCCTCGGGCGAGATCATCTGCGGGTTCCACGGAGGGTCCCATACGAGTTCGACCTGCGCCTCCTCGACTCCGGGAAGTGCCTCGATCCTCTGCTTGGCGTCCATCGCGATGACCTGGCCCATCCCGCAGCCCGGCGCCGTGAGCGTCATCGCCACCCGAACTCGTCTTTTGCCGGCCGGAGTCGCCTCCACCCGCAGGTCGTAAACGAGCCCCAGGTCGACGATGTTGACGGGGATCTCGGGGTCGTAGACCTCCTTGAGGGCCCGCCAGACGTCGTCCTCGGACGCCGGCTCGCCGGCCGTTCTCTCCCGCGAGCTCGGCGCCGGCGTTTTTCCGAGAGCATCGGCGTCTTTTCCCGCGATGCGAAAAAGACCCATGCGAGGCACCTGTACCGTGTAGGAATCGCCGAGCGCCTGACTGATGGTGCACCGGGTGCCGCGCGGCAGCACGACCTTCGTTCCCTCGGGAACCTGGATTGCCTCGCAGTCGCGCGAGAGTTCGACTTCCTCGTACGCCATGATGTTTTCCCCCTGTTCGGGCCTTCTCGGGCCACTATAGAGAACCTGCCCGGAGCCTTCCAGAGGGCCGGCCGCGACGACCCGGGGACGCTCGGGCCGAAGAGGGTTTGCGTTGTCAGGCGCGGCGAAACATGAGACAAAAGCCGCGTTTCCCCGATGGAAGACCGCTGGACCCTTGCCGACCTCAACTACCACGAGGCCCTCAGGGAGCAGGCCCGCCTCGCCGGGGGAACCGTGCACGAAGAAGCCGGGATGACCTTCACCCTGGGGCCCCACCCGCATCCCGTGGCGAACACGGCGTTTCGCACGCTCTCGAGTGCGCCGGCAAGGACCCTGGTCGAGCGAGCGCTCGCCTTCTACGCGGAGCACCGCCACTCCTTCGGCCTCCTCACGCGGGACCATCCTGCCGACTCCGACCTCGCCGAGGCGGCCCGCCGTTGCGGGCTCGTGCCGATGGCCACACCACCCGAGATGATCGCGACGTCCCGCATCGGCGAAAAACCTCCGCCGCCCGACTCCGAGTTTCGTCGCGTGGCCGACCGGGCCACGCTCGGGGACTTTGCCGAGGTGGCCGGGCGGGCCTGGGCAACCTACGGTGTACCGCCGGAAGTGCCGCGGCTTCTCTTCGTCCGGGAGGAAAGCCTGGGGTTTCCCCACGTTTTCGCGGTCGTGGGCTACTGGCGGGGCGAACCGGTCTCCGGGGCACTCGCGGTCCTGAGCCACGGCATCGCGGGGGTCTACTGGGTCAGCACCGTGCCCGAGGCCCGTGGCCGCGGATTCGGAGAAGCTGCCACGCGCTGGGTCACGAACGCCGCCTTCGACGCCGGCGCGCGGTGGGTGTCTCTTCAGGCGTCTCCCATGGGCGAGAAGATCTACCGGCGGATGGGTTTCGTGGAGATCGGCCGGTACCGGCTTTTCCTGGGCCCGGAGCTCTGAAGAAGCAAGGCGCGCTCCGGCCGAACGCCAGGCTCGGGAACCGCCCCGCCGGAGCGTGCGAGCATCCCCGGCCGCACCCGCGCGGTCGAGCGGCTTCACCGAACCGGCCGGGCTTCGGATTCGCGAATCCCCTTGGGTTCCGAGGCGGCTCCGCCGCCGGGGACCGGTCGCGCAGGGGCCTCTAGACCTCGCGCACCACACCCGGGTGGAGAAACCAGAGTTCGCACCGAGGAAGGCGGGGCAAGTCCCAAGCTTTCCGGACGGCCCGAGCGTAGCGCTCGAGCTGGAGCCGGTAGATTCCGACCCGCCCTTCGACCTCGTCCTCCGAGATTTCGTCGGTTTTGTAGTCGGCGACGACGACCTCGCCTTTCTCGTCGCGGTAGAGGAGGTCGATGACGCCGGAATAGTAGCGCGTGGGACCGTCCGTCCCTTCGGCCTCGAGAAGGATCGGAACCTCCCGGCCCAGGATCCGCGGAGCCATGCTTTTCCACCGAGCCGCGAGGGGGCCCGAGAGAAAACGGTCGAAAAGCTCCCGGGCACGCCGCCGGACGTCTTCTCGTAGCCGCGGCGGGACGAGCTGCTCGAGCCCGGGTCCCGGACCCTCGAGAAGTTCTCCGATCTGCACTCGGAGGTCCCGCTCGGCATCGAGCGCCTCGAGAATCCGGTGGACCACCGTCCCGGCAGCGAGAGCCACGGCTTCGGCGTCGGAAGCGCGGGGCATCTCCTCGGACGTTTCTCCGGGCGAGAAAAGCGTTCGGAACGCTTCCGCCTCGTCCGACGCGACACCGGCAGCGTAGGGGCGGTTCGCCCGCTCGCGCGCCGCGCGTCGCCGGTGCTCGAGGGCGAGGGAAGCAGCCTCGACGGCTTCGGCACCGGGCAACCCACTCCCGGTTGCCGGGACGGCGAGACCGGCCGTCTCCTTCCGGAGGGACGGAAAGACCCAGAGGACGCCGTCGTGCTCGACCACGTGCGTCCCGCGGGCAAGAGCGCGCTCCGCCAGCACCGAAACGCTTTCCGCGTGCCGCGACAAGAGCAGCGCACCGTGGCTCCGCTTCCCTCGGCTCCCCTTTCCTTCCCCGTCGCCCCACCTCCCGGAGAGAACCAGTCGCCGCTTCGCCCGCGTCATGGCGACGTAAAGCGTGCGCACCTGCTCGGCCTCGCGCAGTTCCCGGGCGTGGTCTTCGACGTCGCGCCACCCGGGAGAAGGCACGCCGAAGAGTCGGTACTCGAAGCGCCCGCGGCTTCTTCCCGCCCGAGTTTCCCCCTCGCCGGAGCCGCGCGGATCCCTCGCCAGGTCGAGCAGATAGACGTGTTCGAAGCCGAGACCTTTCGCCTGATGGATCGTGGAAACCACCACGGCGTCCTCTTCCTCCACCGGAGGAGCCGCTTCACGGGCCTCGCGCCGCGCCCGTACGTCCGTCCGGAGCCCGCGGAGGAAACCCGGAACGCTCTCCCCCCGGTCGAGCGTGGCGGCGAGACCGTCGAAAAACCGGAGCGCGTTGGCGAGCCGATAGGGGCCGAGCTTTCTCGCCGCGACGAGAGGATCGGCGAGAAAAAGCTCGCGGAGCCGTTCGACGAAACCGTCGCCCGGATCCCGAGAGAACGCCTCGCGGAGCGCCGCGATCCGCCGCAAGGCGTCCCGGAGCCTCGAGCTCCAGTCCCCTGCCGCGCGGAGCTCCGGGAGACCCGCGAGGAGAGAGGAAACTTCTCCGACCACGGCATCCAGGCGGACGAGGACTTCGGCACGGGGCCCGGAAAGCGAGGCCACCAAGGAGGGAAAGTTCCTCGCCCAGAGCGGGATCCAGGCCGCGTCGGGAACCCCGACGAGCGAAGAGCGGAGAAAAGCGAGGAGGGCGAGCTCGTCGGCGGGATCGAGGACGCACCGGACGAGCGCGGCGGCTTCGATCACCTCGCGCCGGCGGTAGAATTGCCGGTCCCGCCGGACCAGGTACGGGATTCCGAGCTCCCGGAGCGCGTGCAGGTAGACGTCGAGGTCGGTGGTGGCCCGAAAAAGAAGCGCCATCTCGCGCCACCGCACGCCGTGCTCCCGGTGCAAGTCGAGGAGGTCGAGGGCGACCGCCCGCGCCTCGAGGCGCCGCAGCTCGGCAGCCGAAACTTCGCGTAGCCCCTGCCCCGCGTCGTCCCAGGGCCGGCACTCCCAGTATTCGACGGGCCCGTGCTCGCCCGCTCGGAAACCGGAGTCCGGGGCCCGCGCGGCGCAGGGCACGAGGTCCTGGAAGGGAGGCTGGATCCCGTGTCGCCGTTCGAAGAGCGGGGCGAGAGCCCGGGACACCTCGTCGAGGATCGGGGGTACGGAGCGGAAATTCTCGACGAGCTCGAGTCTCAGGCCCCCGTTCTTCTCGACCGAGCGGACGAAGTCGTCGTACGCGCGCAAGTCCGCGTCCCGCCAGCCGTAGATCGATTGCTTGGGGTCGCCCACGAGAAACAGCACGGGACCCGGTTCGGCCAGCGAGAGGTATCGCAGGATTTCGCACTGCAGGACGTCCGTGTCCTGGAACTCGTCGACGAGGAGCTGGTCGAAACTTCGCCGGAGCTTGCGGGCCACTTCCGGAGATCCCCGCAGCAGGCTTGCCGTCCGCTCGAGAAGCGTGTCGAAGGTCTCGACGCCCTGCCGCCGCAGCTCCCCCTCGACCTCGCGCAAAAGAGGCAGGAGAGCCGCGCGCGCAAGCTCGAGCTTTTCCGCGTCGATCCCGCAGATCCGCTCGAGTTCCTCCGAGAGCCGTCGTCGAGCCAGGGAAAACTCTTCGCCCTGCGTTTTTTCGGCTTCCGCGAACCGGCTCCTCCCGCCCTTCGGTTTTTCTTCGACCGGCCAGCGCCCGCGAAGCCACTGGACGGCGCTCCGGAACGACTCCGCATCCCGGGGCAGGTGTCGTGGCAGGACGGCGGCGATCCGGCGGGCTCGACGGGCTAGCTTGCTGGCAGCTCCGTCGCCCGACCGCTCCGCGCAGGAACCCAGAGCGAAAAAGGCCTCCCGAAGCTTCTCCCAGACCGGGCCGACACGCTCGGCGACGAAGGGGCTTTCTTCGAGGTCCACCGACGACACCCCGCGCGAGCGAAGCTCGAGGAGCGCCGCCTCGACCGCACCGAGACCGTGACCGAGCCGTGCGAGCTCGAGCAGCAGCGGCCGAAGTTCCCCTTCCACCGCCCGTTCGAGGACGCGACGAACCAGGGCAGCCTCCCGCTTGCCGTCCGCGTCGATCTCGAAGGCGGGATGGACACCCGCCTCGAGGGGAAAGCTCGCGAGGATCCGGGCGCAAAAGGAGTGAATCGTGCGGAGCACGATGCGATCCAGGGCAGAAAGGAGAGCGCGGGCCCGACTCCGCGCGACCTCCCCGCACGCCGGCAGAGCCTCGGCGAGAAGGCCCGGGGGCAACTCTCCCTGTGCCACGGTACGGAGAAACTCCGCCGTTCTCTCCGCCAGCTCTTCGGCGGCGGACTCCGTGAAAGTGATCGCCACGACACGCTCGAACACGCGACGCGCCACGCGCTCGGGCCCGGGACCCATCTCTTTTTCGGCGCGCTCCCACCCCGGACCCAACGACCACCCGAGAATCCGCGTGACGAGAACCGTCGTCTTTCCCGTTCCCGCCCCCGCCTCGAGAACGAGAGGGCGGTCGAAGACCGTCTGCGCGACGAGTCGCGCTTCCCTGTCACCGCGAGCCATGTCCTCGGTCGGCAGCATCGGGCTCGTCCTCATTTCCAACCGGCGCGCCAGACCCTCCGGGCGGCAAGCTCGCCTCGCGACGAAACCGCTTCCTCCTCACGCAGCCAACCCCCGAGGCGCTCGGTGGCCACGGGGTCTCCCCGAAGGCAGGCTTCCGCGACACCGCACGTGAGGCACCCTCTCGGTTCCGAACCCTTCTGGTCGAGAAGGCGCGGGAAAAACCATCCTTCCTCCCAAGCCGCGAGCGCGATCCCGACGACTTCCCGGAACGCGTCGTCGACCTCCGGTCGTCCGGACTCCCGGACGTCCTTCGGAAAATCGGTCCGCCTCGGGTCGAGCAGGAGAAACCTCCCCTCGCGGCTCCCGCTCGCCCGGTATGCGTAGGCGGCAAGCTGCAGCCACTTGCCTTTCCGAACCTGCGTTTCCGTCCTGCCCGACTCGCTCGATGTCTTGTAGTCCGTGAGCAGGAGCTTCTCCCCGGACCGGTCGACCCGATCGACCCGGAAGCCGATCCTCCGCCCCCCGACATCGACGAACCCGTCGACCTCCGCGGCGAGCACCCACGGTCCCCCGCCCGCCCAGTCCGCCGCCCGGGCGAGCTCGAGATACCGCCGCGCCTCCTCGACGACGACGGGGGCCAGTGTCGAAACGGGTAGACCCTCTTCGGCGAGAACGCCCTCCACGGCCTCGCGCAGCAGGGATTCGAGCTCCCCGGGCTCGGGCCAGCGAACGAGGACGGGTGCGCGATTCTCGACTTCGGCGAGAACCTTCGACCCGGCTCCCGTCTCGCGGCGGACGATTCCCTGGAGAGCCCGGTGCACGATCGATCCGAGCACGCGCCTGCCCGCGCCGAGAGAAGGAACGACGGGAGGCTCGACGCGGAGCAGACGCTCGACGAAGGTCTGCCAGGGACAGCGAACGAAACGTTCGATCGTCGTCACGTAAGGGTCGTTCCGCCGCGGATCGGCAGGCTCCACGACGGGCCCGACGAAGCCGGAATAGGGTCCGGGCCGCAGCTCGTCCGCATCGAGCTCTCGCAGGACAGCGACCCTGGCCGACGCGAGATCCCGGGCCGAGAAGGACGACCCGGCCTCGTGACCGTGCCGAGCGTCCACTTCCCGCTGTGCGAGCCCGAGAACTTCCGCATCGATGTTCGAGCCTTCACGGAGTGCCCGGAGGACCGCCTGCTCGAACGCCGATCGCGGAAGGAACCCTTCGCCGTAAAGAGCGGGAGCACGCTCGACCACGACACCTTCGTCCTCGCGGAGCGCTTCGACGAAGGGAGAGGGTGCCAGCGGCTCGTCGTCGTGGCCCCGGGCGGGCCACGAGACCGTCACCTCGGGACTCGCGGAAAGAAGGTGCCAGAAGAGGTGGCGCTCTTCGTCGAAGCCCAGGGCCTTGATCGGAAGGTCCGGAAGAACCGACCGGAGCCGCGCGCGCACGGCATCCGGCAAGAGGGGATCCTCGCGGACGACCCGTGGGAAGACGTCGCGGCTGCAACCCAGGACGAAAAGCACGGAGAAGGTCCTTCCGCGTGCTTCCGTGACGTCGAGAACCTGGACCCCGCTCCCCTTCCCGCCGAAGGGAGACCTCTCGTGGTCGCTCAGGACCTCCCGCAAAAGCCAGAAGAACTCCTCGCGAGCGAGAGAAAGCCCCCGGGCTTTCTCCGGTACGGCGTCGCCAAGAAGCGAGCCTAGCTCCGCCTGTGCTTTTCGGGGCAGGTACCCGAGCGCCACCCGGAGCCGCCTTTCGTGCTCCTCGACCGGCGCCTCGCCGGGCCAGGTTCCGAGAAAGGCCACGAACCTCCGGATGTCTTCGAAAAAGGACAGAACGACCGACCTCGGAAGAGCGGCCCGGCGCACCGTGACCGTGCGCGCCGGACCCTCCGGTTCTTTCCCGCCTTCGCGAACCGGCCCGTCTCTTTCCCGGACCTCGAAACCCAGCGAGACCGGCAGAACGACCTCGGACCCGAGCCTCTCGGCGTCGACGGCGTGGACGTCGCCGAGCCGCGAGAGCCCGAGCCGCCGGAGCGCGAGGGCGAGCTCGAACCGCCGAACTCCCCGAAACTCCTCGTCGGGAGAAAAAAGTTCGAGCCACCGATCGAGCTGAGCCTCGGACCCGTCGGTCAAGCAATCGAGGAACGCGAGCGCGCGGTGGGTCGTCCAGGATGCAGGGCCGGATAGGCCGAGCGTCGAGAAGGGAATCCCGAGACGATCGAGATGCGCCCGCAGGGCCGTGCGGTAGCGGGAGAAGTCCCGCGCCACGACCCCGATTTCCTCGGGAACGACTCCTTCCTCGAGAGCACGGAGGATTCTCTCGCCCACCTCCCGCACTTCGGCAGCCACGTCGGGCGCTCGAAGAAGGCGAAGGCGTCGCGCCGGACGCGATGGAGCGCGTCCCTCCGGAGGTTCGCCGGAGGGCCACGCTCCGTCGTGGCCGCGTTCGGTGTCGGCGTGAACCCCCGCCCCCGGAGGCGACGCAGCGCGTCTTCGGGCGGGGGGGACCAGACCCAACCGTTCGACGAAACGCGAAACGTACGAAGGTTCTCCGGCTTCCCCACCGAGCGGATCGTCGACGAAGAAAAACGCGTCGTCCCGCCGGAGCAAGGTCTCGAGAAGGTCCGCGGCGACGCCCGTGGCGTCCGAAAAGCCGTGGACGAAGAGACCGCGGGCCCGGAGGAAGTCCGGGCCTTCTCGGAGGAGGACTTCTCGCGCCTTGCGAAGAACGTCGGCCCTCCGGTCGAGACCGAGGCTCCGGAGTCGCGACGCCACGCGGGCGGCGGTACGCACGAGTGCTCGCCCCCGCTCCCGGACTTCCCGGTCTTCTTCTTCGGACAGGGCGTCTTCCAGAGCCGGCCCGTGTTCGGCCTCCATCCCGGCGTCGAGAAAGTCCGCCACCGACGCCGCGACACCCAGGTAGCCGTCGCGGAAGCGAAGCACGGAGCCCGAAAGAGCGCCCTCGAAGCTTGCTTCCCGGGATACGAGCGAAGGAAAGAGCATGTCGGCCGGCGTCCACGAAACCCCCGCCCGCTCGAGGATCTCGCAAGCGAGACCGAAAAGAGTCTGCACTCGGACACCCACGAGCGCACCCCCGAACCGGCGGACCAGGACATCCCCTACGTGGAGCCGAAGGCTGCGGGAGGGAACCACGACGCGAATCGGGACGCTCGCCTCCCGGCTCGCCAGGCGTGCCTCGATCGCTCGGAGGAGCGCCTCCTCGGCCGCCAGCACGCTATCGGCGACGCGAACTCGCTCGGTGCCGGGAGTGTCGCTCACCCGCCGAGCCTCCTGCCCGAGGGTGCGCGGAGAGCGCGTTCAGGCCACGGGTTCCGGTGCATCGAAGCTTCCGTGCATTCGTTCGATCCACATGCCGAGAAAAGGGCGTCGCGAAAGCCCGAGACTTCGGAGCTCCTCGGCGACGGGCCCCGTGCCGAGCGTGTAGCTCGCCCCGAAGGGGACGAATCGCACGCCCTCTCCGCCGGAACGGAAACGGGTCCGGTGCAGCCTCCCCCCGATGCGTGAATACGTGAGCATCTCCGCGTCGGGAAGGGTGCGACGCCCGCCCGAGCGGTAGCGTAGCCCGAGGACGAGTCGGCCCTCCCGCTTCCAGTCGAAGCGGACGACGTCTCCCGTGCGTTCCATGCGGAGATCTTCCACCGTTTTGGGAAAGCCCCAGATCGTGCGGCCCGCTTCGCAGGTGAACTCTCCGTCGACGGGCAAGCGGTGGATGTAGGTGGGGAGTTTTCCGCGGAAAAAATCCGCCCAGTTGCGCATCCGAGCGAAGCGGGCGAGGCGCACGAAAAACGCGATGGAGATCTCGAGGTAACGGCCGAGGTCGTTGTCGCGGTACTCGATTCCCGCGAGACTCACCAGCGCCCGGCCCGGCAACACCTCGGCAGGTTCCAGGCCGGTCCCCGCGAGCAGCCGCCGCACGGCGTTCGTCGAGGCGAAGTACGTCGCCGCACCGGACGACGCGTCCCGTACCACGACGGGAAGCCGAACTTCCTGCCCGAGGATGGTGTAGCGGGGTGCGTCGGTACGTGTGGCGGCCGTGGCCATGGACCCGGCTAGGATATCCCGCTCGCCGAGAGGCGCAAGGTCCCGCCTCCTCTAGCCCTTCTTCTCCTTCCGCTTCGCCCCGGAGCGCTCGAACATGATCTCGGCAACCTGCCTGGCCTCGGCGGGATTTCCGCGTTCGAGAGCCCGGCGAAACATTTCCACGACGGCCCGCACGAGCACGGCCTCGGACGGCTCGACGGCCTCGGCCAGGCTCCCGAGCCGCTCCATGGCCGCGGCGAGACCGTCCACCATCGCTTTCCGATCTCCGCGGTCTCGAGCGGCCAGGGCTTCGAGCAGAGAGGCCTGAGCCGCCTCGAGGACGCCGCGTGCGCCGGGCCCGAAAACGATTTCGAGCTCCCGAAGGCGCGGCACCACGTCTTCGAGGCGCAGTGGGATCGGGGGTTCGTGCTCGGCCATCGCGCGAAGTTTATCCCGGTTTCCGGACCGGAAAAAGCCCGAATCGGGACGTCGTCACGCCGCTCGGGGCTCCGCTGTACCCGCTCGCGCGAGTTCCTCGACCGGTCGAGAACAGCTCGCGCCCCGATCCGGGAGCCGACTCGCCACGGCGGCGAACGGCGGCTCTCCGTCCTCGCCGATCCGGCGCACCTCCTCGATCGTGGCCCGCAGGTCCCCGCCGAGCTTCTCGTGGAGGGATTCGAAGAGGCAGAGGTCGCGGTAGTAGGCTCGGCGGTGGAGGAGCACCGCGTTGTTCCAGCGTTCGTGGGCGAAGGACGGGTATTCCGGCGTGCGGAAGGGAAGGCGCAGGAGCCTTTCTTTGCCCTTCCGGAAAAGCTCTTCGCGCTCGGGAGCCGTGAGCCCGCGCTCGTAGGCACCGGCGAGCTCTTCGAGAAACTCGCCGAGAAAACGGGAAAACAGCAGTGCGTCCTCCCACGCGTCGCGGGCCGCACGCGTCCGCGGAGCGTCCGTGCCGTCCCGACCCGCGAAGTACTCGAGCGCCGCGCGACTACCGACGAAGTTCGCGAAGGATTCGTTGAACTCGGCCTCCCCCGGCACGAAGAGGGTCGCGTGGAAAAGCTCGTGCAAGACGACGTTGGCGAGCGTCACCTCGTCGAGCTCGAGGACCGTGCTGAGGAGAGGGTCGTCGAACCATCCGAGCGTGCTGAACGCCACGGCGGAACGAACCATCGTGTCGTAGCCGCGCTCTTCGAGCTCGGAGGCGTAACGCCGCGCCCGGTCGGCGTCGAAAAAGCCCTTGTAGGGCATGCGCCCGACCACCGGAAACCACCAGGTCAGAGGTTCGAGGCGGAACCGCTCGGCCGCCGCCACCAGGTACACGACCTCGTCCGGACGCACGACGGAAACCGTGCGGTAGCTGCCCCCGACCCGCAGCCCGATCCCTTCCGCGAAGCGCCGGAGGTCGAGGACGAGCTCGAGCTTTTTGCGCGTGCGCGGGTCGAGGTCGGGTCGCTCCATCCACCGCTCGATCGGCTCGCGCCGCCAGAGGATCTTGAGCTCCCCGTAACCCGCCCGGAGAACGTAGAGAGGCGAGCACCCCGGCAGGGCGAAGAGAAGGAGGAGGACGAGGAACCGCGACCGCTTCATCCGTCCGCGGTCGCCCTGCGGGGCGCCGGTTCGCGCGCGTACTGAAGCTCGTGGAGGCGCCAGTAGAGACCGCGCGCCCGAAGGAGCGATTCGTGCGTGCCCGTCTCGCGGACCGTGCCGCCGTGGAGCACCACGATCCTCTGCGCCCGCTCGATCGTGGAAAGACGGTGGGCGATGACGATGGACGTCCGTTCCCGGAAAAGCTTCTCGAGAGCGTCCTGGATCCAGAGTTCGGTTTCCGGGTCCACGTTGGCCGTCGCCTCGTCGAGAACCAGGATCTCGGGGTCGAACGCGAGCGCTCTCGCGAAGGCCAGCAGCTGCCGTTCGCCCGCGGAAAAATTCGCCCCCCGCTCCTGCACGGGCTCGCGGAAACCCCTCGGCAGCCGTTCCACGATCCTGAGGACGTGAACCCGACGGGCTACCTCCCGGATGCGCTCGTCGGAAATGCGGTCGTCACCCAGGCGGATGTTGTCGGCGATCGTCCCGGAGAAAAGAAACACGTCCTGGAAGACGACCCCGATGCGCCGCCGGAGCTCCTCGAGATCCCAGTCGCGAACCTCGACCCCGTCGACGAAAATCCTTCCCTTCTGCGGGTCGTAGAAGCGGGTCAGCAGCTTGATCACGGTCGTTTTCCCCGCACCCGTGGGACCCACGAGCGCGACCGTTTCGCCCGGGTCGACCCGGAAGCTCACGTCCCGGAGCACCCACTCGCCTTCCTTGTACGCGAACCAGACGCCGTCGAAGACCACCTCGCCCCGCGGACGCGACGGAGCGCGTCCCTCCGGCGAGGGTGCCGTATCCCCCCGAACCCCCGCCGCAGGGCGCGACCGGGCGCGTCCCTCCGCGGGCGTATCGAGGAGCTGGAACACCCGCTCCGCGGACGCCATGGCGGACTGGAGAACGGCGTACTTCGTCGAGAAGTCGCGGATCGGGACGAAGAATTTCTGGATGTACTCGAGGAAGGCCACGAGCGTTCCGAAAGCCAGCGTCCCGGCAAGAATCTGCCCGCCGCCGTACCAGACGATGAGGGCGAAAGCCACGGAGCTCAGCGCCTCCACGAGCGAAAAGAGCGCCGCTTCGTAGATGTTCGAACGGTGGTTGGCGAGCCGGTGGGCGTCGTTCAGGCGGTCGAAGGTCCGGAGCGCCCAGTCCTCCCGGGCGAAAAGCTGGACGACCCGCACGCCGGAAATGCACTCCTGGAGGTAGGAGTTCAGCCGCGCGAGCCGTTCGCGGATTCGGCGGTAGCTCTCGCGGGCTTGCCTCCGGAAAAAGTCGACGGCCAGCAGCAACACGGGCAGAACGGAAAAGGTCACGAGCGCGAGTCGCCAGTCGATCGCGACGAGGATGGCGACGATACCCACGAGCGTGAGGAGGTCCATCAGGATCGTCATGGCCCCGGCCGCGAACATCTCGTTGATGCCGTCGACGTCCGTCGTGAGCCGGGTGACGATACGCCCGACGGGGTTGCGGTCGAAAAAGGACACGGGAAGCCGCTCGACGTGGGCGAAGAGGTCGTGCCGGAGGTCGGCCAGGCTCCTCTGGGCCACGGACATGGTGGCGACGTACTGGCCGTACTGGAACGCGAACTCGGCGACGATAGCGGCAGCGAACAGCGCGGCGCACCCGAAGAGGCCGTCGAGGTGTCCCTGCGCGATGTAACGGTCGATCGCGACCTTCAGGATGTAGGGCTGCGCCAGCATGGCGACCGAACTCGCCGGAAGAAAAAGGACGGCGAGCCAGAACGTACGTCGGTAGGGCCGCATGTATCCCCAGAGGCGGCCCAGGATGCGGAGGTCGTAAGCCTTGCCGAGCTCCTGTTCGGCGTATCGTTCCGAGGCGGAGTCCGTCACAGCTCCGAGAGCTCCTCTTCGATCCGCTGACGCCGGAAGATCTCGGCGTAGAGCCCGCCGCGAGCGAGAAGCTCTTCGTGCCGGCCGATCTCGACGAGCCGCCCTTCGTCGAGAACGGCCACGAGGTCCGCGTCTTGAACGGCCGAAAGGCGGTGCGAGACGACGATCGTCGTCCGGCCCCGGACCCAATCGCGGAGCCGGACCAGGATGCGCTGCTCCGTCCTCGTGTCCACGCTCGAAAGAGCGTCGTCGAGGAGCAGGATCCGGGGGTCGGCGTAGAGCGCGCGGGCGAGCGTGATGCGCTGCCTCTGCCCGCCCGAGAGCGTGATGCCCCTCTCGCCGACGAGAGTCTCGTAGCCGTGCGGAAACGCGGCGATGTCCTGGTCCACGCCGGCCGCTTTCGCGGCTGCTTCGACCCTCTCGTCGTCGATTTCCTCGTCGCCGAAGGCGATGTTTTCGCGGATGGTCGTGGAAAAGAGAAACGGGTCCTGCGGCACGCATCCGATCGCCCGCCGGAGCTCCGAAAGGGGAACCGACCGGACGTCCTCGCCGTCGACGAGAACTCGGCCGGCCGCCGGGTCGTAGAGCCTGGGAAGGAGCCAGAGGAGCGTGGTCTTGCCGGCTCCCGTTTTCCCCACGACCGCAACCTTCTGGCCGGGTCGGATTCGGAGGTCGATGTCCCGGAGAACCGGCCGTCCGTTGCCGGACCCGGGGTAGGCGAAGTCGACGTGGTCGAAACGGATCTCGCCGAGCACCTCGCCGAGGGGCCGCGGGTCGGCGGGGTCGCGGATTTCCGGCTCGACCCGGAAGATGTGCTCGAGCCGCAGCATCGCGGCACGCCCGCGCTGTACGATGGAGATCATCCACCCGAGCGCCATCGTGGGCCAGGCGAGCATGTTGAGGTAGCCGATGAACGCGACGAGATCCCCGAGGGTCATGGATCCTCGGACGACCCGGCTCCCGCCGTACCAGAGGAGGACCAGCGTACCGAGACTCGACGCCACCTTCATGAGAGGGAACATCTGCCCCCGGATCCGGGCGAGCCGGAGGCTTTCCCGGGTGAAAGCCCGGTTGATCTCGTCGAACTTTTCCTCCTCGTAGGACTCCCGCGCGTAAGCCTTGATCACGGAGAGCCCGCTCACGGCCTCCTGCACCCTGCTGCTCAGGTCCGCGAGACCGGACTGCACCCTGTAGGTCTGCTCCATCATCTCCCGGCTGTAGAAACGCACGGCGAGAAGGAGAACCGGATACGGAAGGAGGGCCACCACCGTGAGCCGAGCGTCGAGGGAAAGCATGATGGAGACGGCATAGGCGTAGTAGAGGGGGGTGTTGACGAGGTTCAGGATTCCCGGACCGAGGAGCAGGCGAACCGCGGCCACGTCGTTCACGAGCCGGGACATGAGGTCGCCGGTCCGCTCGCGCTGGTAGAAGGAAGGCGGAAGGCGGACGAGGTGCGCGAAGAGATCGTTGCGCAGGTCGTATTCCACGTCCCGCCCGGCATTGAACACGACGAAACGGGAGAACGTGCGCACGACGCCCTGCACGAGGGCGATGGCGACGATGACGAGCGCATAACGGGTCACCTCGCGCAGGGGGCCCCCCGCAGCGACCGTGTCCACCGCCCGCTTCAGAAGGTAGGGGACGGCCATCGCCAGCGTGGCGGTCCCGAGCAGGCAGAGCCCGCCCAGCGCGTAGCGCCAGCGGTAACGAGCGAGGTAACCGAAAAGCCGCCGCACTAGGCGGCCATCATTTCACAACGCGACGCCTATGCAACGACGACGCGAATCTCAGCTTCCGGGGCGTCCGACCCAGACCTCGAGGGAGCCGAACTTGCCGCGCTCGGGGGTCGCCTTCTTGAGTTCGGGGTCGTTCATGCCCTTGCCCTTGAGAGAGCCGCTTCTCCAGGTCGGAGAAAGCACGTCCCCGAAGGCGACGGCCACGTCGAGATGCCCGTCGCCGTTCACGTCCCCGAGGTCGACTCCCCACGTCCGCTCCTTTCCCGTGAAGGGAAGCCCGGTGTCGGGCGCGTACCTCCAGTGCCCCTGGCCGTCGCCGAGCATGACGAAAACGCCGTAGACCCCGCCGATCTCGTCGAGCGCGGTCTTGCCCACGGCCACGAGGTCGACGTTCCCGTCTTCGTTGACGTCGCCGAGGGCCACACCGAGCGCGTTCATCGGAAGAATGCCGACCTTGCCGATCGACTCGCCGACCGCCACCGTCGCCCCCGCCGGCTTGAGAATCCGCAGGGTCCCGGGGTGGTCGGCCACGAGTTCGACCTTCTTGCCTCCCATGTCGAGTTCCACGAGGGGATCCCCCCCCGAGACGTACTCGAGGTCCTGCCGAAACCACCGCACGACCTGCGCTTTGGCCTTTTCCTGTCCCACGTCGGGGACGAGGAGCTCCGTGCCGGAAACGTTTTCGTACGTTCCGTCTTCTTTCTGGACGAACACCTCGGCCCCGGGAATGGCCGCCCCCGAAGCGATGTCGAGCCGGCCGTCGTTGTTCACGTCACCCACGGCAATCCCCCAGTAGAGGCCGTGGATGTCGGGAGCTGGAAGACCTCCGGAGGCGTCCCGCCACGCCCCCTGCCCGTTCCCGAGAAAGACCCTGGGACCCGCGGAGTAGGCCGCAACGAGGTCCACGTGACCGTCGTTGTTCATGTCGGCTGCCACGATTCCGTTCCCCCACTCCTCGAGTGGAAGTCCCGTCGAGCTTTCGGTCCACTTCCCGTTGCAGTCCCCGAGATACGCCCGAACTCCCTCTTCCTGAGCCGTGACGATGGCGAGGTCGTTGCAGCCGTCGTGGTTGAAGTCGGCGATCGTCACGTCTTCCGACCCCACGGTAGGAAGGCCCGAGGAAGCGTTCGTCCACTTGCCGGTGCCGTCCCCGAAGAAGGCGTAGACGCCGTTGCAGTGGTCGGCAATGGCCACGTCGGTCTTCCCGTCGTTGTTGAGGTCGGCAAAGTCCATCCCGCCCCCGCAGAACGTCTGGCGCGGGAGCCCGTCGGAGCCGGGCCTCCAGTTTCCCTTCCCGTCCGTGATATAGACCCAAGGGCCGTCCGCGAGACGAGAGACCGCCCCGAGATCGTCGAACCCGTCGCCGTTCACGTCCCCGAGTACTACCTGGGACTTCCAGATCTGGCCCCGGGGGAGGCCGTCACGAGCCAGCTCGAACGTGACTTTCTTGTAGGGCGGCGCCGATGGGGAGGGTGTCGAAATTGTGGCGGGCCGACGCGACGGACACCCCGCCACGAGCAAACCGAGAAGGAACAAAAAGCAAGCTCTGCCCGGACCGACCAGCATTCGGGTTACCTCCTCCCCTGGGAACGTTCAGCCGCCCGTTCTTTTGGCTTCTTCCAACCGAGAAACCCGTAGCCCCGAGCGCTTAGCAGACGCTATGCGGGGGGTCAAGCCAGCCCGGGAAAATCGCCGACCCCGAGCTTCCCGAGGCGGAAAAGTGCTTTTACGCTTGACAAGTTGGGGCTCTTCCAGTAATTCACGGCACGCGTCCACTGCGGTGGGTGGGGAGATGTCGCTTCCGATGGTGGGTCTCTGGCATAGGGCCGTCACGCAAACCTGTGGACGGCAAGTGGACGAACGTAGTAGAGAGGAAAGAAGGGCGAAGTATCTCCGCCGTGAAAGGAGCAAGGCAATGATGAGAGGGCGACTGTTTCTGCTTGGCTTGCCGGCCCTGGTGGTGGCGCTGGTCGCAACGGGTAGCCCCGCACGGGCGGATGTGACCGTGGACCGCAGCGGCTCGATCCTGGTTTTCCCGAAGGTCATCTCGAATTCCGAGAGAGACACGATCATCCAGATTTCCAACACCGGGAACACCCTCGTTCACGCCCACTGCTTCTACACGAACGCGGCACCCACGAACCCGAACTTGCCCCCTGGACCCACGAACCCTCCCCTCTGGCAAGAAACCGACTTTTTCATCTGGCTCACCCGCCAACAGCCCACGCACTGGACGGCGAGCCAGGGTCGCCCCGTGAACCCCTTCGACTCGCTCGGATCGGAAGGCGCCGGTCTCGACCCGGGGCTCGTTCCCCCGGTCGGCTCGAACTTCCAGGGAGAGCTCATGTGCGTGGAGGTGGGAGCGGACGGGAATCCCGTGAGCGGGAATCACTTGAAGGGGGAGGCCACGCTCAAGACGCTCGCGACGGGCGACGTGAGCAAGTACGCGGGCATTGCCATTCTGGGCGGCGCGGGCGCAGGAGCCACGGGCCGTACGCTTCGCCTCGACAATAGCCAGTACAACTCCTGCCCGAACGTGCTGCTGCTCGACCATTTCAGCCACGGGGTCGAAAACCCGGTCATCGGGAGCCCGAACAACCTGGGCGAGTGCCCCGGCGGAGACTGCCCGATCGAAACCGAGCTCACGATCATCCCCTGCGGGCGGGATTTCGAAAACCAGGTGCCGGGTACGGTGACGATTTCCATCGAGACTTTCGACGAATTCGAACAGCTCCGCTCGACGAGCACCACGGTGACCTGCTGGTCCGACCTCCCTCTCGACCAGATCGGCTCGGGCCTTCCTTTCGTCCGCGACACCCTGTCCGTCTACGCACGGCTTCGTCCCGTTGGCGGTGGCGGGATTCTGGGCGTGGCCGAGGAAATCCACAGGGACGGGGCAGGTCGTGAAGCCCGGGCAGCCTTCAACTTGCACATGGAAGGCGATCTCGTCGGCGAGCAGGGAGTGATCGACGAAATCGTGTTGACCGGCCCGTGACGCAGGTGCGGTCATGGTGAGGTTCTCCAGCCTTCGGTATCGGGAAAGGAGAGACGCAATGAGGACGATGAAGGGGAGTTCGTGGCGCCTGGGCCTGTGGGGAGCGCTCCTGGGGGCGGTCTGGGTGTTCTCCACGACGAGCGCGAGCGCGCAGACCCAAACCGCTACCTGCAGCGACGAAAACTCCTGCGTGATCGCGACGGACCGGGCGGCATCGCTGCTCGTCTACCCGAAAGTCGTGGTCGACACGTCGAACGGCGTCGACACGATCATCCAGCTCACGCACACGAGCGACCGCAGGACGGTCGACGTTCTCTGCTTCTGGGTGAACGCCAACGGGCGGTGCGCGGCGACCGGAGCGATCTGCCAGAGCCACCTGGACTGCCAGACGGGCGACACCTGCGTGCCGGGCTGGGAACAGAGGGATTTCCGGCTCACGCTCACCAAACGCCAGCCCGTCTCCTGGAAGGCGAGCGAAGGCGCGAGCTTTCTGCCTTGCGACCCGGCGGCACCGGATGCGGCTTCGTGCATCGTCGACGACCAGGGCCAGCCGATCTTCAACAGCGGAAGCGTGCCGCCCGTCCAGGAGGACCCCTTCGTCGGAGAGCTCAAGTGCATCCAGATCGACGAGAACGACCGGCCCGTGGACTTCAACGAGCTCAAGGGCGAGGCGACGATCGTGCGCACCCGTCCCGGAACGGGGGCCTCGGGCGGCGTCGACGTAGCCAAATACAACGCCGTGGGCATCCAGGCCATTCCCGGAAGAAACGACCAGGACAACGTGCTCTGTATCGGCGGCGACAGTCCCACGGGGGACTGCCCGCAGGGGGCCGAATACGCGGCCTGCCCGCAGGTTCTCATCATGAACCACTTCTTCGAGGGCGCCACCGAAGGTGCCACGCAGAGCACCGTGCGAAGCAACCTGACCCTGGTCCCCTGCGCCCAGGACTTCGAGACCGGTGTCAACAACCTGGCCACACGGACGACCGTCCAATTCCTGATCTTCAACGAGTTCGAGCAGAGAACTTCGACCTCCTACCGGATCGCCTGCTTCGACGAGAGGCCGCTCGCCGACATCGACACGCGGCCCGGCCCCGCGGACGACCAGTGGTCGATTTTCTCGATCGGCACGCAGGGAACCCTCACGGGTCAGACGAGGCTGCGCCCGGTCTCCGTGAACGGGGAAGCGCGTGGCTTCCTCGCGGTCCTCGAGGAGTTCCACGACTCCTGCTCGAACAGCCCGGACGGCGTGTGTACCGCCATGGTGGGCCTCCACTACCAGGGCAAGAGAACACTGCCCGACCTCGTTCGCTTGCCGTGAGCGCCTGAGCTTCCGAAGGACAAAAAGGCCGGGAGCCTCGCGTTCCCGGCCTTTTTCTTTTCGCATCGGGCAGCTAAAGAAACGCCGATGTGCCGGGTCGCCGGACTCCTCGTCCTTCTTCTTGCCGCCGGGACTTCGCCCGCCATCGGCTCGACGCTCGAGACGGCGGCGGACCAGCCGGCAGCTCTCCTCCTGTTTCCGAAGGTGGTCGTCGACGGCACCCGCGACACCGTGCTCCAACTGAGCAACGCCTCGGGAGCCACGGTCCATGTCCGCTGCTTTTACACGAACCCGTCCACGGACCGGGAGACGGGAGAGCCGGTCTGGCTCACCGTGAACTTCCGCCTCCGGCTCACACCGCTTCAGCCCACGGTCTGGGTGGCGAGCGAAGGAAGACCGGTCGTGCCCCCCGACCGCCCTCTCGAGCTCGAGCCCGGTCCCGTCCCGCCGCTGGCCACGGGCTTTCTCGGGGAGCTGCGCTGCGTGGCCGTGGACGCGGAGGACCGCCCGGTCACACGCAACGTGCTGACCGGCAACGCGACGATCGTCGACCGGGCTCGCCGCGACGTACTTCGTTACCAGGCGATCGGAATCCGCGCGCTGCCGAAAAACAACGAGGACGGCACCCTTCTGCTGAACGACGTGGAGTACACGACCTGCCCGCGCGTCCTTCTCTGGAATCACTTCTTCGAGGGAGCCCTCGACCCGGTCCTTCTCGAGCCGGTCTCCGCGCGGCTCACGGTCGTCCCTTGCAGCGTCGACTACGAGCGGGACATCCCGGGCGTCGCGTTTCTCCAGTTCGACGTCGTCAACGAATTCGAGCAACGTCTGTCGGCCAGCCTTTTCGTCGAATGCTTCGCCGATGTCCGGCTTTCGGAAATCGACGCGGAAGATCCGACGAGGTCCGTCTTCCACGTGGGCACACAGGGGACCCTGGCGGGCCAGACACGGATCCGCCCGGTCCCGGACGGCGGGACCACCGCCGGCCACGGAATCGTCGCCGTCGGCGAACAGATCCACGGACCCGACGGTCCCTCGGCCGCCGCCAACCTCCACTTCATCGGAGGCAACCTGCAGGGAGACGTGGTCGTCCTCCCGCGGATTTTCTGAGCCTCACCACACTCTCGGAGGCTCGAACCCGCGGCCCACGCTCACGGGAGCACCGAGTCCCACGAGCGTGAGCTGGAGCCGGAACTCGATTTCGTCGGGGTTGGTCTTGTCGGTGAACCCCGCGTCCAGGGCCCAGCAATCACAACGGGAAATCCAGCGGAGTCCGATCGTGTTCTCGAGGACCCGGTCGTTCTGGACGTCGTAGCGCGTGGCGGCGAAAGCCCCGAGGAATCTCCCCAGAGGAAACAGAAGGGAGGCGTCCACCTGCTGGAGAACTCCCTGCGTGATGAAGCGATAACCCGCCGTGAACGTCGTTCGGGGCAGCGCAAGGCGGCGCCCTTCGTTCGTCTTTCGCCTCCGGGGATCCTCCACCCGGAAGGCCACGGCTGCGGAAGAAACGTCGTTGTCGCTGCGGTCGTAGCCCGACTGCGCGCGAAGCCGGAGCCAGGGGAAGGGTTCCGCGTCGAGGGAAAGGTCGAGGTCCGAAAAGTGATCGCTTCCCGGCCCCCCCGGCGGCTCGCCGACGGGAGCGATTTCCCGTTCGAAGTCCACGCTCTGGAAAACGGCTACGCGAACCAGTTCCCGCACGGAAGTGGGTTTTTCCCGGTTGCTCTTCCCTTCGGTGCGCCCCAGGATCCGACTCCGGAAACCGAAGGTCAGAAGGTTGCGCCGGTTCACCCGGTCCAGCGCGTCGAAAAGAGGAAGGTCGTCCTGTCCCACCTCCGGGACGAAATCGTACGCGAGAAACGGCTCCACGGTGTGCTTCCACCGACGGCTTCCGCCCGCGCCCCAGCGGTAGACGCGCCCGAGTTCCGTGGTCATCTCGAAACCCAGGTCGGCAACTTCCCGCGAAACGGTACGCGGCAGATCCAGAACGAACTCGGAAACCGAGTCCGGGTCGAGCCCCCCGCGCATCCGGTCTTCTCTCAGCACATAGGCCGTCTCGCGGAATCCCAACCGGAACTCCGCACGGACGGGCGAGAGAAAACGAACCGGAAATGCGAGAGTCGGTGCCAGGTCGAGCCGGAACCCGTCGATCCCTTTTTCCCGGACGAAATTGGTGGCGACCGCCGAAACGCGTGCCTGCACCCACGAAGAAAGGAGTTTCTGTCCCCGGAAAGAAAGCTCGGGGGCTTCCTGCAGCGTGAGGTCGTCCGCCTTTTCGCGCTCCCGCCGGTCCCGTTCCGCCTCCTCGAGGAGGTCCGACGCGGCGACCGGAAGGCGGCCGAGGCTCTGGTAGTAAGCCCCCCGCAAGGCCAGGAACCCCCGCGACCAGCCGCGCGACACCACGGCGCGCGACTCCGTGTATCGCAGGGTGCGCAGGTAGACGTTGTCCCCGGGCTCGAAGCGGTGGACGTTCGTTTCCCGCAAAAGGAGATCGTCGCCGAGCCAGAGGCCGTCGAGCAGGAGCTCCGCGCTCCCGGGGAGGCCCTGCGTCGCCTCCACGTCGACGCTCCACCGACCGCGCCCGATCGTGCCGTCCGTTCCTTTGCGGTCGCCGCGGCTCCGGAAGGATTCGTCGAAGTACGCCACGTCGATCCGACCTCGACTGTCCCTGCGCCGGGCGTAGCGATACTGTCCGAGCGCTCCCACGCGGGCCCGCGTTTCGAGGTCGAGGCCGAACGTAGCGTCGTGGCTCCGGTCGATCGCCCAGTAAAACGGCAGGAGAATCTGGAACTGGCGCCGGTCCGAGAATCCGAGGTAAGGGAGCAGAAAGCCCGAACGTCGCTCCCGCGTGACCGGAAAGACCGCTTTCGGCACGTAGAACACCGGGCAGTTCCGTAGCTGCACCTTGGCTCCTCGGACTCGGGCCTCTCCTCCGACGAGCTCGAAGTCCTCGGCCGAAAGACTCCAGCTCGGGACTCCGCTTTCGCAAAGACAGGGTGTGAACTCCCCCTTCCCGATGCGGTAGGTTCGCCCCAGGCCCTTCTCGATCTCCTGCCCGCGGAGGAGGTATCCGTCGGTGGAGACGAAGGTCCCGTCGCGAACGACACCGGTCCGGCGTCGGAGGTCGACCTCGAGTTCCCGCGCCTCGAGGTGTCCCTCCGGGGCGAAAAGGCGCACACTGCCCCGTGCCTTGGCCCAGCCCGTGCGCCGGTTCCACTCCACACGATCGGCCCGGAGCTCCGTTTCCCCGTACCGCACGCGTGCGTCCCCCACGGCGGAAACGACCTCGTCGCTCGTGTACTCGAGTCGCTCCGCCTGGATCTCCACTCGCCCGGACTCCTGCGCCGAGCCGGCGGTACCGAGCACCAGCAAGGAAAGCCCCAGAACGATCGCGACAGTTCGTTCAGACGGCATCGACCGCCGGTAGAACCGCGCTTTCCCCGCACAGGAAAGGAAGGACGGCGCCGATCAGGAAAAGCGACCCGGTGACCAGGACCACCTCGCCGGGTCGCGAGCGGGCCAGCAAGTCCCGTAGCCCCTGCGACGGATCTTCCGAAATCCGGGTCGGCTTCCACTCCGCGAAGGCCCTCGCGAGCACCTCGGGACTCTCCCCCCTCGGGGGCAGGACGCGCGTCACGACGACTTCCTCGACCAGGGGAGCCAGAGCCGCCGCCATCTCGTGCCAGCGCTTGTCCTTCATCACGGCGAAGAGAAGCCGCGCCCGTCGCGCCGGGAAAAGCGACTCGAACTCGCGCGCGAGAGCGAGGGCGGCCTGCGGGTTGTGTGCTCCGTCCAGAACGACCAGCACGCCGTTTTTCTCGATCGTCTGAAGCCGCCCGGGCCAGGAAACCCGGAGCAGCCCTTCCCGAACGGCGGACTCCGGAACCCGGAGCCCCGGAAACACGTCGAGTGCCGCGATGGCCGTGGCCGCGTTTTCCCGCTGGTAGGAACCCTGCAGCGCCAGCTCGAGCCCCGGAAGTCTTCCTCGAGGGCCACGGTAAAGAAAGGTTCGGCCCTCCCCGGCCTCGACACCGTACTCCTCCCCGAAGCGATAGACCGGACAGCTCCGCTCCCGAGCCAACCCGACCAGGTATTCCCGGGCCGGGGAACCCACGTTCCCGAGGACCACGTTCGCCCCGTGCTTCACGATCCCGCCCTTTTCCCGAGCGATGTCGAGCACCGTGTGCCCCAGGTACTCCTCGTGATCGAGACCGATGGTGGTGACGACGGCGACGCGCCCCTCGACGACGTTGGTCGCGTCGAGCCGGCCCCCGAGCCCCACCTCGACGACGGCCACGTCCACTTCTTTCCGCGCGAAGTACGCGAAGGCCAGCACCGTCGTGAACTCGAAAAACGTGAGCGCGATGCCCCGGCTCACCGCCCTCGCCTGGATCTCGCCGGCGAGCTCGACGACTTCGTCCTCCGCGATCTCGGCCTCGCCCACGCGAATCCGCTCCGTGAACCGCACCAGGTGTGGCGAAGTGTAGAGGCCGGACCGGTAGCCGGCGCACCCGAGCATCGCGTGCGCCAGCGCGGCCGTCGATCCCTTGCCGTTCGTGCCCGCGATGTGGATCGCGGGGTAGCGCCGGTGGGGATTCCCGAACTCCCGCAGCGCGAGCTCCACGCGCTCGAGCTTGAAGTCCATGCCCTTGGCCGCCTCGAGCTCGTAAAGCCACCGAAGCAGCGATTCGTAGCGGGTCATTCCCTTCGCTCCTTCCGCATGGCTTCCTTGAGCTCCGTCAGAAACCGCCCCACTTCCGCCGTGCTGCTCCCGCCTCCGAGGCTCTCCTCGACCCGCTGCATCACGGCGCTTCCTACGACGACCGCGTCGGCGAAGCGAGACACCCTCGCTGCCTGTTCGGGCGAGGAAATGCCGAAGCCCACGCCTACCGGCAGCGAGAGCTCGTGCCGAACCCTGCGCACCGCCGGCTCGAGCTCGTCCGGTAGAGTCGGTCGAGGTCCGGTCACGCCCGTGAGCGAGACGTAGTACACGAAGCCCCGGGCCCGTCTGCGGAGGGCGCGGATCCTCTCGGGTCCGCTCGTCGGTGCCAGGAGAAAGATCATGTCGAGGCCCGCCCGGTCCGTCCAGCGCCGGAGCTCGTCGGCTTCTTCGGGGGGGAGGTCCACGACGAGGCACCCGTCCGCCCCCGCGCGAGCGGCGTCGCGGGCGAAGCGCTCGGGACCGTACCGGAAAATCGGGTTGTAGTAGCCGAAAAGGACCACGGGCAACGAGCTTTCGGTGCGGAACTCGCGCACGAGCTCGAGGACTCGCGTCACGGACATCCCTGCCCGCAGAGCCCGCTCGGCCGACCTCTGGAGGACGGGTCCGTCGGCGGTGGGATCCGAGAAGGGAATCCCGAGTTCGACGAGGTCGGCTCCGCTCGCCTCCGCCGTGCGTAGAAGGGCCAGCGTCCGGTCGGGGCTCGGATCCCCGGCCATCAAAAAGGGGACGAGTGCGGCCTCGCCTCGCTCGGCGAGGCGGGCGAACGTCTCAGCGATCCGCGACATCCTCGAGGCCTACGCCCAGATAGGCGGCCACGGTGTTCATGTCCTTGTCCCCGCGGCCGGAGAGGTTGACGACGACGATCCGGTCGCGATCCATCCGGGAGGCGAGCTTTCCCGCGTAGGCGATCGCGTGAGCCGACTCCAGGGCGGGAATGATCCCCTCGGTCCGAGTCAGCAGCTCGAGCGCCTCGACGGCTTCCGCGTCCGTGACGGCGACGTAGGTCGCGCGACCGGTGTCCCGCAGGTAGGCGTGCTCCGGGCCCACGCCCGGGTAGTCGAGCCCCGGGGCGATGGAGTGGGCGGAGCGGATCTGTCCGGTTTCGTCCTGTACGACGTAGGTCTTCTTCCCGTGCAGAACCCCGACTTCCCCCGCGGTGATGGAAGCCGAGTGGCGGCCGGTTTCGATCCCCTCCCCTGCGGCCTCCACCCCGAAAAGCCGTACCTCGGGGTCCCCGAGGAACGGATAGAAGAGACCCATGGCGTTGCTACCCCCACCCACGCACGCGACGAGAACGTCCGGTAACCGCCCCTCCTTACGGAGGATCTGCCTCCGGGTCTCGCGGCCGATCACGGACTGGAAATCCCGCACCATCATGGGGTAGGGGTGAGCCGACATCGTCGAGCCGACGAGATAGTGGGTCGTCGTCACGTTCGTCACCCAGTCCCGCAGCGCTTCGTTGATGGCGTCCTTCAAGGTTTCGCTCCCCGAGGCGACCGGATGCACCCGGGCTCCGAGCAGCTTCATGCGAAAGACGTTCAGCGACTGCCTTTGCACGTCGGCCCGTCCCATGTAGATCTCGCAGGCAAGCCCGAAAAGAGCGCAGACCGTCGCCGTGGCGACACCGTGCTGCCCCGCTCCGGTCTCGGCGATGATCCGGTGTTTCCCGAGACGCCGGGCCAGAAGAGCCTGCCCGAGCGCGTTGTTGATCTTGTGGGAGCCGGTGTGGCACAGGTCCTCCCGCTTGAGGTAGATGCGGGCTCCGCCCCAGTAAGCGGTGAGATTCCGCGCGAACGTGAGCGGCGTCTCGCGACCCGCGTACTCGCGCAGGATCGCGGTCCACTCCTTGCGGAAGGTCGGATCGCGCCGGATCCTCCGGTATCCCCTCTCCAGCTCGACGAGAGCCGACATGAGAGTTTCCGAGACGTAGCGTCCTCCGTAGACACCGAAGTGTCCTCGCGAGTCAGGCAGCCTTCGCATTCCGGACGAACCTCCTCAGCTTTTCGGGATCCTTGACCCCCGGCGCCTTTTCCACGCCGGAAGCCACGTCCACTCCGTAGGGCCGCAACCGTCGCACGAGCGCGACGACGTTCTCGGGGTCGAGCCCCCCCGCGACGAAAAGCCGCGAACGGTCCACCGACTCGAGCAGCGACCAGTCGAACGTCCGGCCCGTACCGCCGGCCGAGGCCGGGAAATACGTGTCGGCCAGGACGAAGTCGGCCCCCGAGGCGAGTGCCTCCTCGACGTCCCGAGTGTGGCGGACCCGGACGGCGCGGATCACGGGGACGCTCCAGCCACGAAGGGCTTCGAGCGGCTCGTTACCGTGGAACTGCAGAGCGTCGAGCGACACGACGCGAGCGATCTCTTCGATCCGCTCGCGCGGCGTGTCGACGAAAACTCCGACCTTCCAGATCGTGCGGGGCAGCGCCCGCGAAATCCGTGCGGCTTCGGCCGGGTGGACGTAGCGAGGACTCGTCGGCACGAAGTTGAAGCCCACGGCATCGACTCCGGCCTCCGCCGCAAGCAGCCCGTCCTCGAGAGTCCGGATGCCGCACACCTTGACCCTCGGGCTCCACGACGCTCCGCTCATGCCGCCTCCAGGAGTTCGCGCAGTTTCGCCCCCGGACTCGGCGCCCGCATGAGCGTCTCGCCGACGAGAAACCGCCGAACCCCCGAGCGCTCGAGTCGCCTCACGTCCGCGGGCCCGTCGATCCCGCTCTCCGCGACGACCACCACGCCCGGAGGCACGAGGCGGACGAGCCGCTCGGTCACCTCGAGCGAGGTCTCGAAAGTCCGGAGGTCCCGGTTGTTGATCCCCACGATCGTGGCTCCCGCCGCGAGCGCGTCCTCGAGCTCGCGCTCGTCGTGCACCTCGACGAGCGAATCCAGGCCGGCCTCCGACGCACAGGCGAGAAGTTCCGAAAGCGCACTTCTCGGGAGCGCAGCGACGATCCAGAGCACCGCGTCCGCTCCGAGGGCCCGGGCCTCGAGTACCTGGTAGGGATCGAAGAGAAAGTCCTTGCGGAGGAGCGGGAGGTCGACGGTCTCCCGGACCCGCACGAGGTCTTCGCTGCTGCCACGGAAAAAGTCGGGTTCGGTGAGAACCGAGACGGCCGCGGCTCCGGCCTCCCGATACTCCCGGGCGATTTCCGCCGCATCGGCACCGGACCGAATTTCCCCGCGCGAAGGCGACGCTCGCTTGACCTCGGCCACGATCCGGCGCCCGGGCGCGGAAAGGGCGGCGAGAAAAGAGCGGCGCGGGACGGAATACAGGGACCGCGCACGCAGCTCCGCTTCGGGAACTCTCCTTTTCGCCTCGGCGAGCCGTTCGCGCCGCCGTTCCAGGATGCGATCGAGAATCATGCGCGGGAGAGCTCCTCGAGAAGAGACCGGGCGCGCCCCGACCGGAGGGTCGTCCTGGCGAGCTCGACACCTTCGGCGAGCGAGCTCGTGCGTTCGGCGGCGTAGAGGGCCGCTCCGGCGTTCATCGCGACGACGTCGAAATCCGCCCCTTCCCTCCCTTCGAGAACGGCCACGATCCGCCTCGCGCTCTCCGCCGCCGAGCCGACACGCAAAGCCTCCACCGGGTGCGTCTTCGAGCCCAAGTGCCGAGGTTCGATTTCGTAGCGACGGACCCCGTCCCCGCAGAATTCGGCGACGACCGTGGGGCCCGCCGGGGAAATTTCGTCGAGACCGCCGTGCCCGTGGACGACCAGGGCGCGCCGCACGCCCAGGCGGCCGAGAACCCGGGCCAGGGGCTCGACCCAGGGCGGCGCGAAGACGCCGAGGAGCTGGTGGGTCGGCGAGGCAGGGTTGGCGAGCGGGCCGAGCAAGTTGAAGAGGGTCCGCACTCCGAGCTCCCGGCGCGGCCCTGCGACCCGCCGCATCGCGGGGTGGAAAGCCGGGGCGAAAAGAAAAACGAACCCGTGCTCGTCGAGCATCCGGGCCGCCCGTTCGGCGTCGAGTTCCACGGGCACTCCGAGCTTCTCGAGCACGTCGGCTCCGCCGACCTTCCCGGACATGGCCCGGTTGCCGTGTTTCGCCACGGCCACACCGCTCGCCGCCGCCACGAGCGCCGCCGCCGTGGAGATGTTGAAGGTCCCCGCGCCGTCGCCGCCGGTCCCGCACGTGTCGAGAAGGGGGAAGCGGGAGGATCGCACGGGCACGGCGTGTCTGCGGAGCTCTCTCGCGGCACCCGCGATCTCCTCCACGGTCTCCCCCCGGACGCGCAACGCCATGAGGAAGGCCCCGATTTGCGCCTCCGTGGCCTTCCCTTCCACGATTTCGCGGAGCGCCGCCGCAGCTTCCTCCTCCCCGAGGGTTCTTCCCAGCGCGAGGCGTTCGAGAACGGACACGATGCTCATTTCGCCCCGTAGTGACGAACGAAATTCCGGAGGAGGTTCTTTCCCTCGCGGGTGAGAATGGACTCCGGATGGAACTGGATGCCTTCGACCGGATGCCTTCGGTGGCGCAACCCCATGATTTCTCCCTCGGCCGTCCACGCCGACCGCTCGAGTTCGTCGGGCAGCGAGGCCGGATCGACCAGGAGCGAGTGGTAGCGAGTGGCTTCGAAAGGATTCGGCAAGCCCGAGAAGATCGTCTTGCCGTCGTGGAGGATGGGCGAGGTTTTCCCGTGCATGATGCGCTCCGCCCGGACCACCCGACCGCCGTAAGCAGCCCCGATGGCCTGGTGTCCGAGGCACACCCCCAGGACGGGGATTTCCGGGCCGAGGGCCCGCACGAGCTCGACGGAAATCCCCGCCTCGGCGGGCGTGCAGGGACCGGGAGAGATCACGATGGCCGAAGGGTGCCGCTTGCGGACCTCCTCCACGGTGATGGCGTCGTTGCGGTACACTTCCACCTCGCAGCCGATCTCGCCGAGGTACTGCACCAGGTTGTACGTGAAGGAGTCGTAGTTATCGATCACGAGGATCATGAGCCGCCTCCTCGGCGAGGCGCACGGCCTGCACGAGAGCGCGCGCCTTGTTGACGCACTCCGCGTGCTCGCGCTCGGGAACCGAATCCGCCACGATCCCGGCTCCCGCCCCCACGAACACCCGCCGTCCGCGGGCCACGAGCGTCCGGATGGCGATGCAGGTGTCCATGGCTCCGTCGAAGCCGAAGTAGCCGACGGCTCCACCGTAGGGCCCGCGACGCACGGGTTCGAGCTCTTCGATGATTTCCATCGCGCGCACCTTGGGAGCCCCGGTGAGGGTCCCGGCCGGGAAAGTCGCCCGCACCACGTCGAAGGCATCGGCTCCCTCCCGGAGCCTGCCGGTGACGTTGGAGACCAGGTGCATCACGTGGGAGTACCGTTCGATCGCGAAACTTTCGGTGACCCGGACGGATCCGATCTCCGCCACTCGGCCGACGTCGTTCCGCCCCAGGTCGAGGAGCATCACGTGCTCGGCCAGTTCCTTGGGGTCCGTCGCGAGCTCCCGGGCGAGCTCCTCGTCTTCGATCTCCGTCGTCCCCCGCGGCCGGGTGCCCGCGATCGGCCGCACGGTGATGTCGCGGCCTTCGAGGCGCACCATGACCTCGGGCGAAGCTCCCGCGAGCACCGTTTCGCCGCACCTGAGGAAGAACATGTACGGGGAAGGATTCAAGGTTCGCAGAACCCGGTAGATCCGGAAGGGATCCACGCGGAGCGGGCACTCGAAGCGCTGGGCGAGCACGACCTGGATCACGTCTCCCGCCCGGATGTACTCCTTCGCCCGGCGGACGGCAGCCTCGTACCGCCCCGGAGGGAAGTTCGAGACGACCTGGAGCGGCGCTTCGGAGACCGGGGGGCGCTTCGGCGCGGGCAGGGGAGAGCGGAGGCGGTCGACCCACTCGTCGATCCTCCGGCAGGCCTTGCGGTAGGCTCGCTCCGGGCCGTCCTCCCGCAGGTCGGCCAGAGCGATCACCTGGATCTTCTGCGCGACGTTGTCGAACACCAGGAGGCGGTCGACGAGCAAAAAGTACTGCTCGGGAAAGCCCAAGTCGTCGGTCGCCCGCTCCGGAAGGCGCTCGAAGAACCGCGCCATGTCGTACGAGAGATAACCCACCAGTCCCCCGACGAACCTCGGCAGCCCGGGTATCCTCACGAGTCGCAGCGGGGCCAGGACCTCCCTCAGGAAAAAGAAGGGGTGGGGTACTTCCCTGGTCGTCGAGGTTCCTTCCGCCTCGCGGCAGGTGACCGCCCCGCCCCGGCTCGACACGACTCCGCGGGGCTCGGCACCGAGAAAACTGTACCGCCCCCATTTTTCGCCTCCCTCGACGCTCTCGAGAAGGAAGGCGTCCCCCCCGGAATCGATCTTGAGAAACGCCGAGACGGGGGTCTCGAGATCCGCGAAGACTTCCCGGACGACGGGGACGAGATTCCCTTCTCGCGCGAGGTGGCAGAAGTCGGCGAAATCGGGCGCGTACATGGATTCACCCTTCAGCGGGCCGTGACGAAAGCCCCTTCCATGCCTTCTTCGCGACGCAGCCTTCGCTCGACCCGCTGCGCTTCCTCCCGGGTGCGGAAGTGCCCTACCCTCACCCGATACCAGGAACCTTCCCCCGCCGGGACCCGAAGCACGTACGCGTCGTAACCCCGGCGTCGCAGCCGCGCCACGGCCGCCTCGGCTTCCGTCCGGCTCCGGGCGGCGAGCACCTGCACCGTCCACGGTCGAGACTCGGTCGGAACGAGCCCGGGCGTGGCTCTCGGCGCGGGCGTGGGTGGCGACGTCGCCGTCGGCGTCGGAGTCGGAGGATGGAGGAGTTCCTCGTACACCACGAGATCGGGGTCGCGCACGGCGAGCGGCGTGCGGTCCGTGATCGGATACCACGTGGGCGTCTCCTCGGCCGGCACGGAACCCAGCTCCTTGCCCACCTGGACGCCGACGGCGAAGACGACCCCGCACACACCCGAAAGGGCGAGGGCGAAGAGAACGAGCTGCCCCTGCTTCGGTCCCACCCTGCGCATCGCCGACTCACATGCGGTCCGGAGCCCGGACGCCCAGCAGCCCGAGCCCCCGCGCCACGACCTCGCGCGTCACCTTGCAGAGGTAAAGACGCGCCCTCGCGAGGTCCCGGTCTTCCCCGAGGACGCGGTGCCGGTTGTAGAAGCGGTGGAAGCGACCGGCGAGGTCGACGAGGTAGAAAACGACCCGATGCGGTTCCCGCTCTCCGGCGGCCTCCTCCACGACGTCCCCGAACGCCGCGAGCCCGCGCACGAGTTCTCCCTCCTCCGCCGTGGAAAATCGCTCGAAGTCCACCTCCTCGAACGCCGGCACGGGAACTCCGAGGGCTTCCGCCTGCCGGAAAAGGCTCGCGCAACGGGCGTGGACGTACTGGACGTAGTAGACGGGGTTTTCCGTGCTCTGCTGCTTGGCGAGCTCGAGGTCGAACTCGAGCTGGCTGTCCGACTTCCTCATGAGGAAGAAAAACCGAGTGGCATCCACGCCGACTTCGTCGAGAACTTCGCGCAAGCTCACGAACTCGCCCGACCGCTTCCCCATCCGCACGGGCCGACCGCCCCGCGTGAGGTTCACGATCTGCACGAACACCACCTGGAGCCGCTCCGGATCGTGCCCGAAAGCCCGGAGGGCCGCACGCAGCCTCGCGAGGTAGCCGTGGTGGTCCGCTCCCCATACGTTGACGAGCTTCTCGTAACCCCGAGCGAGCTTGTCGAGGTGGTAGGCGATGTCGCACGCGAAATAGGTGAGCTCGCCGCTCTGCCGAACGAGGACGCGGTCCTTTTCGTCCCCGAAAGCGGTCGACCGGAACCAGAGGGCGCCGTCGCTCTCGTAGGCGAGGCCCTTGGCGCGAAGTTCTTCGACGACGCGACCCACGGCCCCCGACTCCCGGAGGGCGCGCTCGCTGACGAAACGGTCGAACCGGATCTCGCAGAGGGCCAGATCTTCCCGGATCCGGTCGAGAAGCACCCGACTCGCCTCCCGACCGCAGACATCGACGGCCACGGACTCGTGCGTCTCGAGAAAGCGCCGGCGACCCTCGGGATCGACCGGCACCTCGGCCCCGGTCCGCTCCGCGATGGCCACGAAGAGGTTCTCGGCCTCGGCCACGACCAGCTCGCGGAGGTACTCGCCGGGGTAGCCGTCTTCCGGGAAAGGCCGCTCGCCGCCGTAGAGCTCGAGAAGGCGGACGAACGCCGACCGCCCGAGCGCGTCGATCTGGTTGCCCGCGTCGTTGACGTAATACTCCCGGGACACCTCGTACCCCGACGCTTCGAGCAAGCGCGAGAGGACGTCGCCCGTCACCGCGCCCCGCCCGTGCCCCACGTGGAGCGGGCCGGTGGGGTTCCCGCTCACGAACTCGACCAGGATCCGCTCCTTCTCGACCCCGCGCGGCACGAGACCCCGCTCGACTTCCCCGAGGCATTCGGCCCAGAACCGGTTCGTGAGGCGGAAGTTGAGGAACCCGGGACCGGCTACCTCGGCGCTCGCGATCCACTGCCCTCCGTCGATCCGAAGGACCTCGGCCCGCAGCGACTCGGCGATCTGCCGGGGCGGCTTGCGCTCGGAACGGGCGAGGCTCAGGGCTACGGGCGTCGCGAGGTCCCCGAAGGAAGCATCCTTCGGGATCTCCACGACGGGCGGTGGGAGCGTCTCCGACCCGAGCGCTCCCTTGGTCTTCGCTTCCTCGAGAGCCCTTCGAAGCAGCCCCTCAACCCGGCGTTTCATCCCCCCGGGGGCGCCAAAGGCAGACCCGCTGTGGCTGCTTCTCGGTCATGCAGGCCGTATACCGATCGCCTCCCGGTCAGTCAAGAAAGCCGCGAGCTCCTTCGCCCCCCACGGCGCACGGTGCGAGGCACCCGCATCCCCCGGAGCCGGGAGAGCTGGTCCTCGATCGAGCGGTCCGCGGCACGGAGAAGCGCCTTGCTTCCGCCGTACTTCTCGATCATGTAGCTCAGGTCCCCGAGGTCGTGGATCAGGAGCTGCACGGCCCGCTCGCGCTCGTTCTCCCCCTTGAGCGCGGACAGAAGATCCAGAACGAGGTCTTCGATTTCCGAAGTTTCGATGGCGAGCGCGAACTCGAAGGCTTTCCGCAGCGGCAGGCCCGGCACGGCGGCCTTTTCCGCCCGGTCGAGAAGCTCGCGGAGTCGCTCGACGTGGGCACGCCGGAGACCCGGAGCAGGGGCCCAGGCACGGGCGGGCGAGCTCTCGAGCATGCTCGCGACGAGCGCCAGCGCGCCGAAGTGGCGGGATTCGTGCTGTGCCATGTCGAACCAGAAGGCGCGGACCTCTTCGGGCTCGGGGAAGAGCGTCTCGAAGCGACAGTAGAGTTGCATCGTCCTGCGCTCGAGCTCCATGGCCGCTTCGATGAGTTTACGGAGAAGTTCCGGGGGACGTACCCTACCGGCGCGTCCCCGCGGGCTCGTCTTTCCGCTCGGCATGGGCTTTTCTACCACCTGGCGCCCCGGACCTTCCAGAGGGGCCCGCGCACGCCCGAAATCCCGCGAACGAATCCGTCCCGGCGTTCCCCTCCGAGTCCGCGATCCACGCCCGCACGCCCGCGCGCCGGGCACGAGCCAGGCCTTCCCGTCCGAGAATCACCAGGGCCGTCGACCAGACGTCGGCCGCGACCGCCTGCCGCGCGAGAACCACGGCACGCCGACGCTCCTCGACCCTCCGCCCGCTGCGCGGATCGACGATGGCCGAGCCAGGCCCCGAGCGGGATACGGACAGAGCCTCGCCCCGGAGCCGCACGCATCCGAGGAGGCTCCCCTCCTCTTCCCCCGACACGGCCACCAGCCAGTCGCGGGAACCGACGGCGAGAATCGTGGAAGTTCCCAGGTCCAGGAGCGCGCTCTCGATCCCCGATGCGCGAACCCGGCGAGCGGCCGCGTCCAGCGCGAGCCCCTTGCCCATGCCACCGAAGTCGAGGCGAGCCCCTGTTCGGAGCAACACCTCGCCCGGCCGGATGCGCAGAAGGGAGGGGAGGGCGACCGGCTCGGCCGTCTCCGTCGCGGCCACGTCGAAAATCCCCCCGGTCTCCGCCCAGAAGGAAAGGGCCGAGCGCAGCGCTTCCTCGAGCGCACGACTCGCCGGGGTCCAACCCGCACCCGCCCTCGCGTTGAGCCGCGCGAGCTCTCCACTCGGCCGGAAGGTGGTGAGAACCCGGTCCCAGCGCCGTACCTCTTCCACCGCTTCTCGAAGCGCCCTGCGGGCCGTTTCCGGGGAATCGGCTTCCACGGTCGCCTCGAAGACGGTCCCCATGACCACCTGCCCGTCGCGGAGGACGACCGCGGGGCTCGAGGCGGGAAGGAAGAGCGCGAGGCAAACCGCCGCGAAGAAGTCCTTCATGTGAGCGGTCTCGGAGGACCCGGGGGTTTCGGGTAGGCACTCGGCTCCCGTCGCAGGAGCGCGCGGGCCACGAGGACGCCGAGCCAGAGAAGAACGCCCTGCAACGCCAGAAACGAGGCGATTTTCAGGTAAGCGAATCCCGGATGGAGGAAACGGACCCCCCAGCCGCTCGCCTCGTCGAGGAACGCGGACCCGAAAGCCAGGGCGATACCCGCGACCTTCGTGCGGACGGAGAGCGGAACGAAGAGCAGAAGGTGGGTGAGGGTGAGAAGCAGGATGCCGGCCGCGAAAGCGTGGAAGTGCAGCACCTCGAGCATGCCGCGGACCGAGCGCGGGGGCAGGAACCGGGTCTCGTCGCCGCGGTAGTAGGCCACGACGGAAGCCGGGTCGAGGCTCATGCGGGAAAAGAACATGGCCGCGTTCGAGATCCAGAGGAACGCCGTGTAGAGAAGAAAACACCACACGATCCCCCGGAGGAGGTCGTTCCGTGTCCACTCGCCGGTCACGACGAAACGCATCTCACCCCTCCGAACTCGGCTCCGAGGGCGGGGAAGGCTCGCGGCGCAAGAGCACCCGGTAGATCGCGAGCGCGCGCCGGACCGCCTCCGTCACGGCGCGGGAGGTGAGGGTCGAGCCCGCGATGGCCGCCACGTCCCGCCCGAGAGCGAGACGATCCCCGGGCTTTTTTCCGAGGAACTGCCCGAGCCACCGGTTCGAAGGGGCGTACTCCTCGGGCTCGTAGAAGGCGACGAGATGGATCGCCCGGAGCGTTCCCTCCGGCGAGAGGACGAGCAGGAACGTTTCGGGCAGCGTTCGCACCACGTGGGTGTCGAACACGGCGTACCCGAGGAGGCTCTCGCCCCGATAGCCGACGTAGACCGTGAGGAGATCCGAGTCGAGCGTACTGCGAGCGAGTTTCTCGATTTCTTTTTTCTGCGGCTCCGTGAGGAAGAAGTTGCGCGCCTCGGTCCGGTCCGCCTCGGGGAACGCGAGCTCGAGAGCTTCGTCGCGCGAGTGGTAGACGGCCGCGTGGGCGGGGCTCGCGACGAAGGCCGAGACGAAGATCGAAACGAGCGCGGCGCCCACCCGTCTAGAAGACATACCCGGCACCGAAGTTCACCGAATCCTCGAGAGCACCGTCGCGCCGGAAGCCGAAGCGAGCGTCGATCTTGGCCACGAACTCGGGAATCGGCTTGTAGGAAATGCCGAATTCCACGAACTGCCGGCGCTGCGAGCGGTCCCGCTCGAAACCCTCGGGTACGTCGTTCTGCGTGTCGATCCACGAGTAGCGGAACCACGGGGCGAGGTACTGTTCGGTGTCCGGAAGCAAGTGGGGCATCACGTCGTAGGCCACCTCGGCGTACCCGCCGAGAAGAACCTCGCCGATGGTCTTTCCCGCCTCGGCGCTCAACGCCCGGGCGTCGTCGATGTCCACGTAGACCCCGAGGCCGCGGAGCTCGAGGCCGTGCGTTCGAACCTGCGCGTGGGCTTCGTACATCTCGAGGAACACGCCGGGCTTGCGGCCGTCGAACTCCCGGTCCTGGCCCTGGTTGCCCAGATAGACGGACCCGCCGACCTGAACGCCCGGCACGATCGTGTAGTCGAGTCGGCCCACGCCCGAGAAGTCGTTCGCGAGCTCCCGGTTCCCCCTCTGACGGCCCCCTCGTAGATTTTCCGGGGAGAAACCCTTGGCGTTCAGACTCGTGACCCCGTACGCCCGGTACTCGAGCCCGGGCAGGAGCTCGCCGAAGAGTCCGAAGCCGTTGGCCCGCCACGTGGTGGGAATCAGCTCGGTCTCCACCGGCGGGCGGTTGTTGCCGTGAAAAAACGGGGGCTCGTGGACTTCGTTGAGGAAACCCACGGGCACGAGGAGGAGCCCCGCCCGGAGGTTGGCGCGCGGGTCGAGCAAGAAGTCGACGCTCGCGAATTCGAGCGAAACACTGCCGTCGCCCGCGGAAACCGTGCTTTCCGTCGTCGCGTGCTCGAACTCGATCTCGGAGTTGAAAACGAGCCAGTCCCGGTACTTGTAGCCGACGTAGAGAACGAACCGCAGGAAGTCGAAAACGTCGTCCTTCCCGCGGCGTTCGGAGACGAGCTTGCGGAAGTTCGCCTCGCCGTAGCCCGCGATGGAAAGCCCGCGTTCGATCCCGTACACCTTGGAAGCCGCGGGACCGAGCCCGTAGGCGCTCTTGAGCTCCCTCCGCTCCGGCAGGACGAGAGCCTCGCGGAGTTTGCGGATCTCGTCGGCGAGGACCCCCTGGCGGCGCCGGAGCTCCTCGGTGTCGGCTCCCCGTTCGCGTCGCTCCTCGACTTCCCGCCGCAACCGCTCGACTTCCTCGCGGAGCTCCCGCTGCTCCCTCTCGAGTCGATCGAGCGACGGGGGCTCCTCGGCGGGGGCCGTGGTCGTGAAAAGGAACACGGCGAGAGCGGCAAAAAGCTTCGGCCCCGATCGGAACGATCTCATGGCGCTTCCCTCCTAATTGAAAGTGATTTTCACTCTCAACACGGAGCGCGCGCCTTTGTCAACCCCCATCCGGGAGGCCGCGAGAGCCCTACCGCGCCGACGGTTTCCGGCCGCGGCGGCGGCAGCGGGGACACAGCCCGTAGAGCTCGAGCTTGTGACCCGTGATCTGGAAGCCCAGCCGGCGGGCCACCTCCGCCTGCAGAACCTCGATCCGGCTTTCCTCGAACTCCTCGATCTTCCCGCAGCCCACGCAAATCAGGTGGTCGTGGTGGTGGCCGCCGACGGTGCTTTCGTAGCGCGCTTCGCCGTTCCGGAAGTGGGACTCGGAGGCGAGGCCGCACTCCTTGAGGAGCTTCATCGTCCGGTAGACCGTGGCGTAGCCGATCCGCGGGTTCACGCGCCTGACCTCGCGGTAGAGCTCCTCGACGCTGATGTGGCGACGCGCGTCGAAGAACACCCGGGCGATCACGTCGCGCTGCGAAGTGGACTTGAGGCCGAGCTTTTTGAGGTGCTCCTTGAAGACGGCGAACGGGTCCGACACGGCCTTCTACCCTGCCAGTCGAGTGCGCCGCCGCTCCAGAAGCTCGCGCACCGCCGGGGACACGTAGACGCCCTCGAGCGGACAGCGGGAGAGAACGTCGACGAGAACCTCGATCCGCCCCTCGACGTCGAGATCCCGGTCCAGAAGAACGAGGCGTGTCTCGCGGACCCGGCAGGCGCCGCTCCGGACCCGGTACCCCACCTCCCGGAGGAGTTTCTCTTGACGCACCTCGAGTCCGAGAGCCTCGGCCACGCGGACGAGCTCCTCCAAGAGGAGCCTGGCCTGCTCTCGGCGGCCACGGGACGCTCTCGAAGCCACGCGGCTTATGTACTGGACACCTGCGCTCCTGTAAAGCTCGCCTTGAGCCCCGCGGACGGCAATGGTAGCGTCGGGTCGATGATCAAGACGATCCTGGTCGGCCTCGACGGTTCGGACCACGCGCGCACGGCAGCGCGCTACGCCCTCTGGCTCGCGGAAAAGTTCCGAGCACAGGTGACGGGGCTCCACGTCGTGGACATCGTCTCGATCGAAGGGTCGTTCTTCCACGACATCTCGGGCTCGCTCGGCTTCGAACCTTACCTCGACTTTTCCTCCAAGATGCGCGAAGCGCTCCAGGAGCGGGGCAAGACGCTGCTCGAAGCATTCCGAAAGCAGGCGGAAGAGGCCGGCATCCGGGCGGAGACCGTGCTGGCCATGGGGGTGGTCGCCAACGAAATTTGCGAGCGGGCCAAGACGGCCGACCTGGTCGTGATCGGCCACCGCGGTGTCAACGAGAAATTCTCGACGGGCCTTCTCGGGAGCACGGCCGAGAGCGTGACCCGCAAGTGTCCGAAACCGCTCTGGGTCTCCACGATGCAGTTCTCGGAAGTACGCCGGCCGCTCCTCGCCTACGACGGGAGCCAGCGTGCCGCCGCCGCCATGGCGGCCGCGGCGGAATTCTGCGCGACCCTTTCCCTGCCGCTCACCGTGCTCAACGTGAACCGCGACGAGAACCAGGGCCGGCAGATCCTTCGCGAAGCCGAAGCTTACCTGACACCCTACGGTCTCGAAGTTCACTTCGAGCTCCAGCAGACCGGGAACGCACCCGAGCGGATCGCGAACTACATCCGGGAACAGCGACACGACCTCCTCTTCATCGGCGCTTACGGGCACAGCCGCATCATCGAGATGGTCCTCGGCAGCACGACCGAGTACGTGCTCCGGAACTCCGCCTGCCCCGTCTTTCTGAGCCGCTAGAAAATTCCTTTGCTCCCGGACCCGCTTTGTTGTAGGTCTACCGAAGGGTCGCCGGCAGACCCGCGAGAGCTTCGAGTCCGGGAAAGTCACCTTGGAAACGGCCAACCCCCCGACGTCGGCGCCGGGATCGTCCCGAGTTCCCGAGGATTCGCTCCTGGCCCCCAGGGCGCTCTTCTGGGCGGCGTTCGCCACGAGCGTCGCGCTCCGGGCCGTCTACCTCCTCGACCCCTCCCGGGTCGACCTCGCCACCTTCCCGATGTTCCTGAGCGACGAGGGAGCGAGCGGGCTCATGGCACGTCACATCTTGCAGGGCACCGAAAGACCGGTCTTCTACTACGGCGGCTACTACCACGGGGCGCTCGACGCCTACATCGCGGCCCTCTCGTTCCGCCTTTTCGGGGAATCCCTCTTTTCGCTCCGACTCGTCCCGAGCCTCTTCTCGATCGCCTGCATTCCGCTCGCCTTCTTCCTCGGGCGCCGGATCGGGGGAACCCGTGCCGGACTTCTCGCCGGTGCCCTCGCGGCACTTCCGTCCAATTACGTTTTCGAGTGGGGCACGCTCGCCCTCTGTTCCTACTGCGGGTACGTCGCCTACGTCCTTTTGTGCGGCTTGCTCACGGCGAAGGCGCTGGAGCGGGGGAGCCCTGCCCGTCTGGGAGTTCTCGGCCTCGTGAGCGGGCTTGCCACCTGGAGCAACCAGCTCCAACTCGCCTACCTGGCGGTCTCGGGGGCCGCGCTCCACTTCTGGGGCTCGCTCGACCGGAAAAAGAAAGGCCTCCTCCTCGCCGCGTTCCTCGTGGGCGTCTCGCCGCTCCTCTACGGCAACGTGATCCATCCGCTCGCGACCGTACGGCAGCTCGGCCGGAAGGCCTACTTCTCGCTCACCCTCGCCAAGCGCTACGCGGCGGAGGACGAATCCGAGCGTTCCTATCGCTCGTACCCCTTGCTGCAGGTTCTGGGAGCGCAGCCGACCCGAGACGGAAAGTTTTCCCTGCCGGGGAGCCTCGGAGCCGTGGTCCTGAGCATGGGATTTCTCGGGACCGGGGTCTCCCTCTGGCGCCGCCGGCGCCGGTCGGGCTTTCCCCGCGCCGAGCTCCTCGTTTTCGGTCTCGCGTTCGCCGCCCTTTTCCTCGGGCTGCCCGGCTGGACCCTCCAACCCATCGGCCGATACCAGCTTCCCCTCTACCCGCTCCTCGCCATCCTGACGGCTTGCTGGCTCGTGCGGTCCGCGCCTCGACTGGCGATACCCGTGACCCTTTTCGTGCTGCTCGTGCGGGCCGGGACGCTCGCCTTCCCTCCCCCGCACCCTCAGCGGACTCCCATCGAAAAAGTGATCGCCGTGCTTCTTCGGCACGATCTACACGAAGGGTATTCGGCGGGTCAAATGTACCACGTGAGCTTCCGTTCGGGCGAAGCGATCGCCCTGGTCGACCTGGGGCACTCCCGGTACGCGGCTTACGAGGAGCGGGTTGAGAATGCCGGTCGAATTTTCTACTTGTTCCGGGAGGACCAGGTGACAAAGCCGGCACACCAGGTTTTCCTTTCGAAGCTGGCGGCACGGGAGGTTCGTTACCGCGTGTTGCGACTCGGAGAATACCACATCCTGCACGACTTCGAGCCGAGGTCGGCGATCGACCGAACCTTCCTGGCGGAAGTGCGAGCGGAGTTCCGGCGTCGGAAACGCTCGGCGGCCGCGTCGGACGCCGCATGAACGGTTTCCTTTCCCGGCTCAGAGTCGCCGCGTCGGCCGCCTTCGTTCTGGCTTCTTGCCACCTCGCCCTCGAAGTCGTGGCGGTCGGGCTCCGAACACGAGCTTTCGTCCTGAGCCCCCAGGAATTTTTCGGGGCCCAGATGTACGACTTCTGCCTCAAGCTCTTCCTGGAGTTTCCCGGCTCCCGAGAATGGCTGGAAAACGGGTCCCTCGACCGATTCCTGCCGGCGGGCTTCGCGCAAAAGCTCCCCCTTGCCCAGGCGCTCGTTCTTCCGAACCTGGCCGCCCTGGCCGTCCTGGTCCTCGCATGCGCGGTAGCCTGGAGCCTGCTGGGTAAGTTGCCTCGTCCACAGCGCGCGCTGTGGACGTTCGTCGCGATCGGCCTGGCGGTTCATCTGATCGGCTGGGCCACGTCGGCGTACATCCCTCGAACCTGGTCCCCGCGGAGCATCGTGCGCAACTACGGGCGCGTTTTTTTCTGGGAGGGGACCTACGTGGCCCTGGTGGTCTGGGTCCTCTCCTTCGCCGGAGCTCGCGTCCTCCTCTCGCTCGGATCTTTCCTGCGGTGGGGCATTTCCACTTCCCTCTTCGTACTGGCCCTGGTAGCACCACTCGCCTCGCCGGGCAGCGAAAAGAACCCGGACCCCGTCCCGCTCGCCGGGCGGCCCGCGGATCCGCACGGGGCCCTGGCGAAGAACGTGGTCTTGATCTCCATCGACAGTCTGCGGGCGGATCGTCTGGGCTGTTACGGCAATGCGAATCCCACGAGCCCGACGATGGATATGTTGGCACGGGATGGAGTCCGATTCGCGAACTGCATGAGCACGACGTCCTGGACCGCTCCCGCCCATATGTCCATGCTGACAGGCCTGGACGTTCTGGCTCACGGAGTCATCACGGATCACGACGTGCTGCCCGAAGGGATTCCCACCCTTGCCGGCGTCCTCGCGGCCGCGGGTTTCGCGACGGGCGGGATCGTGTCGGCACCTTTCGTGAGTTCACGATTCGGGTTCGCCCGGGGTTTCGCCCACTACGACGACGAAACCATTCCCGCCCCGACCTCGTTCGACGCGTTGAAAGACGAGCCCGCCCCCCAGGTGACGGAACTCGCCCTGAAATGGCTGGCGCAGAACGATTCGCGCCGCTTCTTTCTCTTCCTGCACTACTGGGATGTCCATTACGACTACATTCCACCGCCACCGTACGACCGAATGTTCGATCCCACCTACGAAGGGACGGTAACGGGAAAAAATTTCTTCCACGACAAGAGCATCAACAAACGCATGCCCAAGCGGGATCTCGAACATCTACTCGCCCTGTACGACGGGGAGATCCGGTGGGTGGACGACCACCTAGCGCGACTGGTCTCCTACCTGAAGGAGCGCGGGATTTTCGACGAAACCGCGATCTTCGTCACCGCCGACCACGGCGACGAATTTTTCGAGCACGGCTTCAAAGGACACGGGCGCACCCTCTATCGAGAAGTCACCCACATCCCCCTGATCGTCCGAGCGCCGGGCGTACGCGGCGGACGGGTGGTCGACGACCCGGTAAGCCTCGTCGATCTCGCGCCCACGATCCTGGACCTGCTCGGCGTGGACCACCCCCCGGGGTTCAACGGCACGAGTCTGCTGCCCGCACTCTCGGGCCGTGCCCTTCCTCCCCGCCCGGGAGTCCAGGCATGGCTCTGCAGCCTCAAGCGACGAACCAACTGCATAGCCATGCTCCACGACCGGCATGAGACCCTGATCCACGCCTTCCAACCCCTACGGATCGAACTCTACTCGGCGAACGACCTCCTGCAGAAGAGGAATCTCGCACAGCGTCTCGGCCCGAGGCGAGAAGCCAAGCTCCGAGATCTCGCCCTCGCACTGGAAGCTCGCTGGCGACAGTACCGGGACGCGGGAGGCAGAAGGGAGACCGGGCAACTCGACGAAGCCACCCGCGAGCAGCTCCGCGCCCTCGGCTACATCGACTGAGCTCCCCGGCGGGTTTTCCTAGCGCGAGCGAGGAGCTATGGAGCACTCCAGGAGGACACAATGGACTTTTCGTTGTCCGAGGAAGACCGGCTTCTGCGCGAGACCGTGCGAACCTTCGTCGAGGAAAAGGCGAACGCCTGCTGGCGCGAAATCGAGGAACGCGACGAGTTGCCCGCGCACCTCCTCGAGTCCGCCAGGGAAATCGGGCTTTTCGGACTCAGCATTCCCCAGGAGTACGGAGGGCTCGGACTCGGAGTCCTCCAGAAGGCCCTCGTGCACGAAATGCTCGGCAGGGGGCCCTGGGGGCTCGCGAGCTTCCTGAGCGTCCACACGGGTATCGGCTGCGTGGGGATCATCCGCTTCGCCAGCGAAGAGCAGAAGCGCCGCTACCTTCCCAGGATGGCGACCGGCGAGTGGCTCGGCTCGTTCGCTCTCACCGAACCGGAGGCCGGGTCGGACGCCGGGGCGCTCCGGACCCGCGCGGAAAGGAAAGGGGATCGTTACGTGCTGAACGGACGGAAGACGTTCATCACGAACGCGCCCAAAGCGCACCATTTCTTTCTCTTCGCCCGAACGCCGGCCGGCATTTCCGCCTTTCTCGTCGACGCGGAAAGCCCGGGGCTCAGGATCGGACAGGTCTTCGACACGCTCGGGCATCGGGGCTCGCAGATCTCCGAGGTGGTTCTCGAAGACTGCGAGATCCCGGCCGACGCACTGGTGGGCGAGGAGGGGAAGGGATTCGAGTACGCCAAGCAGTGCCTGGCCGAGGGACGCACGACGCTCGCCGCCCGCTGTGTCGGGGCGAGCCAGAAAGCGCTCGAACTCGCCCTCGAATACGCGGCGAACCGGCGGACGTTCGGCAAACCGCTCCTCGAGCACCAGACGATCGCCTTCCGCCTGGCGCAGATGAGCGCCCGCACGGAAGCGACCCGGCTGGCCGTCTACCGGAGCGCCTGGCTCCTCGACCGGGGCTATCCCGCCGTTCGCGAATCTTCGACCGCGAAATATCTCGGGGCCGAAAACCTCTGGCAGACCGTGGACGACGCGCTGCAGATCTTCGGCGGCAACGGGTACGTGCGGAACGAGTACATGATCGAACGGATCTGGCGAGACGCCCGAGTCGTCCGGGTGTACGACGGCTCGAGCGAGATCCAGCAGCTCGTGATCGCCCGGCGACTCGCCAAAGGCGACCTGGAAACACCTCTCTAGCCCCGGGCCAGGGCCGCTCCTTCCACGGGCTCGGCCGCCTCGGGAGCTCGGACGTCCGGGGACTCTTCCGAGACGGGGATGCGGACCGTGAAGGTCGTACCCCGTCCCACCTCGCTCTGGAGAAGAATCTCGCCGCCGAGGATCTCCACGAGCCGGCGGGAAATCGAGAGCCCGATCCCGAGCCCTCCGTTCTTCCGCGTGAGGGTCGGTTCCCCCTGCCGGAAGGCTTCGAAAATCGCCTCCCGCTGCTGCGCCGGAATTCCGGGCCCGGTGTCCGAAACCTCGAGCTCGAGCATCGGACCGGCTTTCTGGGAAACCAGGCGCCGGATGCGCACGGAGACGCGACCCCGGTCGGTGAACTTCACGGCGTTGCTCGCCAGGTGGAGCAGGACCTGAACGACCTTCTCGTTGTCGGCCAGAACGCGATCCACGTCGCTGTCGACACGGAACTCGAGGTCGAGCCCCTTGGCTTCCGCGGCGGGCTCGACGACGGACCGAACCCGCTCGACGAGATCCCGGAGCTCCACGACCGCTCGGTCGACCCTCGGGGAACCCCGGACGAGGTTCGAAAAGTCGAGCAACTCCTCGATGACCTGCCGCAGGTGCTGGCCGCGTTCGTGGACGCGGTCGAGGTAGGCCCGGGCCTGCCCGTGCACCTCCGGAACGCTCCCGTCCCGCAGGAGGTCCACGTAGCCGAGAATGGCATTGAGGGGGGTGCGGAGCTCGTGCGAGACGGCCCCGAGGAAGGCGTTCTTCAGCTCCATGACCTCCCTGAGCCTCGCGTTTACCTGCTCGAGGTTGGTCACGTATTCGAGCTGCCTCGCTTCCCGGTCGAGCCTGATCCGTTCGACGAGAAAGCCGTAGAAAAGAGCCACGCCGAAAATGAAAAACGTCCGGAGCAGGACGGGACTCGCCTCTGCCGTCACCAGAGGCCGACCCGTTTCCGTGACGACCCCGGCCCAGGCGATCGAGACGTACGCGACGGCGGCAAGGACCGAACCCAGCAGAACGGAGACGAGGTTCTCGGTGACGCCCGCCAGGAAAACGACGAAAAAGTACAGGATGTAGAAGTCCGGAGCCACCGCGTCCGAAAGGTAGAATCCAAGGGTCAACGCCGCCGTATCGAAGAGAAGGAGAACGAGATCGAACCCGGCGTGGCATATCACGTGGTCGGGGAGACGACCGATCAGCACGTTGGAGGCAAGAAGGAGGACGACGACGCCCTCGACCGCAGGGCTCGGCTCCGAAGATCCGCTGAAAAGGACGAGGTAGGAAGCGGCCAGGATCAGAACCCACCGTAGCGTCACGACGGCTTTTTTCTTGTCGAGGACGAACTCGCTGCCGAACCTCGAACGCGAGCGCAGGCTCCGGAGAAAACCGGGACCGTGAAGCCGGCGAGACGTCATGGGTCCGTTACGACCCGAACAAGAGCCATGCCAGGAGGGCGACCCGTCGTGCTTCCAGCGGAATCGCCGACTCCGGCGCTCCTTTTTCGGCGCTGCCGAGACGCGATCCTTCGGGGCCGGCGAAACGTCGTTCCTTGCGCCCCAAAATCAGAGCGCCAGAACTCCGAGGAGCGCGAGAGCACCGGCCCAGACGAGCCGCCGCGCGAACTCGGCGCGGATCGGCGGAAAGCTCGAAGCGATACTCCGGACTTCGAGCGCGGACCGCCGCCCGAGAGCGACCTCCTCGACGACTTCGAGGCACTCGCGAACCAAGACCTCTCGAAAAGCCGAGCCGAGCTCCGGCGAGGCTGCGGCGGGGCTCCCGTGGTAGGTGACCGTCGGGCCTCCGTACCCGTAGCGCATGTTGAGAAGCCAGCCGACACCCCCCGAAAGACTTTCCCCGACCTCGCGGATTCCCGCGGCCGAGAACCCTAGCCTCTCCGAAACGCGGGCCAGAAAACTCGTCGCTCCGGCCAAAAAAGCCACCTTCGGTGGCGCGTCCGGCGGCAGGTCTCGCCAGTTCGGCTCGACGAGCGACGGGTTGCCGGCGAGCATGAAAGAAGTCTCCCAGAGACCGGCGTGCTCCCCTCCGGCCGAAGCGGCCTGTCTTTCCTCGTCGGAAAGGGGCCGACCGAGGACTTCTTCGATCCGGGAAAGGATCCTGCCCGATACGATCGCATGCAAGACGGCAATGGAGGGCGTGAACATCGAAATGCGGTAGCGGCGGCTCACGCTCCTGCACACGCTTTCGAGCGTCGCCGCGTGTCGGGGACCCCCGTGCCCGTTGGTGACGACGACGAAACGGAACCCCGACCTCGCCAGCGAACGCCCGTGGCCGAGGACCGCCCGGTACACCGCCTGCGGGCCGCAATCGACGGACCCCGCCACGGCCAGCTCGTCCGCCCCGACCGGAACCGCCGGGTAGAGCAGGACATTCCAGTCCGGATGGCGCTCCGCAAAGCGCCGGCCCGTCTCCTCGGCCATCCAGAGGGCCATGAACAAATCCATTCCCAAGGGGAGGTGCGGCCCGTGGACCTCGAGGGCACTCACCGGAAGGAAGCAAATCGTTTTTGCGGGGTCGAGCGCACGGACTTTCGAGTAGGTAAGCTCCTCGGCGCGAAAAAGAGGCATTTCGAGACTGCCCTCGGGCGGCTCGCTACCTTTCCGGACCGTCCAAATCAAGCCGAGATGCCTGGGCACGCGTCCCCCGGGGGTGTGCGGCTTATCAGCAGAATGTAAAAACCCCTGACGAATTCGCTTGACTAGGTAAGTTTTTGGGATAAAAATGCCAAATTGATGGCTCGGGAAAACAGAGTCGCCAAGAGGTCGCGCTCCTGCGGCCGCGAGACCTCGCGACTCCGAAAAGCTGGCCAGCACCCGAGAGAAAACCGACCGGCCGCAAAAACCCGAAAGGAGGAGAACCGATGAAAGTAAGGCGCTACCTCTACCTCGCCGCCTTCGCGCTGGCGGTCATGAGCATGCTCGCCCCGCTCACACACGGAGAGCCCGTGCCCGGAGACGCCGAAGCCCTCGTCCGGGACGCGATCGACCGACCGCCCGAGCACGGAGGCGTCGACACGGTTCTGGTCTTCACGAACCTCTTGCACCGCCCCTCGAAGGCCGCCATGACGGCCGTCTCCCGAGACGGCACGGTGGTCGGCGAGGCGGAGCTCGAGATCCCGGGTAACGGGATTGCCGCCGTAACCCTGTCTTCCTTCGTCGACGCTTCGCCCTCCGAACCCTTCGTGGGGCAGGTACGGGCGAAGGCCGCCGGCGACGTGGCGGGAACCGCGATCCTGCTCGGGGCACCCCCCTTCGTCACGGACCTGCCCGTCTTGCGGCGAGTCCACAGGGTGCGACCGGCCAGCTCCGAACTCGACGACACACAGGCGCGCAACTCTCACCCGGTGACCCGAATCACGGAAATCGTCTTTCCTGCCACGGGTGCGAACTGACGCCCCTACGCGAAAGGAGAACTCCCATGAAGAAAGCGTTCGTCGTAACGATCACGAGCCTCGCACTGTTTCTCGGTTTCGCACGGGCCGAAGAGCTCGATCCCGACTCGCAACCACCGATCACCGACGTCGTCGAAGTGCCCGAACCTCCGAGAGTCGACACCGCCATCGTCCTGAGCAACCTCGGCAACCTTCCCGCGCGCGTCTCCCTCAAAGTGTGGGACGCGACGGGCGAGCCGGTCGGCAGCTTCGAGCTCCGGGTACCGGCGAACGGCCTCCGGTACGTTTTCGCTTCGCGGCTTGCCGAGCGCGCCGGCCTCGACGCGCTGGTCGGGAAAGTCGAAGCACGGGCCCTCGGACACGTGACGGGTTCGGCCGTCCTCCTCGGCGGTCCTCTGACGGACCTCCACGCCATCAACCGAGTCCGCAACCTGCCCCCTGTCGTGGCTCGGAGGAACGACCTGGCGCCGGATCCCGCCGACGTAGTTCCTCGTGCCGTTTCGCGGGTGAGCTTCCCGCTCGTCGTCACCTACTGAGACGAAACGGGAGCTCTTCCCGCCTCCAGGGCCAGCAGCCCTTTCGGCCCCCGGGCTGCTGGCCCTTGTCCTACCGGGGAAATCCCTGCAAAAGAACGCAGGTTCCCCGAATGGAAGACACCGCGCGAAAGGCGCTCGACCAGGCGCTGCGCTCGATCCTCCGCCCTCTCGTACGGGAACTCATCGCTCACGGGGTCACGTTCCACGGTTTCGCGCGGCTCGGAAAGGAAGTCTACATCGAGGTGGCTTCTCGCGACTTCGCCCTTCCGTTCAAGAAGCAGACGGACAGTCGCATCGCGCTGATCACGGGCCTTACCCGCAAGGAAATCGGGCAGATTCGCCGGGGCCGATCGATCCGGCGCGAGAGCAAAAAGGGTCTCGACTACGGTGTCGCGACGCGCGTCGTGAGCCACTGGGTCACCGAAAAACCCTACGTGGATCCGCGCGGGGAACCTCGCACCTTGCCCTACGAGGCAGGGCCGCACGAGCCGAGCTTCGCCCGGCTCGTGGACGAGGTCGGGGGAGACATTCCGCCGCGAGCCATCCTCGACGAGCTCATCCGAGTCGGCGTCGCCGAGATGACCCCCGAGGGAGGCGTACGCCTGCTCCAGAAAGCCTACATCCCCGCGCGCGGAACGACCGAGAAGATCGCCATCCTCGGCTCGGACGTTTCGGAGTTGATCCGGGCCATCCTGCACAACATCGAAAAGCCGGACGAGGTACCCTTCCTGCAGCGGAAAGTCGCCTACGACAACATCGGTGCCGACGCGCTGCCGCGGTTGCGGGAAAAGGTACGCAAGAGCGGGGCCGACTTCACCGCCGCGATGAACGAACTCTTCGCCTCCTTCGACCGCGACCGGAATCCCCGAGCACCCGGAGGCGCCCGGAAACGGGCGGTACTCGGAATCTACTACTTCGACGAGGACTACGCTGCCGAGTCCCCGGATGCGGGCCTCGGAACGAAACGGAGCCGCTGAGCTCCCGAGACGCGGGCCCGGACGAGCGAGCGGCTCCCCCTCAACGAAGGTCCCGCTTGGCACACTGAGCGCAAATCCTCCGGTTCCCGAGGGCGTAGGTGAGGGTGTCCAGCCTCCGCTTGCAGGAGGTGCACTGTTCCGCGTGCCCGTTGGCCAGCGTCACCTCCCATTCCTTGCGGTTCAGCTCCAGGCGAACGCGGCCGTGCCGCCGCGCGTACAAGTCGAGGTGTTCGAACAGCAACTCGCGCTCGTAGGGAGTTTTCACGGGAACGAAGAGGGCACCGCCTCGGAAAGAAATGCGTGCGACCCCTTTCATCGAACCTCCACTCTCTCGCGCAGAACCGCTACATCTCCCCGCCACCTCACGCTTTCACGGAGCGCGTGAACCGCATTCTCCTCGCCCCGGCCAAGATGTCAACGCGAGGAGGTGAAGTGTTCGTTACGCTTCGTTGAATTCCGGTTCAGCGCGAAGCCGCTCCCGGACGATCCGGCGAAAGCGCGGCACGTACACGAGGTCGAAGACCGGGCCTTTGTCCGGGAAAAGCCGCAACGCCTCCCGTCGCACCTCCCCGACGAGCTGCTCGGCCTCCGACTCGGAAAGCGGACGGTGCCGGAGAACGGCACAAGCCGTGTCGACCAGAACGCGCAGAAGTCGAAGACGGCGGTTTTCCTCGGCGAGATCGGCCTCTCTGGGTCCGCGGTCGTCCATGGGCGAGGGTGGAGCAGGGCCCCGGGAGATCAGTGCGATCTCTCCTCCGGGTCGAAATTTCCTTTCACGTTCGGAAGCAGAGGCGAGGGATAGTGCTGTACCGTGCTCGGCTTGGGCTTTCGGTAGACGAAGTGCGTGCTGCAACCCTCGCAATCCGCCGAGTGCTCGCCCCGCCGACGCTTGAGCTTCACCGTGACGATCTCGCCGTCCTCGTGCCGATGCTGCACGACGGGAAACACGGAAACGAACACGGTCTTCATCTCGCTCGCACGAACCTACCACGCATCCCACGCCCGTCAAGCGCCCGAATCGCAGAAAACCGGCGGCTCCGAGGCCACGACGGCCGCGGGAACGAACCACGAGACTCCTTGCGAAAGACTCGCTTCGGCGAACGCGCGGGGATTCGCGGAAATCTCCCCGAGGCTCGTGACGTGATCCGTGTCCGGGCTTTCCCGCACTTCGGTCGTGCGGGGGTCGAAAAAAAAGCCGAGTTCGCGGTTGCTCGCCACCACGACCCGGCCGCCCACGAAGAATCCCAGCTCGCCGCATGCCAGGGTTTCGAACTCCGCCACCTCGGCCTCGTCTTCGAAGCCTACCCAGAGCCGATCCCGCCCCGAAGAGTCGGCCACGAGCACGAGAGCCGCCGTCCCGAAAGCGGGATCGTCCGGGCCGGGCGGAACGAGGTCGCAGCCGACGGTGGTGCCTCCGGTGAGCTCGACGACGCACCGGCCCCCACAGGAGAGCAGGAACAAGAAGAGGACGCCCGAGGCGCTAAACACCCGTGCGGCCGTCACGGGTCACCTTGCGGTAGATTTTCGGAAGCTCCCGTGGGAGCGCGTGGGTGTCCTCGATCACCATGTAGCGAGAGGGCTCGCACATCTCTCGCAGGTAATCGTGACCCGCCCGGTCCACCGTGATGCAGTAGGGGACGACCCCCCACGCTTCGAGTTCCCGCAAGGCGGCGGCCGTGTCGCGAATTCCGTAGACGTTGCTCCGCCGGTCCTGGCCGTAGTCGAAGTCCTGGGGGAATCCGTCGCTCAAGAGAATCAGGTGCCTCCGGGCAGCCGCGACCGCGCGGAGTTTCGTGCCCGCGTGTCGCAGAGCGGCTCCCATGCGGGTGCTTCGTTTCGGTTCCATGCCTCCGATTCTCGACCGGACGGCGGAACTCAGACGTTCGACGAAGGACTTGGCCACGTAGAACTCGACGTTCCCGCGCCCGTGCCCCGAGAACCCGTAAATGGCGTAGGCGTCGCCGATCTCTTCGATCGCCTGCGCCATCAGAACCAGGGCGGCTTTGGTGACGTCGATGATGCGTTTCCGGGAGCTCTTCTCGCCGACTCCGCCGACGACCTCGTCCGTCGACGCGCTCATGTCGACGAGAAAGACGGTGGCGACGTCTCTTTCTTCCCTGCGTCGCGTCACGTAGAGCTTCGTGCTCGGGGTGACGCGAGCCCTCCAGTCGGCTCGCGCACGCACGAGCGCGTCGAAGTCGACCTCTTCTCCGTCCTCCATGCCTCGTACCCTCCGGTACCGCATCGGCCGGATCTTCTGGAACTGTCGCCGGATCTCGGGAACGAGCTCGGAGTACTCGGTCAGGATCCGCTCGAAACACTCCCCCGAGTCTCCGTCGAGCAGGATTTCGCGAAGCCGGCACCACCCCCTCCGATAGTCGCCGATCTGATAATCCCACTCGTCGTAGAAGTAGACGTCTCCACCCGACTCCCCGCTCCGCCCGGGCCGCAGAAGAACCGGGTGGAGCTCCCCGATCTCCTCGCGCAGCCGCTCCACGCCCGAAAGGGGGAGCTTCCCCACGAGCTCCGTGACGAAAAGCCCGCTCCGGTGAGACTCCGCGGACCGGGACTGCCCGAGCCTCCGTCCTTCGAGCCCCTCGAGAAGACGGCGGAGCTCCTCGTCGGAGAGCGCCGAGCCTCCGCCTTCGGCTCCTTCCTCGCCGAGCTCGATCGCTCGCTCCGCGGGGTTTTCGAGCTCGCTCGCCGAAGACTCGGGCGTGGAAACCGGCTTCGAACCGTCCTCCGAAAAAACGTCCAAACGTCCTTCGGCGATGCTCTTCTCGAAACCGAGATCGTCCGGGGAAGCCGGTTCGGAGGGCGTCGGCTCGCCGTCCAACAAAAAGCCGAGCCGCGCGACGATCCGTTCCGCTGCCGCGAACGAGTCCCGCACCCGGGCCTCCGGGAACGAAAGAGGACCGATTTCCGGACGGACGAAAAGAGCGAAAAGCCGTAGCCAGGGTGGCAACGACGCCGGGTCGCCCGCCGTCGATGCCGCCCAGAGCGCGTCGAAAAACCGCCGCCCGAGGGGAGGCCCGACGCCCGGGCACGCGCCAAGCCACTCCCGCGCCACCCAATCGAGATCGGCAGCGAGACCCGGATAGGAAGCACGGATGCGGTGGGCCACGCGGAAGGTTTCCGTGAAAAGGAAAGCCTCCTCGAGGAACGCGGCGTACGGCGAAGACCCGAAACACTCGAAGAGCTCCGGGCACTCGTAAGTCCCGAACTCCCGCCGGCCGGCCGCGAAACCGGCGAGCACACGGTAGAGCCGCTCGTTGTCCTCTCGCGTCGCGAACAGCGAGACCCGCTCGGGGAGAAAAACCGTCCCGGAACTCTCGAGAGGAAGGCAAAGTCGCGTGACGGGCACGGTGGCGAAGGACACGTCCTGCCCGCTCAACATGCGGACGAGCCGTCGCAGGACGCCTTCGAGCTCCTCGAGGCCCACGCCGGTCGAGAGCCCCTCGAGAACCCGCACGCTCGTCCGCGACTCCAATCCGAAGTAGGCGACGCCGGCTCGCGGGTTCTGCGCCGCGATCTCGAGCCCGCGTTCGACCCAGCTCGCGAGTCTTTTTTCGTCGGCCTGCTCGACGAGAAGGGGAAGCCGGCGGAAAAAGGGTAGTCCCGCCCCCGGAACGCGCGCGGCCACGAACTCCACGAGTCGAAGCACCTCTCTCCTTCGGGCGCCGGGGGGGAGACAACGAACGATAGGGGCGACCAGAGGCAACACTTCCGGGAGTTCGCTCCCGCACGCGGGGGCACAGGCCCGAAAGGCCGCCAGCACCGAAGTTCGCGACGCGCGCGTGAGAGAGGCGAGGTGCGAAGGCGCTTCTCGCAAAAAGGCGAAGGCGGCCCGCGGGTCGCGGGACGCAAGACGCCCGACGGTGTCCAGAAACAGCTCGTGCTCCCGCCCGTGCCAGCTCGAAAGTGTGCGGGGCAAGCTTCGGTAGACCTCCCCCTCCCGAGCGATACCGCGGAGCAGGGGGCCGAGCCGTGCCCAGGATGCGTAAGTCCGGGGATGGAGTACTTCGAGCGCCTCGCGCGAATGGGTGAAAAACGCCTGCGCGCAGAACTCGCCCTCCCACCCCTGGTCGCGGAGAAGTCCGAGGCCCGCACGGGCCCACGCTTCGAGCGCCTCCGGCGCGAGCGAAGGGACGACCGAGGCCGTTTCCCTGGCGAAGGTGGAGGCGAGCTTCCGGGAAACCCGGAGGATTTCCGAAACCGCCCCCGCCCAGCGGCGAACGCGGTAGAACCCGCTCTCACCGAGGGAAGGTACGTCGACCGAAAAAAAAGCCGTGGCGACCTCCCGCGCCGGGGGCTCCCGCTCGAGAAACCCGAGACCCGTCTCCACCCATTCGCGAAAGCTCTCCCCGAGCGCGATCCGAGCCCCGGCGGACGCACGGTAGAACGCCCGAGCGGCGGCGAGCGATCCCCGGGAGATGCGCTCGGCCGCCTCGTGGATCTCCCTACGAAGCTCCGGAGAGAGGTGCTCGAGCTCGCTCGTTTCGTCCGTCGGGGTCGCGTCCGGGAATCGTTGCCCTTCGACCCGGGGTGGCCTCCGGTTTTCCATCGACCGCGGGGGGTTCAAGCGAAGACGGCGCCGACGACCTCGTCGATGGCCCTCTGCGTGTCCGCCTCGTCGGTGAGAGAACGGCTGATCGCGGCCGAGCAAGCTCTCCGGGGGGGAATCCCCTCCCGGACCAATCGCGCCGCGTAGATCAGGAGTCGCGTGCTCACCCCTTCTTCGAGCCCGCTCGCCTTCAAATGGCGGATCTTCTCGCCGAGTTTGGCGAGCTGGAGAGCCGTTTCCAGATCCACTCCACTTTCGTGGGCGATGATCCGAGCTTCCTTGTCGCGCGGTGGATAGCCGAACTCGATCGTGACGAACCTCTGCCGTGTCGAGGGCTTGAGATCCTTCAGAACGCTCTGGTAGCCCGGGTTGTACGAAAGCACGAGCAGAAAGTCGGGATGGGCTTCGAGAATTTCTCCCCTCTTGTCGATCGGAAGAATCCGCCTGTGGTCCGTCAAAGGGTGGATCAGGACGATCGTGTCCTTCCTCGCCTCCACGATCTCGTCGAGGTAACAGATCGCACCGTGACGCACCGCCTGCGTCAAAGGGCCGTCGATCCAGACCGTCTCGTCTCCCTGGATGAGGTAACGGCCGACGAGATCGCTGCCGCTCAGGTCCTCGTGGCAAGCCACCGTGACGAGGTTGGTGGGAATGCCCTCCGGCGGGCGACCGTTGCGGACCAAGACGGCCATGTGCTCCACGAAGCGCGTCTTCCCGCACCCCGTCGGCCCCTTGAGCAGGACCGGCAGGCGGGCTTCGTAGGCTGCCCGGAAGATCTCGACTTCGTCGCCGACGGGAAGATAAAAAGGCGGGGCCGTCACCGTGGGTATCCGGCCGGCATTCTAGGAGCCCGGTTCTTCTAACGCAATTCTCGTCCCGAGCGCGATGAAAGACGGAGACGCGGAGTCCCACCCCTGGGGCACGCCGCCCTGGAGGACGCCGGGCGGGATGCCACCCGCACGGTTTCCTTCACGGTGTTCGGTGGCGGTCGTGGGTGGAGGAATCACCGGGCTTTCCGTCGCCTCTTTTCTCGCACGCCGGGGGGTTCGGGACCTGGTCCTCTTCGAAAAGGATCGGGTGGGATCGGGAGCCACAGGGCGCAGCGGCGGAATCGCCCTCGAAGGGACGGCAGCCGGCCCGCCTTACGACCTGCCCGGCTGTCTCGAAGCCCTGGAGGACCTCGTCGAAACCGAGGCACTCGACTGCGAACTCGAACGCGGGACCTGCTGGGAGCTCGTGCACGGGACGGGTTCGAGGATGCTTCCCTGGAGGGACGAAGGAAGACCGCTGTCCGTCGCAGCGAGCGTTCCCTGCGCCGTGCTCGATCCGGGTGCGCTCGCCGACGAACTCGCGCGAAAACTCGCCCGTCGAGAGGGCGTGACGATCCTCGAAAAGACGCCGGTGGGCCGGTTGCGGCGCGGAGCGATACCGGCACTGGAAACTCCCCGGGGGGTCTGCGAAGCGGACCGCATCGTGCTCGCGCTCGGTGCCTACACGGCCTCGCTCGTTCCCGTCGGGGATTCCTTTCGCTCGGTGTTGACCCTCGCCGTGTGCACGGACCCGCTCCCGGACGCTGCGCTCGCCGAACTCGGTCTCGCGGAAGCCCTTGCGTTCTACACGCTCGACCTGCCCTACCTCTGGGGGCGGCGGACGGCGCGGGGAAGTCTCGTCGTCGGGGGCGGGCTCCTCGGGCCTCTCGGCGAAGAAATCGACCTCCGCCGAGGGAATGCAGCCCGGCTGCTCCGCAAGCTCACCGACCGCGTCCGGGCGCTCCACCCCACGCTATCCTCGGTGTCCGTTCGCTGGCGCTGGTGCGGACCCGTGGCTTTTCTGCCCGACCGAAAGCCGCTCTTGCGCACCGACCCCGAGGACGAGCGGATCGTCGTCACGGGAGCGTATGCCGGGCACGGGCTCGCGCTCGGCGTTCGCGTGGGGCAGCTCGTCGCGGACCATCTCGTGGAAGGCACTCCGCTTCCGGACTGGGGCTGAGTGCGCGCCCCCCGCCTCGGGCGCCGTCGCGAAGAGGTTCCGGGTGCCTACTCCCCGAGAGACTCCGGGAACACGACCCGATACCGGGACGCGAGCTTCGCGAGCGCTTTCCGGCGCGCGTCGCGCCGTCGTTCCTCGAGCCAGTCTTGCACGAGGCGCTCCCGGATCTCCTCGAACTCCGGCGTCCGCCCGCGCTCGCGCGAGAGGACGCGGAGGACATGGAACCCGTGGCGCGACCGCAGCGGCCCCGTCCAGCGCCCGACCGGAGCGGAGCGAACGGCGCGCGCGAACGCCTCGCCGAAGAGCGATGCGATTTCTTCGGCGGACCTTTTCTCGAATCGCGACCCGAGAAGAAAAGGGAGCCCGAGTGACTCCGGGCGCTCCCCGGCACGCAGAGCCCGCAGGACGGCCCCCGCAGCCCGACCTTCGTCGCCGAGGAAAACCTGCACGAACGAGACCCGGTCCGGCTGCCGGTACGCGGAGCGCCGCGACCGGAAGTATCGTTCGAGTTCCGCTCGGGTGGGCAGTCGGTCGACCTCCGCATCGACGAGGAACTCCATCTTCTGGACGAGCCGCCGCCGAACGACGGGATCGTCCCGGTCGAGCCCGAGTGCCAGGGCTTCCCTGTAGAGCATCTCCTCTTCGACCCAGTTTCGAACGAGATCCCGGAGCCGTTCCCGTGACGGCCATTCGCCGGTCCGACGGAGGTGAGTTTCCCGCAGCACGCGCACCGTGTCTTCGTCGACCCGGACGGTCGTCCCTCCGTCGGGATCGCTCCACACGTACGCGAAAAGAAGTCCCGAACCGAGGAAAACGTACAGGAGCAGAGACCCGAGAGTCCTTCCGGCTGGACCGGCCCCCGGAGCAGTGGCACAAACGGTGATCGGTCCCGTTCGATGCCGCGATCCCGGAGAACGCCGCCGCTTCATCTCCTCGCCCTCGTCACGGTCCTCGTTTGCGTCTCGGCCGCACTTTACCCCCTCCTCCGAACTCCCGCCAACCTGCCGGACGTCCTCCTGATCGTCCTCGACACCACGCGGGCGGACCGGCTGAGTCTCCATGGCTATCCTCGCCCCACGACGCCCATCCTGCGGGAGCTGGGCGAGCGGTCGGTCGTCTTCCGCCGCGCTTTCGCGACGAGCCCCTGGACCATACCGAGCCACGCCTCCCTCTTCACGGGAAAGATGCCCGGCGAACTCGGCGTCGGGTGGCACAACCTGCGGCTACCGGAGGGGATTCCGACGCTGGCCGAAGTTTTCCGCTCGGCGGGTTACCGGACCGTGGCCTTCTTCCAGAACCCGATCCTCGAGGAGCCCTCGTTCGCCCGCGGGTTTTCCACGTGGCAGAAGACGGGCGTCGGGAAAGCAGCGAGCGAGCTGGCGCCGTTTTTGCGCTCGCTTTCGGCCGAGGAGCCCGTGTTCCTCTTCCTCAACCTCTTCGCCCCTCACCTGGCGTACAACCCCGCTCCGGAACATCGCTCGCTCTTCGTGCGGGAATGGTCTCCCCGGGTGCGGCGCCTCGCACACGCCCGCTGGCACACGCTCCTCGAGCGATACTGGTCCGGGAACCTTTCGCGGGAAGACATCGGCATTCTCGGGGACCTCTACGACGGGGAGCTCCACTGGGCGGATACCGAGCTCGGCCAGGTGTTCGCCCTCTGGAACGAGACGGGGCGGAGGCGTCCCCTCGTCGTCGCCGTGACCGCCGATCACGGCGAGAGTCTCGGAGAGAAAGGGCTCTTCGACCACCAGCTCAGCGTCTCCAACACCCTCCTGCACGTTCCTCTGGTTCTTTACGCTCCCGGGCGACTCGCCCCGGCGACGGTCTCCCGACCCGTCTCCCTTCGAGACCTGCCACGCACGCTCCTCGAACTCGCGGGAAACCGCCACGCCCGTTCGTTTCCGGGCCGATCGCTGGTGGAAAGAGCCGTGCACGACGGCGGCGGCGTCGTCGTTTCGGAGTACGAGCTTCCGGCCGTCGTCCTCGACGAACTCCGGACGGAGGTGCCTTCCTTCGATGTCGAGCCCTTCAGGCGAGGGCTCGTCGCCGTCCAGAACGAACGCTTCAAGCTCGTCGTGCCTACCGCCGGCAAGATGGAGCTCTACGACCTGCAGAAGGACCCGGAAGAGTCCCGCGACCTCTACCCTCCTCCCCCGGGCTCGGAGGCGGCGCGCGCCCTGCGAATCCTCCTCGCGGCGGTCGAAGCCGAATCGGGGACGGAAACCCACCGAACGCCCGTCCTCTCCCCCGAGGACCTCGAGAGACTCCAGACCCTGGGCTACCTGCCCGGACCGTGAGGGGCGGCGCGTCGCCTCGTCCCCTGCACGACGGTAGGAAGGGCCGAAACGCTCGGCTCCCCGCGCACGTAAAAACGCCACGGACGCCGCGCGTCGGCTCCCGCGTAGGAAACTCCGACGCGCGCGGCGCGGCCTACGGCACGGTCGGGAACTTCCAGCCCCGGTTCGATCCGCAACGGGCCGTCGAGCAAGTCCGCGCCGTTGTGGCGTCGGTCGATCCCGAGCGCCCGGCACAGGTTGGCAGGCCCCTGGCAGAGCCGTCGATCCTCGACGCTTCGCCCTCTCCTCTCGCGCATGAGATCCAGTCCCCGGACGGGAAGGAGTGCTCGAACCAGCACGGCGTGCGGGACGCCCACGTCGGCGACGACCACGTTGAAGCAGTAGTGCATCCCGTAGACGAAGTAGACGTAAGCGTGACCCGGGGGCCCGTACATCACCTCGTTGCGGGCCGTTCGCCGTCCCCCGAACGAGTGCGCGGCACGGTCCCGGGGCCCCCGGTACGCCTCGGTTTCCACGACATAACCGGCGGCCGTCCCCTCGGGGCTCTCGTGCACGAGGAGCGTACCGAGAAGATCCCTCGCCACCACGAGCGCGTCACGCCGGAAAAACTCGCGATCGAGCGGTCCCCGCCGCGGCGGACACGATTCGAGCGAGAACGGGAGGATCTTCATTCGGTCAGCGACTGCATCAGGTTGCCGCTGCCGGCGTCGACGAGCCGGACTACCAGGGGTTCCGTCTTTCCGTGTCGTCGCTTCGCCGAACGCATCGCCTCGTGGATGCGGGAGAGAAACCGCTCGCGCACGGGCTCCGGCATCGCGTCCATCGGAAAATCCCTGAGCCGCACGGTCATTTCGTCGCCGGACCAGGAGATGCTTTCCAGCTTGGGCCCGACCATGGGGTGGTTCCGGAAAAATCCCTCGGCTTCCGCCTCGAAGCTCGAAGCCGCGCCGAGCCGAGCGAGAACCTCGCCGACGCGCTCCCGGAAGCGATCGTCGGGAGCCGCCTTCTGCGCGGCACGGAACGTCTCGACCGCCTGCTGCAAGTCGCCCTTTTCGTGGTAGGCGATGCCGAGGTTGAAAAGCGCCTCGAAAAACCCGGGCCTCGACCGCAGGATCTCTCGGTAGAGGGAAATCGCGCGGTCGAGGTCTCCGCGAGCCATGTACATCGTGGCCATGTCCGTCCGCACGTCGAGGTCCTCGGGTTTCCGCTCGAGGTAGGCCCGGTAGTACCGGATCGCCTCGTCGGCGGCCTCGCGTTCGAAGGCGAGATTGCCGAGCTGCCGTAACGCCTCGAGGTCGGCGGGGTCGAGTTCGAGAACCCGGCGATAGGCCTTCTCGGCCTCGGCGAGGTAGGCGCGATCGAACTGCGCGGCACGGTATTGGACCGCTGCGGCCTTTTTCCACTTCTCCACGTTTTCGGGGTCTCGCTCCGCCTCTTCGCGGATCCCCCGGATCATCGCCCGGACATCCTCCGGGAGCTCGATCGGGGGATGGCCTTCGGGCAGCTCGGCCGAGCCCGGTGCGCTTCTACCGGGTACCCGGGGTGGCACCCGCTCGCCGAGCCGTCCCAGGACGACGGCCGCGGCACCGACGAGGAGAACGCACGAAAAGACCAGCGCCGGAGCCGGGATCCTCGGGATCGTGAACGGGCCGGAAGACACGGCGCGGCCGCAGGCGGAACAGTAGCGTGCGCCCGCCGGCACTCCCTCCGCCCCGCAATACGTGCAGAAGAAACGAGGCATGCAACCGGATTTCGGGTCTTTCCGGCCAACGCTAGCAGCCGACCCGCCGGGTGCCAAGTCGCCCCCGCTCCGCCGTGCCGCGCACCCTCGTCCCGCCGGTGGCTCTGCCGCCCGAGCTCTCGCTCCCGAAAGAAAATCCGGACGAGCTCCCGCGGCGCGCCCCGCGCTCTTACGGCGAGAGGCTGGCCCCCCGGGCCCGTTTCAGGTAAGCGATTCGGGCCGGAGGAGGAAGAAAGTGAGAGCTCGTTCGCTGGCCAGCCTCCCTGTCTGCGCCCTTGCCGCGGCACTTTGCTTTTCGTCCTGCACGTGCCGTCGGGAAACCCCACCGCCTCCCAGAGAGGCGAGGGTCCTGCCTACGAAACCGGCCGGTTTCGGCACGGCGACGACTCCGAGCCCGAGCCCGACGGTCGGGACGAGCGCTTCGCCGACTCCGGCTCTTTTGCCCACCCATACCCCGGCTCCGCCGCCCCTCGCGGACCTCCCGGGGGACTTTCCCGCGGACGTTCCCGTGCTGCCCGATGCCCGAATCGCGGCCGTGCAGAAACTCGCCGGCCAAGCGCACAACGTGATCTTCACCGCCGTCACCCCGCCGCCGGAAATTTTCCGGTACTATCGCGAGGACCTGAAGTCGAAGGGCTACCAGCTCACGCAGGAATACCAGGCCAAGGAGCAGTCCTTCCTTTCGTTCAAGAAGGGGCAGCTCGTCGTCAACATCGTCATCACGCGAGATCCGAACGACCCGGATCGGAGCGCCGTGGCGGTCATGTACCAGGTCGAGGAGGAAGTCGAAGAATTCTGAAGATCGCCTCCGCGTGGGTTCTCGGACTCGCCGCGATCGGGGCACTCCGGGCGGAGCGTTCTCCCGCGCTCGCCGGGGCACTGCTGGTTTTTTCGGCCGTTCTCTTCGCCGCCGGGTCGCGCGTGCCCGAGCCCGAAGAGCCGATCCTGCGAGCCGGTAGCCGCGACGACTCCGGCCGGTGGATGGCCGCGGTCGGCGCTCTTTTCACCGGGCTCTCCACGCTCCTGCTCTCGGTCGACTGGGCCGATTTCCTCTTCCCCGTTTTCTGCGTGGGACCGCCGGCACTCCTGTTGCTCGGCCTCGGACTCGACCGGCTCGGGGGGTTCGGAAGTCGGTCGCCGCGATTTGCCGGCCGCTCGCGCGCGAATCTCGAGCTTGCCCCGTGCCTCGGAATCCTTCTCCTTCTCGCGGCCGGTTACCGGTTCGCCACCCTCGGGTGGTTCCCGCCCCCGGACGGTTTTTCCTCGATCGAGGAAACGCAGAGGGCCACGGGTGGCGTGGCCATCCTCGATCGAGGGGCCCGCCCCTGGGAGTGGCCTTACTGCCAGTATCTCGCGGCGGCCTCCTTCGCCGCTTTCGGACGGAATATCTACGCACTGCGGGTCCCGGTCACGGTGCTCGGCTCGCTCACTCCGCTTTTCTTCTACGCCTTCGCGCGCCGGTTCCTGTCGGCGCGAGCTGCCTGGATCGCCGCGGCTTTCCTCGCGGTGTCGCGCTGGCACGTCCAGGTGAGCTGGTACAACGAGGACGTCTACGTCCCGCTGTTTCCCTTCACGGTCCTCCTCTGGTTGCTTTTCCGGACCTCCCGCGAGCCTCGTCCGCTTCTCCACGTCGCGCTCGGAGCGCTCACGGGATCGATGTTGTACACCTACGCGGCTTTTCGCCCCACCTTTCTCCTGGTCCTCCTTTTTCTGGCACTCGTGGTGATGCGGAGACCCGAGCGGCGCCTCCTCATGCGGCCCTACGGGGTGTGGGCTGCCGTCTTCGCCCTTTTCGCCTGCCCGCTCGTTTCGCTGCTCCGGGGAGAGCCGGACCTCTATTTCGAAGCCCTCCACCGCTCGTTCGCCAACCGCGACTACTACAGTCCCGACCCCGGGCGATTTTTCGCCCTGCGCATCGAGCGCGCGGTCGCCGTCGCCCGTGCCTTTCTCGCCTCGGATCGGGGCGCTTTCTTTCCCTCGCTCAACTCGGGCGAGGAACCGCTCCTCGACCCCGTGACAGCGAGCCTTTTCGTCTTCGGCCTGGCGACGGCTCTCCGGTCGCCCACGCCCCGACGTACCTACCTTCTCGGGGCGTTCGGCTTCCTTCTCGTCGGGACGACGATCGTCGTGCAGAACCTGGATTTTCGCCGGCTCTCGATTCTCGTGCCGTTCGTCTTCGCCTTCGTCGGGATCGCCGCGGAACGCGTGCTCCGCGCCCCGTCGCGAAGGCGGGCGTCCGTCGCGCTCTTCCTGCTTCTGGCCGCGAGCGCCGCCTACAACGCCCACTTTCTCTTTTTCCGGCTCTCGCGCGACCCGGTCACCCGCGCCTACCACCGCGACGTCTACACCGTACCCGCCTTCTACCTCCACCACCACTACGCGGGTGAGTACGTGTTTTTCCTCACCGACACCGTCCGGAACTTCTTCCTTCCCAACGACTACGACTGGCTCAAACCGCCGGACCTGGCGGGCGAAACGCTGGAAGACCCGCAGCAGTTTTTCCGGCCGAGGAGGGTCGACCGGAAGGCCGTCCTTCTTCTCGCCGAACGTCCGCTCCTCGAAGGGCTCGTCCCGAAGGTCGAGCGGACGTACGAGGAAGCGGCGTGCGAAATCCGACGGGACCCCGACGATAGCCGGTGGGATCTCGCCGTCTGCCGCATCCCGCGGGAGAGTTACGAGCGAGGGCACCTCGCGACTGCCGCGCGGGAAAAAGGCCCGACGGAGCCCTCTCAGCCTTCTTTGCGGAAGTAGGCCAGAAGAGCCGAACGGTAGACCTCCCGGAGCGGAACCCCACTCGAACGGGCAAGTGCCTTGCAGTCCTCGTACTCGGGTGCCACCGTAGGCGGCCCCTCGCCCCCCTCGGCGACCTTCACCCGGACCCGCCCGTAGGGGCACTCGACTTCCTCCGTGCGACGCGGGAGTTTCCAGCGCCGGGCACGGGAAACGCGCACTCCCAGGGTCGAGGTCTCGAGCAGGAGAACCCGCGCGAGCCGCGAGCGGTCTTCGGGCCGCCCGAGCACGCGCAGGAGAACACCCGGCCGGTTTTTCTTCATCTGGGCCGGCACGAGGAACACGTCGAGCGCCCCCTGCTCGAAAAGTTTCTCGAGGACGTAGTCGTAGAACTCCGGCGACATGTCGTCCACGTTGGTCTCCAGAACGACCACCTCGTCCTGCTCCCAGGCGTCGTCCACCTCGCCCAGGACGGCGCGCAACACGTTCGGTCGATCGCGGAGGGTCCGACTTCCCGCACCGTATCCCACGGATTCGACCCGGAACGGGGGAGGCTCGGAATCCGTCTCCGCCAAGCCGGCCAGAAGAGCGGCGCCGGTCGGCGTGACGAGCTCTCCGCTGCCGTCGCCTGCGCGGAGCCGAAAGCCCCGCAAGAGCTCGACCGTCGCGGGCGCCGGCACCGGAATCGGACCGTGGGCCGAATCGACGGTGCCCGAGCCGCCGGGAAGTTCCGAGACGAAAATCCTTCGCACCCCGAGAAATTCGAGCGCGCCGACCGTACCCACGACGTCGACGACCGCGTCGACGGCCCCGACCTCGTGGAAGGTCACGTCCTCGGGCGGCACGCCGTGGATCTTTCCCTCCGCTTCCGCGAGTCGGGCGAAGACGGCGAGGGATTTCTCCTTGACAGCGGGGGCCAGCTCGCTCTCTTCGATCCACCGCCGGATTTCGCGGAATTTCCTGTGTCCGTGCTCGCGACCGTGCTCGACCTCCACGTCGAACTTCGTCGCACGAACGGCCCCGACCCGCTTGGGAAAGGCCCGCAGCCGGAATCCCCCCACGGGGAGCGCCCCCAGGATCGCCTCGACCTCCCCGAGCGGGACGCCGAGCGAGAGCAGGGACCCGAGCGCCATGTCACCGGCAATTCCGGAAAACGCGTCCCAGTAGAGCACCCTCATCGACGCTTCAGGCCTCCGGCACGGGTCTGGCGGGCGGCGTATTCGATCCACTCCGAACGTGTCTCGGGTCTCCGCCAGACGGAGCCCCGGGAGAAAGCTTCCAGCTGGAAGGCCATCGTACTCTCGGAGACGAGAAACTTGCGGGCGAGGGCACGAACGAACTCGGAAGGGTACGGGGGGCTCGTCCCCGGCGGCAAGATGGCTGCGATCGACCAGAGGGGGGCGAGGAGAGCCGCCGCTCCGAAATTGGCCTCCCGCTCGAGCACGGCACCGCGGCCCGAGACTCTCCCCGGGTCCACCCTCCGGCAACCGACGAGGTTCGGAAGCCGTCCTTCGGGGAAATGGATCTCGCCGTGGACGATTTCGTGGGCGAGCGTGAACCGGATGCGGGTGCGGGGGTTCTGCTTGCGAAGGTAGATCGTCCGCTGTTCGCCGTCCGGCGTCAGCACGATCTTTCCGTCGAGACCACCCGGAAGATCCACCTCGAATACCCGGTAGGTGTCGAACCGTGCCAGAAATTCCTCGAGGCGAAAAGGAGGGGAGCGGAACCCGACACAGCGGTGGATCCCGTCGACCGCCTCGAGGATCTCCGCGGCACGCGCCGAGCTCGAAGCTGCTCTGCCGTACACCGTCAAGAAACAGCGCCTCCCGGGATTGGCCGCCCTTCCATGCTAGCACCGGCAAAGGAACGAGAGAAAAGCCCCCGGCCTCCCTGGAAGCCGGAAGTACCAGGCTCCGTCCGGGAAAGCCAGGACCTCCCCCGGGGACCCCGCGGTGCGCGGGACGGAAGCTCGGGCCGGCAATCCGGACCGTCGTGCCGAAGGCCGGCGGCAGCGCTCACCGGCCCGAGGGGCCCGTCTCCGGCTCCTCCGGCGGAAGCCCGAGCTTCGTCCTGAGCTCCCGCCACTCCCGCGGCGAGAGCCCGACGTCCTCGGGGCGTACCCGCTCGCCGGCCAGCATCCTGCGGACCGCCTCGAGGCCCCCGCGGGAGATCCGGAATCCCCCGAGCCGATAGTCCCGCACGGCCTCGTACGTGATCGGAACCCACCGCCGGACGATGTCGAGGATCACTTCCGCATAGGCGCGGATCTCGTACTGCGCGTGCTCGTCGGCCCGAAGCTCGAGGAAGTGGATCAGGTTGTGGAGGTCGATCTTCCAGTACCACTGCGTGTAGAAGTTCAGCGAGAGATTCATCCGCGCGAGCTCGCGGGCGAGGCCCTTCCTCGAGGGATCGAGGATCGTTCCGTCCTGTCGTTCGTTGAGCATTTCCTCGTAATGGGCGTACGCTCGCTCCGCATCTTCGCGGAGAAGCCGGAGGACACGGGCCGCCTCCTCCCCTTCGAGAACCTCGCCGCGCCCCTGGCGATTTCCCCTCGACTGCGTGGCGAGGTGCTCGGGAGCGGGGACGTAGAACTCCTTGTCCAGGATGGAGTACCGAGCGGAGTACTCGTTCACGTTGGCGGTCCTGTGGCGGATCCACTGCCGGGCCACGAAAATCGGGAGCTTCACGTGGAATTTGATCTCGCACATCTCGAACGGAGTCGTGTGCGAGTGGCGCAGCAGGTACCGGATGAGCCCGACGTCGTCGCGAAGTCTCTTCGTGCCCTTCCCGTAGGAAACCCGTGCGGCCTGCACGACGGCGGAATCGTCGCCCATGTAATCGACGACGCGGACGAAACCGTGGTCGAGGACGGGGAAGGGAAGGTAGAGGATCTCTTCGAGGGCCGGGACCGTGACACGGCGGGTGGAGTACGTTCGCGCCCGCGCGGCATCCACTTCCGCCTGCTGTTCGGCGGTGAGCCTCATCGAGGGGCCTTCGAGAGCAGGCGGATTTTCGGGGCTCTTCGCTTCTCGAACCATCGACGCGACGCGACCTTGTTTCTCCGGAGCTCCTCGAGATACGAACTCACGTCGTCGTAGAGGGCATCGACGTCGATTTCCAGGTACGAGGGTCGGTAGTCTTCGAGACGGAGCAGGCAGGCTTGCAAGAGGTGGTTCCTCCCCCTACCGCCGCCGCGGTGGAAGTGCAAGTACAAGGCGACCGAAAGCTGCACGAGCGCCTCGACGAACGGCCGCTCCTCTTCGGAACTCTCGTGCCAGGCTCGCTCGAACTGCTCCTGGCTCGAGAAGTAGTCGGCACGGTTGAAGCTCTCGATCGCGGCCCGTAGCTCCGGGCGCATGGTCTTCTCACTCGAGCGGACGAAAGACGAGCCCGCTCAGAAGCTTCGGCACGAAAAAGGTCGTTTTCTCCGGCAGCTTCTGCCCGCTTTCCGCGGCCCGACGAATGGCATCGATCCCCGGAGGGGGCACGAAAAACGCGGCGTGGGCCCGACCGGCACGTACCTGTTCGAGCGCCTCGTGGAAGTCCCTCGTGTACCGGAGCCTCCCCTCCGAAGCGGCCTCCGACGCCTCGACGCCGAGCATCCGGGAAAACACGACGCGGTCGAGCACGACCACGGCCATTCGGCGCACCTCCGGCGAGAACTCCGGCAGGAGCCTGCCGAGCGCCTCCGAGTCGGGGACCCGGAGCAGAAGGAAGGGCCCGTCTCGGAGAGCCGCGCCGAACCATTCGGATCCCTCGGGACTCGCCTCCGCGCGCTCGGGCGGAAGGGGCTCCTCGCAGGTTCGAACCTCGAACACCGAGGAAAGCTCGCGGGCGAACTCGCGGGTGGAACGTCCCGAGTCCACCAGCACCCGATGGGTCGGCAGCACGACCAGGCCCGGGTCGCGCATCGAGCAGAGGTACGCGAGGACGAAGTTCGCCGGATGGTCCGGCGAGAGCTCTCCGCGCTCCCGCAACCGGTCGCGGAACGCGAGCGCGGTCTCGTACCTGTGGTGCCCGTCGGCGATGAGAACCCACTGGGCGGAAAGCCCCCTTTCGATCTCCCTCGCGCGTCGCTCCTCTCGGAGCGGCCAGAGGCGGTGGCGGCACCCCTCCTCGTCGGAGACGTCCACGGCCGGGAGCTCGGCCTCGAGGGCCCGGCGGGTCGGTTCGAGCACTTCGAGGTCCTCGGGGTAGAGCCCGAAGATGGGGCACAGATTGGCCCGGCAAGCCTCGAGGAGTCTCAGCCGGTCCTCCTTGGCCTTGGGGAGCGTCCTTTCGTGAGGCCGGACCCATCCGCTTTCGAACGGCTCGAGCCGCAACGCGCCGACGACTCCCGTGCGCGAGAGCGGCCGGCCGGAGATCGGACAGGAAAAGTCCTGCACGTAGACGTAGAAAACCGGTTCGGCCTCCGGCACGAGCACCCCTTTCCTCCGCCACTCGGCGAAGCGCACCGCCGCCACCTCGTAGCGGTCGGACTCGCGGCCGAGGATGAGCCGCACGACGTTGTAGGGGCTCTTGCGGTAGAGCCGCGACTGCAGCTCCCCGTCGATCACGTCGTACGGCGGTGCGACGAGATCCGCAGGGTCTCCGGCCACCGCAGGGTCGAACCGAAGTCCGCGAAAAGGCCGGAAGTCCACCATGGACTCACCCCGACCCCTCCGCCGCCTCCCGCAGCGCCTCCTCGGCGACCGCACCCGGCCTCAGGATTCGTAGCGGCGGACCGGGGTCGACGACGGTCGACGGCGAGCCTCCCGCGAGAGTGCCGCCGTCGACGTAACGATCCACCGCTTCCCCGAAGTAAGCCCGTGCTTCTTCGATCCGGACGGGCGGCGGCTCGCCGGAAGGGTTGGCGCTCGGAGTCGTGAGGGGAGCCCCCAGAGCCTCGACGATGGAGGTCGCCAGTGCGTGACTCGACCACCGGACCCCGATCGTGCCGCTTCCGGCCGTGAGAAGCGGCGAGACGTGGGGCCGGGCGGGCAGCACGAGGGTCAGAGGACCGGGCCAGAAGCGCTCCGCGAGCCTGCGTGCCGCGGCCGAGAAGCGATCGGCCACCCGCTCGACCATCTCGAAACCGGAGACGAGAACCGCGATGGGCTTCTCGGGAGGGCGGACCTTGAGGCGCACGAGCTTTCGGACCCCTTCGGGAGACTCGACCGACGCCCCGAGGCCGTAGAAGGTCTCCGTGGGATAGACGAGGACGCCTCCCGCGCGGAGAACCGACACGACTTCTTCGAGCTCAGGCGAGTCCACGTTCCTGCTGGAGGCGCTCGTTTTTGGCCTCCACCTTGTCGGCCAACGCCCGCTTGTGCTCCTCGAGTTTGGCGGCGAGTCTCGGCTCCCCTAGGGCGAGGATCTGGGTGGCGAGGATCGCGGCATTTTCGGCCCCGGCTTTTCCGATCGCCACGGTCGCCACGGGCACACCGGCCGGCATCTGCACCGTCGAGAGAAGCGCGTCGAGGCCACCGAGCGAACCGCTCTCGAGCGGAACACCGATCACGGGCAGCGTCGTGTGCGCCGCGACCACTCCGGCGAGGTGGGCGGCAGCTCCCGCTCCCGCGACGAACACCTCGATGCCGCGGGAGTGCGCCTGCGCGACGTAGGCGATCGTACGCGCCGGCGAGCGGTGCGCCGACGTGACGCGGACCTCGTAAGGAACTCCGAACTCGTCGAGCTTCGCGGCGGCAGCGGACATGACGTCCCAGTCGGAGTCGCTGCCCATGAGAATCGCAACCCGCGGTCGTTCGCCTTTTTTCTTGCTCTTCTTCGCCATCTCGACCCCTTTCCGCTACGCGCCCCGGTCGCCGGCCGACCGTGCTGCCCGCCGCCCGATGTCCTTCCGGTAGTGCACGCCGTCCCAGCGGATTTTCTCGACCATCCTGTAGGCTTCCTGCACGGCCGAAGGCACGTCCGAGCCGAGCGCCGTGACGGCCAGGACGCGGCCACCCGCGGTGACGTAACGACCGTCCCGCAATGCCGTCCCGGCGTGGAACACGACACCGTTCTCCCACTTGCGGGCTTCTTCCAGTCCCTCGATTTCCACCCCGGTCTGGTACGGTCCCGGATAACCCGCCGATGCCATGACGACACAGGCCGAAGCCCGCGAGTCCCATTCGGCTCGCACGCCCTCGAGCCTGCCCTCGACACAGGCTTCGAGCAAATCGAGCAAATCCGAGCGCAGGCGCAGCATGAGAACCTGGCATTCCGGGTCGCCGAAGCGCACGTTGAATTCGAGAACCTTCGCCTCCTCGCCCCGAACCATCAGGCCCGCGTAGAGCACGCCCCGGTAGCGGATTTTCTTCTCCTCGAGGCCCGCCAGAACCGGCCGCACGATGCGCTCGAGAACCTGCCCCTGCACGGAGTCGGTCAGGACCGCGGACGGCGAGAAGGCACCCATCCCGCCCGTGTTCGGGCCGGTGTCGCCGTCGAAGGCCCTCTTGTGGTCCTGAGAACTCGCCAGGGGGAGGACGGACATGCCGTCCACGAGCGCCATGAACGACGCCTCTTCCCCCTCGAGGAACTCCTCGACCACCACCCGGCTACCGGCGTCTCCGAAAAGCTTCCCCTCGAGCATTTCCTGGATCGCCTCTTCCGCTTCCGCCACGGTCCGGCAGACGAACACCCCTTTCCCCGCCGCCAGGCCGTCGGCCTTCACCACGACCGGAGCCCCCACTTCGCGGACGTAGGTCTTGGCTTCTTCGGAGCTCGAAAAGACCCCGAAAAAACCCGTGGGGACTTTCTGTTTCCGGCAGAGTTCCTTGGCGAAGGCCTTGCTTCCCTCGAGTCTCGCGGCTTCTCGTCCCGGACCGAAGATTTTCAGGTTGTGGCGCTCGAACTCGTCCACGATCCCCAGGGTCAGGGGGAGTTCGGGTCCGACCACCGTGAGGTCCACCTTCTTTTCTCTCGCGAACCGAACGAGCCCGGCGACATCGTCGGCACGCAGGGGCACGAGTTCGGCCAGCTCGCCGATGCCCGCGTTACCCGGGGCGCAGTAGATCTTTTCGACCCGGGGAGAACGGCCGAGCTTCCAGACCAGGGCGTGCTCCCGCCCTCCACCTCCCACGACCAGAACGTTCATCGATTCGTCCGCCGGGGCGAAATCTTGCTCGAACCCTCGGTGAAGCGCAACGACCCGGTCTCAGTGCTTGAAGTGGCGCACTCCGGTGAAAACCATGGCGAGACCGGCCCGGTCGGCCGCTTCGATCACCTGTTCGTCTCTCGTGCTCCCCCCGGGCTGGACCACTGCCGTCGCTCCCGCCGCAGCGATTTCCTCGACGGCGTCGGGGAACGGGAAAAAGGCCTCGCTCGCCACGACCGAACCCGCAAGGTCGATCCCGAGACGCCGCGCCCGCGCGACCGCGATCCGGACCGGGTCGACCCGCGACGTCTGCCCCCCCGCCAGGGCCAGGGTGGCATCTTCGGTCGCGAAGACCACGGCGTTCGACTTCACGTGTTTGACGACCGGCAATCCGAAGCACATGGCCCGCAACTCGGCTTCCGTCGGACTCCGACGCGTCACCACGCGCCCCCGGGCGGGGTCTTCCATCGCCAGGTCGGGCTCCTGCACCAGAAGTCCCCCGAAAACACGCCTGCAGTCCCTCTCCTCCCGCGGGACGCGCGCGGGGTTCCACCGGACCAGGCGACGGTTGCGCTTTCTCGTGAGAATCTCGAGCGCGGGAGGTTCGAAATCGGGGGCGATGAGAACTTCGGAGAAGATCTCGTCGACCGTTTCGGCCAGTGCCCTCGACCAGGGCCGATTGCTGATCAGGATGCCCCCGAAAGGCGAGTCGGGGTCGGTTCGGAACGCCTTCCGGTACGCCTCCACGTCGGTCGGGGCCTTGCCGACGCCGCACGGCGTGTTGTGCTTGAGAATGGCGACCACGGCTTCGGAATCGTCCGCGAATTCCAGCATGAGCTGCATCGCCGAATGGATGTCGAGGATGTTGTTGAAAGAGAGCTCTTTGCCGTGAAGTTTCTCGCAAAACGAGAAAAAGTCCCCGTAGAGAGCCGCCCGCTGGTGAGGGTTCTCCCCGTAACGGAGGTCGGCCGCCTTGCGGAAAGCCAGGTGCAGCGTCGCCCCGAAGGGGCTTCCCTCGACCGCTCCGAGGTAGTCGGCCACGGCTCCGTCGTAACGCGCCGTGTGCGCGAAGACCTTCGCCGCGAGGCGTCGGTTCGTCCCTTCGGAAACCGAGCCCCCGCTCTCCCGCATCTCGGCCAGGACCGCACCGTAGTCCTCGGGATCGACCAGCACCGTGACGAAGGGAAAGTTCTTCGCGGCCGCTCGGAGGAGCGTCGGACCCCCGATGTCGATGTTCTCGAGTGCTTCCTCGAGCGTGCAGTCGGTCCGGGCCACCGTCGCCTCGAACGGATAGAGGTTCACGACGACCATGTCGATCGTCGGGATTCCCAGCCGCTCGAGCTCGGAGAGGTGGGCCGGCAGGTCCCTCCGGGCGAGAATGCCGGCGTGGATTTTCGGCTGAAGGGTCTTCACGCGGCCGTCCAGGATCTCCGGAAAGCCCGTGTAGTCCGAGACCGAGACCACGGGTAGGCCCGCACGCCGCAGCTCGGCTGCCGTGCCGCCGGTGGAAAGGATTTCCACGCCGAACTCCACGAGCCCTCGCACGAACCCCACGAGGTCCCGCTTGTCGCTCACGCTCACGAGCGCCCGTCCGATACGTCCCATCGACCACCGAACCGAGTGCGCGGAAAAGCCGCGCGGAATCGAGTCGGACGCGTCGGTTATCAAATGCCCTTCGAGTTGTAAAGGTAGGTGCGCGCGGCTATCCTGACCCGCGAAGATGACCGTCACGGTGAACGGAGAGCTCCGCGAGATCCCGGAGGGCCTTTCCGTAGCGGAGCTCCTGCAGGAGCTCGGAATTCGCACCGGTCGGATCGCCGTGGAACTCAACCGCGAGGTGCTTCCTCGCGACCTTTACGGCACGCGGCGGCTCGCCGACGGAGACGTCGTCGAGATCGTGCACTTCATCGGCGGGGGATGAGCATCGTGGACGACACCTTCGAACTCGGCGGGAAACGTTTCCGCTCGCGGCTGATCGTCGGTACGGGGAAGTACAAGGACTTCGAGGAAACTCGCCGGGCCATCGACGCTTCGGGGGCCGAGATCGTGACGGTAGCGGTGCGCCGCGTGAACATCACGGATCCCCGCCGCGAGAACCTCCTCGATTATCTGGACCTCGACCGGATCACCGTGCTTCCGAACACGGCCGGCTGCCACACGGCCGCCGAAGCGGTTCGCACGGCCCGACTGGCCCGGGAGGCCGGGGTGGGCAACTGGGTCAAACTGGAAGTCATCGGAGACGAACGGACACTCTTCCCGGACATACCGGAAACGCTCGAAGCGGCGAAGGTGCTGGTACGCGAGGGCTTCCTCGTCTTCCCCTACGTGAACGACGATCCCGTGACGGCGAAGCGACTCGAGGAGATCGGATGCGCGGCCGTGATGCCGCTGGCTGCCCCCATCGGCTCGGGGCTCGGCATCCGAAACCCCTACAACATCCGGATCATCCTCGAGCAGGCTCGAGTTCCCGTGATCGTCGACGCCGGCGTGGGTACCGCTTCGGACGCGGCCATCGCCATGGAGATGGGGTGCGATGCCGTGCTGATGAACACGGCCATCGCGGGTGCCAAGGACCCCATCCGGATGGCCAGAGCCATGAAACTCGCCGTGGAGGCGGGCCGGCTCGCCTACCTCGCCGGGCGCATCCCGCGCAAGCTCTACGCGACCGCTTCGAGCCCGCTCGACGGCCTCCTCGAGCCGTGACCGCAAGGCGGCTCCCGTTCCGCCTCTGCCTGGTCACCGACCGCAAGCGGTGCGGCGGCAGCGAAGGACTGCTGGGTAAGGTCCGGGCCGCGCTGCGCGGCGGAGTCGACGCCGTGCAGCTCCGGGAGAAAGACCTCGACGGAGGTGAACTCTTCGAGCTCGCGCGGCGGCTCCTCGAGGAGTGCCGCGCTCGTGGCGCTCTGCTTTTCGTGAACGACCGGATCGACGTCGCGCTCGCCGTGGGAGCCGACGGCATCCACCTTCCGGCCCGCTCCTTCCCCGTTCCGGAAGCGCGGCGTCTGGTCGGGCCCGAGCGGTGGATCGGGATTTCGACGCACTCCGAATCGGAGGTTCGGGCCGCCGCCCGAGACGGGGCCGACTTCGCGGTTCTCGGCCCCGTCTACCCGACACCGGGGAAGGGGCCACCTCTCGGGACGGAACCTCTGCGGCTCGCGTGCAGGGACTCCGGCATCCCGGTCCTCGCCATCGGAGGAATCCTCCCGTCCAGGGTCTCCGAGGTTCTCGCGGCGGGGGCACGAGGGGTCGCCGTCATCGGTGCGGTCCTCGACCGGGACGACCCCGAGCGCGCGGCCTCCGAACTCCGGAAGGCGCTTTCGTCCTCGGCCGCCCCCGGGAGCGACGCAAGGCGTCGAGAACGAGCCGATCCGTAGGGAAAGCGAGCGGCGGCAGGTCGTCCAGGGGAAAGAACGCGACCTCGTCGAGATCGTCCCCCGCTCGGGGGACGCCGCGCACCCCGCGCGCGCGGAACCAGACCCCCACGGTGAGGCGGCCGGGATCGTGGAAGTTGGAGTGCACGGCGAGCAGGCTCAAGCCCTCCGCCTCGAGCGACGTCTCTTCCCGAAGCTCGCGGCGAGCCGCTTCGCGAACGTCCTCCCCCCACTCGACGTAGCCGCAGGGGACGCACCAGAGCCCCGCGTACGCACCCCGCGCCCGGCGACCGAGGAGAACGCGCCCTCGCGAACGCACGACCACGGCAACCCCTACGCGAGGCCCTCCCCGGCACCTCGGACACTCTTTCGGCGTACCGCAGACCTCGCAGGCCTGGCTCCCTCGTACGCTTTCCCGTCGGGATGGCATTTGACCGTTCCTTGCAGCAAGGCGTATGATGCGCGTCAAGGCAAGAGGACGTGCGGCACGGGGAGGTAGCGTGAAGAGGAAGGTCTTCGGGTTTTTCGTATCGCTCGCACTGGCTGCGTCCGCGACGCCGGCTTCGGCGTGGTGGTTCGACTTCTCCTGGTTGCAACGCCTCGCCCCGAGCCCGACGCCCACTTCGGGCGCGGGGGTGTCCGCACCCACGGTGACGCGGACGCCGACGCGCGTGCCGTCCTTCACTCCGACCCCGACGGCCACGCGCACACCCCCGACCGGTGCCGTCGCGTCCTCGGGTTCCCCGGCGCAGAAACTTCCGGCCGCTCTGCTCGTCTACCCCTACGTGCGGGCCGGAACGCAGGATGGCACGACCTACGACACCCGGATCGAAATCCTCAACATGACCTCGGCTCCCGTCTCGCTCCAGTGTTTCTACCTGCGAGCCGAAGACTGGTTCGAAACGGGCTTTTTCGTCACGCTGACGGCCGGCCAGCCACTTTCCTGGCTCGCCAGCACGGGGGCCCGGAACGTGATCACGTTCACGGCCGTACCCCCCTTCCAGGGCGAGGGAGAGCTCAAGTGCGGGGTTCTTCCGGCCACGCCCGACCTGGAGTCCCACAACGCGGTCCAGGGGAGGGCCATCGTGTTCGACGACCAGGGTCAGGTGGCGGGCTACAGCGCCATCTCCTTCCGCCGCCTCGTCCCCGGCGAGTTCACGGGCACCTTCGAGCTCGACGGCATCACCTACGAGATGTGCCCCCGGACACTCCACTTCGACGTCCTCGCGGCCAAGCCGGGTTCCCAGAGCGAGATCGTCCTGGTTCCCTGCACGCAGGACTTCCTCGAACAGAGACCGACGACCGTGACGGCGTCGCTGCTCGTCACGAACGAGTTCGAGCAGACCTTCTCGGGCTCGCGGTCCGTCGAGTGCTGGACGCGGCTTCCGTTCGGCCAGTTCTCGAGTACGCTGAACAAGTCCACCCTCGGCACCGACACGGCACATCTCGCCGTGCGGGGCGTGCAGTCCTCGCTCCTCGGGCTCGTCCTCGACAAGTTCGAAGCCTTCGGCAATCCCGCCACCGCTGCGAACGAACCTTTTTTGAGCGGTGGGCGGCCCGGCGTCGTGACCTTCCCGTGAAACTCGCGTGAAAGAAGGTCGGCGGTTGCGCGAGCTTCTTCGAGACGACCGCAGGTACCTTTTTCACGGCTTCGTTTCCCCCGCCCGGGCTCGGCGGGAGGGGAGCGTCGTTCTGGTCCGAGGCAAGGGGCCCTACGTGTGGGACGCCCGAGGCCGGCGCTACCTCGACGGCGTCTCTTCCCTCTGGAACGTCGCGATCGGTCACGGAAACGCCCGGATCGCACGCGCGGTGGCGCGTCAGATCCGGAAGCTTTCGTACGCGACGACGCTGCTCGGCTTTTCTTCCGAGCCGGCGGTGGAACTCGCGCGGGAGCTCGTCCGTCTCGCCCCCCGCGGACTTTCCCGCGTCGTTTTCACCTCCGGGGGTTCGGAGGCCAACGAAACCGCCGTGCGGCTCGTGCGGATGCACTGGAGACTCAGGGGACGGAACTCGAAAACGGGAATCGTCACACTCGAGCGCGCCTACCACGGGTCGACGACCGGCGCCGCGACGCTCACCGGCCTCCGGGATTTTCACCGGGGGTTCGGACCGATGCTCCCCGGGGTTTTCCGCATCCCGAACGCTTACTGTTACCGTTGCCCCCTCGGAAAAACCTATCCCCGGTGCGGGGTAGCCTGCGCGGACGAACTCGACCGAGCCGTCCGCAGAATGGGAGCCGACCGCGTCGGAGCTTTTTTTGCCGAGCCCGTCCAGGGCGTGGGCGGCGTCATCGTACCCCCTCCGGAGTACTTCCCGAAAATCCGCGAGATCTGCGACCGCCACGAGCTCCTCTTCGTGGCGGACGAGGTGATCACGGCGTTCGGCAGGCTGGGCTATCCCTTCGGGATCCAACGCTGGGGGGTCACGCCCGATCTCCTGGTGTTCGCCAAGGGGGTGACGAGCGGCTATCTTCCGTTGGGCGGCGTTCTCCTCCACGAACGCGTCGCCCGAGTCTTCGAGGAAGCGGGACCCGACTTCACCCTCCACCACGGCTTCACCTACTCGGGCCACCCCGTCGTCTGCGCGGGAGCCCTGGCCAACCTGGAAGTTCTCCGAAGAAAACGCCTCTTTCGCAAAGCCCGAAGCACGGAAAAGACGCTGCGGGCACTGCTCCGCCCGCTCGGGGAGCTGCCCCTCGTGGGAGACATCCGGGTCGTGGGAGCCATGGCCGCCATCGAGCTCGTCCGCGACCGGAGCCGGAAAACGCCCTTTCCCGAGGAGACCCGCGTGGCCTGGCGGGTCCGGGAACGCGCCCTCGCGCACGGGGTGATCGTCCGCGGGAGCCGGGACAACGTCATCCTCTGCCCCCCTCTCGACCTCTCCGCTCGGCTCCTCCGGACACTCGTCTCCGCCGTCGACCGGTCGATCCGCGAAGTAGGCCGGGAGTTCGGGTACCGGCTTTGACCGTCTCGCCGGGGGCGCGTACGATTTTCGGTATGCGAGAGTTTCTCTACGGCGTGATCGTGGGCGCCGCGGCGGTCTACCTCTACACGTACTTCGATGCCGCCGGGGCCCTCGACGCCCTCAACCGGTGGACTGCGTCGGCAGTCCAGGCCGCCCGGGGCTACAGCGACGGGTCGCCGCGCGCGGCTCGATGAACCAGGCCTTCCCGTTCTCCGCGAGGACGATCCGCCCGCAGCCCGACCGCAGAGCACGCCGGAGGAGGCGGAAAGCCTCCTTCCGCACGAGTGCCCCTTCCCGCAAAAGCCTTCGGACGGCCCGGATCACGCACCTCCTGTACTCTCCTTCCGCCCAGTCCCTGCCCTTCGGGCTCCAGAGACAGGGACACCTCTGTTCGAGACTGCATCCCCCCGAGTCCACGGGTTCCGTCGGATCCGTTCCCGGGCACTCGTCGCACCGATCTCCGTAGCCGTCGGCGTCCTGATCTTCCTGTTCGGGGTTCGCCTGCGCTACGCAATTGTCGGTCGCGTCGCCCACGCCGTCGAGGTCCCAGTCGGGGTTCGGCGAGCTCCCGCGGTCCGCGAGCAGGACCAGAAGGTATCCCGGCACGCCCTCTTCCGCCGTGCCGAGGGCCAGGAGCAGTCTTCCCGCCTCCGTCCTCTGGCCGTGGCGTAGCTCGAGCCGTACCGGTTCGTCGTTGATCCGGGCCAGCACGAGCCCCCGAAGGAGCTCCTCGTTCTCCCCGAACTCGAGGAACCCTACGGCACGAACCCGATAGGATTCGCTTTGCCAGTCGACATCCGTCAGTGCGCCGACCCGGCTCCGCGAGGAAAGGGGAAGAGGAACGACGGAAAAGCTTCCCCGCAGGGGCTCGGGTTTGGTCCGCGGGACCGGGCATCCCCTGCAAATCCGGGCGATCACGCTGCCCCGCGAGAGTTCGAACCGGACCGGCTCCGCCGCCCGGGCTCGCGCGGCAAGACAAGCCAGGAGGAACGAGAGAAGCGTCGCCCGGCCCTTCATCCCGGGCCCAGCCTAGCCCGGGCCCGCCCGGTGCGCAAAAGCCCGAACGGTCACCGGTCTCCCGACTGTTCGAGGCCCCGCGCCCGACTGGGATGGCGCAACTTGCGCAACGCCTTGGCCTCGATTTGCCGGATCCGCTCTCTCGTGACGGAAAACCTCTGCCCGACTTCCTCGAGGGTGTAGTCGGACTTCTCCCCGATGCCGAACCGCATGCGGAGGATCTGCTCCTCCCTGGGCGTGAGGGTAGCCAGAACCTTGCGCGTTTGTTCCTCGAGGCTCGTGTAAACCGCCGCGTCCGCCGGGGAGACCGTCTGCCGGTCTTCCACGAAGTCGCCGAGCGAGCTCTCTTCCTCGTCGCCGATCGGGGTCTCGAGCGAAACGGGCTCCTTCACGATGCGCAGAACTTTTCGCACCTTGTCGAGCGGCATTTCCATCTTGGCGGCGATCTCCTCCGGAGTCGGCTCCCTTCCGAGCTGTTGGACCAGGTAGCGGGAAGATCGCACGACCTTGTTGATCGTCTCGATCATGTGGACCGGGATGCGGATCGTCCGGGCCTGGTCGGCGATCGCGCGGCTCACGGACTGCCGGATCCACCAGGTAGCGTACGTGGAGAACTTGTACCCGCGCTGGTACTCGAACTTCTCGACGGCCCGCATCAAGCCGATGTTCCCCTCCTGCACGAGGTCGAGAAACCCGAGCCCGCGGTTCGTGTAACGCTTCGCGATGCTCACCACCAGGCGCAGGTTCGCCTCGATCAGATGCTTCTTGCCTTCCTGAGCCCTCGTCTCCCCCTCCCGGATGACCGCGAGGCGGCGTCGAAACTCCTCCTCCTTCATCCCGACTTCGCGTTCGACCTCCTGGATTCTCCTGCGCGCTTCGCGTACCTGCTCGACCGCCGTCCTGAGCGTGTCCACCCCGACGCGCAGGGAGCGCGCCACGGCCTGCGCTCCTGCGTCGTCCCGTACTTTGGAGGCGAGCTTGAGAATCTCGGCGGCGCTCCGCTTGAGCTTGCGCTCGTGCCCGCGGACGATCTCGTGCTGCTCGTCGAAAACGCGCTCCGCTTTCTTCAGGCGGTCGACGATGGCGACGATGTGCTTTTTGCCGAGCTGGAGCTGCGAGAGCAACGAGTCGATCCGCTTGGTGACGGTCCGCTCCCGCCGTTCGAGCTGGGCGACCTTGCGCGGAGGCAGCTTGGCCCGGCGCTGTTGCTCTTCGGCGAGCCTGGTCCTCTCCTCCACCGCCTTCCGCAGGTTCTCGAGCAGCTTGATGACACGCTTGTCGCGCGGCTTCTCCGCCTGCTCTCCCTCTTCGGTTTCTTCGGACTCTTCGCTGTCCTCGTCCCGGAGCTCGCGCTCGGAGATCTCCCCCGCCTTGATGCGTTCGGTGAGCTCTTCGAGGTAGCGCAGGGTGTAGGGGTGACGCAGAACCTCGTTGCGCACCTGGAGCTCTCCCTGCTCGATGCGCTTGGCGATCTCGACCTCCTGCTCCCTGGTCAACAGGGGGACCGAGCCCATCTCCTGCAGGTACATCCGAACCGGGTCCGTCGTATCCTCCGCGAAGCCGGACTTCTCCTCGGGCTCTTCGGTCCACTCTTCTTTTTCTTCTTCTTCCTTTCCGAGCCCCGGCTCGGGCAGGCTCTCGACGGAATCGAGGTCGATGTCCCCGAGCATGGACATCACTCCTTCGATCTCCTCCTCCTGGCCTTCCGCCTCGGGGAGCTCGTCGAGGGGGGGAATGTCCTTGGCCTCGAGCTCTTCGGAATCGACCGAAGGCAACGGGTCCGAAACCTTTCCTCGAGCGGTCGCCATGGAAGTCGCCTCCTGCCCTTCGACCTGTTTTTTCGAAAGCTTCGCCTTCGAGGTGGTTTCTCGTGTCTTCTTCGACTTACGCACCGGAGCCAAGAATCCGCGTGCCGCTATCGGCAGCGAGGAGGGCAAACCCCAACATCTCGAGCCATGGCCCCCTCTGCTGCGTTTGACGTTGGAGAATGCAAAGGCCCCGCGATAGCGGCAAATTTCCTACCCTAGTACAGCAACTCCCCGCCCTCAGTCAACCCGCTCTGGGCCCCGAAGGACGCGGGGTACGCGGATTGCTCCCTCCCGCGAACCACCGGACCCATGACCCCCACGAGCTCTCCTTCCGCACGAATCCTTCCGTCGCTCCTGCTCCTCGTTTTTCTGCCCTGGCAGGCGCTCGCGGCCCGTCTTTACGTCCTGCCCGAGCCCGATAGGCCCGGCAGCCACCTGCCACCCGCCCCCTATCTTTCCCTCTCCGAAGCCCTCGAGGCCGCCCGCCCGGGTGACACCGTGATCGTGCTTCCGGGTATCCTGCGCGAATCCGTGACGGTCGCCATCCGGGGGGAGCCCGGCCGCCCCGTCGTCATCCGCGGCCTTCCCGGTGCCATTCTGGAAAGCCCCGATCCCGGACGGAGCCTTTCCGCCTTCGACGTGGTCGCACCCACGGCCTGGGTCCGCATCGAGGGCTTCGAGATTCGAGGGGACTTCGACGAAGCCGTCTTCGTGAGGTCCGGAACTCACGACGTCGTCCTTTCGGACCTCCGGGTCCACGGCAACCGAAAGGGCATCTGGATCGCCGGGGCGACCCACGTCCGCGTGCGGAATTCCCTGGTCCACGACAACTCGGGGTCGGGGATCCGCGTCTTCGGGACCGCGGACTCGATTTTCATCGAGAACTCCGAAAGCCGCGACAACCGCGACGGGGAGGGCTGCCGAGGAGATGCCGACGGCCTCGCCGTCGAAGAGGAGGTCGGGGCGGTCACGGTGGACGGCTTTCGCGCCTCGGGAAATTCGGAGGACGGGCTCGACCTGAAAAGCCCGGTTCCGGTCCTGAGCCGCGTGGAATCCCTTTCCAACGGGTGCACGGGTATCAAACTCTGGCAAGGAGGGACGGTGCAGAACGCCGCCGTTTTCGGACACAGAATCGGCGTTTCGAACTCGAGTGGGGTCCTTCTCCTGGCCAACGTGACGCTACAGGAAAACCTGATCGGCCTTCGCGCCGGGGAGAACACGGTCGTGACGATCGTGAACTCGATCGTGAGCGGGCCCGGAAAGGCTCTGATCCTAGGAAAGTCCGCGACATTCCTCGAAGATTCCAACATCTTCTTCCGTCCCACACACGGCCCGCTTCTGGAGATTCACGACGAGGACTCGAGAGTCCGGTTCTCCTTCGGCTCTCTTCGGGACCAGGGATGGAATACTTTCCGGGGAGAAAACTCCGGAACCTTGCTCGTCGACCCGAGGCTCTCCGACCTCGGGGAACCGTCGCCCCGGAGCCCGGCGGTGGACAGCGGAAACCCTTCCCTGGCTCCTGCTTACGATCTCCGGGGGACCCTGCGCCCTCTCGGCACAGGCCCGGACCGGGGGGCTATCGAAACCGGAGTCCGCGAGGTCCTTCTTTCCGTCGATCGCTTCCGGGCCACCGCTGGAAGCGCAGCCGGCGACAGGTTCCGTCTGCGAGGTCGCTCCACGGCGATTCTGCCCTCTCCGAACGCGCTCGACTTCCGCCTCGAGAGCGGAAATCGTCGCGTGGTGGAGACGACGTTCTACGAAGACGATATCCTGACCCGCCGGTGGGGTTTCGTCGCTTTCCGCAGTGACGGGGGCCGACGGGTCCTTCTCCGCGTCCGGCAAAAAGCCTCCGGCACCGAGGTACGGGTCGTGGGGCGGGGTGTCGAGCTCTGGAGGCTCGGGGACGACGTGCGGGTGGATTTCGGCTCCGGTGACGTCCGGGTGCGCGGGGAGCACTCCCTGGCCGTCAGGGCACTCCGGGGGGGCGCCCTCCGAATTGCGACGGAAAAGCGACTTTGGTAGCTTCCGTGCCGAACCCGCCGCATCGGGGAATTCCGATCGGGGAAGGAGCGAGCGATGGCCGGGGGAAAGACGTTCAAACGAGACCAGAAGCGCCGGAAGGAAATGGCGCGGAAGCTCAAACAGATGGAAAAGGCCCGTAAGCGCCAGGAGCGAAGGGAGGCCAAAAAAAGCGGTGCCGGCGAGGCCGAAGAAGGACCGCACGTCGCCACGAAGTCCCAGGATTATCCCGTGGGCTGACACTCGTCCGACGCCGGGACGAGGAGGCAACGCAGAAGCATGCGGCTCGAGGGCCGGAATGCCCTGGTGACCGGAGGGTCGCGCGGCATCGGCCGAGGAATCGCTCTGGAGCTCGCCAGGGAAGGGGCGAACGTGGCGGTCCATTACCGCCGTGACGAGCAAGCCGCCCGAGCGACGGTAGCCGAGATCGAAAGTCTCGGGAGCCGCGCCTTGGCGGTCCGAGCGGACGTGACGGACTGGCCCGCCGTGGCACGGATGGCGGAAGAGGTTTTTCGTACCTTCGGTGAGCTCCATATCGTGGTGGCGAACGCCGGGGTGGCTTCCCGCGTCCAACCCCTCTGGGAGGTCGACCCCGAACACTGGCACCGGGTCCTGGGGGTCAACCTGGACGGAGTCTTCTACACGCTCAAGGCGACGGTCGGGCACCTGGTGGAAAAGAGGCGAGGGGTCGTCCTCCTGGTTTCGTCGGTGGGAGCGGACCTCTGCGCCCCGTACGGCGTGCCCTACTACGCGTCCAAGGCGGCCGTCAACGCGATCACGAAGTGCCTGGCCAAAGAGTGCGCGCCGGCCGGCGTTCGCGTGAACTGCATCGCTCCGGGCCTCGTCGAGACCGACATGGGGAAGCGGCTCCTCTCCTTCCACGGCGAGGAGCTGCTCCGGTCGATCCCTCTCGGACGTGCCGGAACGCCCGAGGAGATAGGCAAGCTCGCCGTCTACCTCGCGTCGGACGACGCTTCTTTCGTCACGGGCAAAATCTTCCGCATCGACGGCGGAGCCTACATGTGACGATGCAGCGCGAGTTCCGCGTGCGGACCCGGAAGAAGGCCGAAATGATCGACCTCACGCGACAAGTGGCCGAAATCGTCGCGCGGGACGGCCGAGACGCGGAGCTCTGCTCGGTCTACGTCCCCCACGCGACGGCCGCCGTCGTCATCAACGAAAACGCCGACCCCAACCTCTGCGAGGACATCCTGGAAGCGCTCGACCGCCTGGTACCGGAAGGCCGGTGGCGGCACGACCGCATCGACGACAACGGGGCGGCCCACATCAAATCGGCGATCCTCGGGCCTTCCGAAACCGTGCCCGTGCGGGAAGGGCGGCTTCTTCTCGGCACCTGGCAAGCCATCATGCTCGTGGAACTCGACGGCCCCCGGGAACGCCGTGTCGTCGTCACGTTGCGCTGATCGCGTCCGCGTTTGCTTGCTCGGCCTCCTTCTCGTGGCGTCGGCTCTCGCGAGCCCGGCACGTGCCGAGCACGCGCTCTCCGCGGCCCTCGCCGAAGGCGCGAACCCGGGCGCCGTTTTCGAGCATCTGGGAGACGGCGAGGTCCTGTATCTGGTCGACGCGGAGGGGAGACCGCTCCTCGACGTGCGGAGCGGGGAGCCCTTCGTTCCCGCCTCCACGATCAAGCTCTTCACGTGTTTTCTCGCGCTCGAGCACTTCGGGCCGCGCCACCGCTTTCGGACGGAGTTCTACCTCGACGGAAACGAGCTGATCGTTCGCGGTCTCGGCGACCCCTTTCTCGTCACCGAAGAAATCGAACACATCGCGCGCGAGCTCGCGCGCCGTATCCCCGGGCGGGAGATCGCGGGCCTCGGCATCGACGACTCCTACTTCGCCTCCGATCTCTCCATTCCAGGTCGCGGGCGTTCCCCCAACCCCTACGACGCACCCGTCTCCGCCACGGCCGTCAATTTCAACAGCGTCGCCGTGCGCCGAAAACAGGGTCGGGTGACTTCCGCCGACCCGAGAACTCCGCTGACCGCCTCCGCACGCGAGCTTGCGCTACGGCAGAAGCTGCGGGGCGCGGCCCGGATCAGTCTCGGGACCCGGGAGCGTGCCCTTCGACACGCAGGCGAACTGCTCGCGGCCGAACTCCGCAAGGCCGGGGTCCGGGTGGGCAACGCCCTCGACAGCGCAGCTTCGGCGCCTTCCGGAAAGCCCCTTTACGTTCACGCCAACTCCCGCCCCCTGGCGGAAGTCTGCCGGTCCATGCTCGAGTTCTCGAACAACTTCGTCGCGAACGTCCTTTTCCTCGACGTCGGCGCGAGTCTCTACGGCCCACCGGCGAGCCTCGAGAAGGCCCGGCGCGCGGCGCGCTCCACGATCGAGCGCCATCCCGAACTCCGCGGCCTCAGGGTGTGGGAAGGCTCGGGACTTTCGCGCGAAAACCGCGCCACAGCCCGGGCACTGGCGGCCCTCCTCGAGCTCTTCTCGCCGTATCGTCACCTGCTGCCGCGAAAAAACGGGGTCCTCGCGAAAACGGGAACGCTCCGCGACACGGCCACGCTCGTGGGATACCTTCCGTCGAGGACACGCGGCATGCTGCGCTTCGTCCTGGCGCTCGACGGAAGCGGAAGCGAGCGACGGTGGAGGATCGTCGAATCGTTGGCCCGGACGTTCTAGTCTCCGGAAAGCAATCTCCGTCGTAGCTCACCCGCACACCCTTGCCCTCACCGCTCGATCTGAGCTAAGGGCTCCGCATGCTCTACTCGTGCGACGACCACCTGGACATCTGGACGCTGCCGAAAGACCTCTGGCAGAGCCGCCTCCCCTCGCGCCTCCGGGACCGGGGACCCAGGGTCGAGGAACGGGACGGCTACGAGTGGTGGGTGTGCGACGGGGACGTGCTCGGCCCGAGCGGAGGAAAACTGCTCGGAGACTACAGCGCGATTACGCGGGCCGGTATCGAGGACGACGGCTTTCGGGCGAGCAACCCCCGACTGCGGCTCGAGGACATGGACCGGGACGGGATCGCGGCCTCCGTCATCTACGGCCCGTCGCTTTTCGGCCTTCCGATCCGCGACCAGGAGCTCAAAGCCGCCTGCCTGCGCGCCTACAACGACTGGGCGGAGGAGTTCAACGCCTTCGCTCCGGAGCGCCTCTGCGTTCTCCCCGTGCTTCCCACGCACGACCCGCGCGCCGCCGTCGAGGAGCTCGAACGCGTGGCTTCGCGGGGCCACCGGGGGGCGATCGTGAGCCCCTTCGAGTTCCCGGTCGGGGACCCGGCCTGGGACTGCCTCTGGGCGGCGGCCGAAGAAACGGGTCTTCCCCTGAGTTTCCACATCGGCCACGGAACGTCCCGCGTGCGTGCGGCGTATCTCAGCTGGGAGATGGCCGCTTTCGCGACGGTCGCGCCCATGCAGCTCGACGAAGCGCTGGCGTGCATGGTCTTCAGCGGTGCTCTCGAACGCCATCCCGGCGCGAGACTCGTCCTCGCGGAGTCGGGTGTCGGGTGGCTTCCCTATTTCGTCGCACGGATGGACCAGACAGCCGAAAAGCACGTGCCCAAGGCGCAAGACTACAAACTCCGGAGCCGACCGAGCGAGATTTTCCGGAGGCAAGTCTACGCCACGTTCGAGGAAGAACCGCTCGGGCCGAGGCTCATCCCGCTCGTCGGAGCCGAGAACTGCATGTGGGCTTCCGACTACCCCCATCCGGACAGTACGTTCCCGAACTCGGGTAAAGCCATCGAGGAGGCTTTCGCCGGCCTCGATGCCGAAACGATCCGAAAAGTCACGGCCGAGAACTGCGCGCGGCTCTACCGGTTCCCGTACCCGCCGCCCGAGTCATGACTTCCAAGGTTCCCCTCGTCGTCGAAGTCGCCCTCAACGGCGTGACTTCGAAAGAGCAGAACCCGTGGGTTCCGCGAACGCCGGAGGAAATCGCCGCCGACGCCCTCGCCTGCGTCGAACGCGGAGCCTCGATCGTCCACAGTCACGCCGACCTCGTCTCGGGCGACCCGGGCAAGGTGGCCGAGCGTTACCTCGAAGCGTGGGGCCCCGTGCTCGAACGATACCCCGAAGTGATTTGCTACCCCACGGTTTCCCTGGGCGGGCGCGCCGAGGAAAGGTTCGGGCACATCCCGATCCTCGCCGAACGGGGCGCCGCGCGCATGGGCGTCTTCGATCCGGGGTCCGTCAACCTCGGAGACCTGGGCGAGGACGGCTTGCCCGGCGGAAGCGTGGACTTCGTCTACCGCAACACCTTCGCCGACATCCGCTACGCGGCCGAGCTCTGCCGCCGTTATCGTCTCGGCCCGAGCGTTTCGATTTTCGAGCCCGGGTTCCTCCGCGTGACCCTCGCCTACCACCGGGCCGGACACCTTCCGCCGGGAGCGTTCGTGAAACTCTACTTCGGCGGCGACTACGGCTTTTTCCCGGGTACGAGGGGTTCCGTGCCGTTCGGCCTTCCGCCGACGGCTCGGGCGCTGGACGCCTATCTCGAGATGCTCTCGGGAACCGGCCTTCCCTGGGCCGTGGCCGTCGTGGGCGGTGACGTTCTCGAAAGCGGCCTCGCCGCCAGGGCGATCGAACTCGGCGGTCACGTTCGGGTGGGGCTCGAGGACTACGGGGGCTCCCGTTGCCCGAGAAACCACGAGCTCGTCGAGGAAGTCGTCCGCCTGGCCGAAGGAGCCGGACGCCCGGTGGCGACCCCGAAAGAGGCGGCAGGGTTACTCGGGCTCCCGTTCCTCTGACACCCGAGCTTCCGCCAGGGCGCGAGCGACCAGGCGCGGAACGATCTCTCCCACGCGCCCGCGCAGGACCACGTCGGCCACGGGGTCGACCGGCGTCTCCGTGAGATTCACGATCACGAGGCTCGCACCGGCTTCCTTCGCGAGGAGGGGCAGGCTCGCGGCGGGCTGGACGAGCAGCGAAGAGCCCACGGCCAGAAAACAGTCCGCTTCCCGCGCGAGTCGAACGGCCTCGTCGAGAACCTCGGGACGAAGGGCCTGCCCGAAAGAAATCGTGGCGGGCTTGAGCCACCCACCGCAGGAAAGGCACGTGGGGACCTCGTTTTCTCGCTCCCAGCGGCGCAAGGCGTCCTCGATCGGGTCCCTGCGGCGGCAGCGGACGCACTCCGTCTCCCGGTTCGTGCCGTGGAGCTCGACGACACGCCGGCTTCCGGCTTTCTGGTGGAGGCCGTCGATGTTCTGGGTGAGCACGGCGAGAAGGCGGCCTTCTCTTTCCAGGGTCGCCAGCGCCTCGTGGGCCGGGTTGGGCCGGGCGCGCAACATCTCCGGCACGGTCGCAGCCTTGTAACGCCAGTGCTCCCTGCGCGCCTCCTCGCTCGCCAGAAACTCCTGGTACGTGACGGGTCGGAATCGCTCCCACACCCCACCGGGACTTCGAAAGTCGGGAATGCCCGACTCCGTGCTCGCGCCGGCTCCGGTCAGCGCGACGCAGGAACGAGCACGGGCCAGCAAGCGGACGGCCCGGTCGAACGGGTCCGCGACCACGCCTTCAACCTCGGGAGGCGGGAAGAAGGCGAATCACCTTGGGCAGGCCGCCCTCGATCTGCCAGGTCGGGAAATTCGAATTCGAAGTCCACACCCCGCCGGCCTCGTCGAAGTCGATCTCGCGCGTGTAGGTCACCCTCGTCGGCAGCGGAAAGACGGTGAAGCGCTCCTCCTCCGGCTCGAAACGAACGAGCGAGTCGGAATTCGTGCCGCAAATCCACACGGTATCCGTACGTTTGTCGACGGCCAAGGCATACGGGGTTTCGACTCCCGGCACCGGGAGCTTCCAGCTCCGGAACTTTCCCGTTCGGATCTCGTACCGCGCGACCACTCCGGAGCTGAACCCCGGAATCCAGAGATTGCCCCGGGAATCGAAGCGGAGCCTCCGCGGTCCCGGAAACGGAGTCTCGAACATCTCGACCTCGAACGTGTCCGGGTCGATCCGTCCGATGCGGTGCTCGTTCAGTTGGCTGAACCAGACGCTCCCGTCCGGGGCGACGTCGATGCCGTAGGGAACCGGCAGGTCGACGCCCTCGCTCGCGTTCGTGGTGAGAAACCCCTCGGGGAGAAACCGGGCCACCCAGAGAAAGACGGGAACGAGCCGGACGGCGACCTCCTGGCCCCAGTCGCGCGCGGGAAGGCGAATCGTGCGCTGCTCGCCGGTCGCGGGGTCGATGACACCCACGTGGTTGCTCACGGCCAGGGTGTACCAGGCGCGTCCTCTCGAATCGAAACGGAGCGTGTGGGGGTAGAGCCCGTCCTTCTGGACGAAAATCGACCATGCCTCGCGCACCGGGTCGAAGCGCGCGATCTTGTTCCCGAGACACAGCGTGATCCAGAGGCTTCCGTCGGGAGCCACCTGGAGGCTGTGGGGCGCCACGTGGGCGTTGCTGTTGGGCGCGAGAAGCGCGCCGCTCGCGTGGAACACACCGCCGAGCGGGGAGTCGCCCCTTGGGATCGTCCAGCTACGTCGTTCGTTCGTGCGCGGATCGAGCCTGTAGAGACGGTCCTGGTTCGTGTCGACGGAGTAGATCCTTCCGTCGGGGTGGACGACGAGGTCGTGTTGCATCGAGGCAGGATGCCCGAGCTCCCACTCCGTCACGACCGTCCCGACGATGCTTTCCTCGACCGGGAGCGGCTCGAGCTCGCCCCGGCGCAGCGCCGCCAGGTAGGACTCTTCCTCGTAGGCCGAATCGAGGGCTTCGGGAAGCTCGGAACGGAGTTCGCCCGAGATCACTCCCCCCATGCGCGCCATCAAGAGAAAAATCTTCTCCCACTCTTCCGGTGCCCGCACGACCCGCGTGGCCCAGTTTCCCTGCTGGTGGCAGAACGTACACTGACGCACGAATTCCTCGCGGAGTTCCGGACGCGAAAGCCGCTTCGTGACGAGCGCGAGCCAGGAGCTCGCGGGAAGCTGCCAGGCTTTTTCGCGCGGATCCTCGAGCGGCGCCATCTCCAGCGCGAACTCCGCGGGGCGGTGCCCGATCGGGACGGCCTTGCGGACCACGTCCTCGTAACCCCACCGCCGCACGCGCAGGTCGTAGGAGCCCGCATCGAGCGGCGGGAAAACGAAGCGACCCTCGCGGTCGGTGTACACCGTCGTGGCCCGACGGAGCTCCCGGTGAGCGAGCGTCACGAGGGCCCCTCCGAGGGGTCTTCCGCCGACCTCACGCACCGTCCCCCGCACCGCGGCGAGAGGAGGTCCGGCAACCGACGAACGGGCGAACGCGAGGAGCAGCAGAGCGGCGGCGAAGCCCGCCACGAGTCGTTCTTTCATCCTTCCACCTCCAGGCGCGTCACCCCCGAGTCGGACTCGAGCCGGAATTCGAGAACCACGGGCTCGAAGCGCTCGAACTCCGCCTCGCCCCGGCGTTCGAGGCGCTGCCCGTCCGCTTCCACCACCAGGCGGAAGGGGATGCGGTCCGGAGCGCCCCGCTCGCACCGCGCGATGTAGTCCACGCCCACCCGGTACGTCCCTTCGGGCGGGGACTTCCAGGTCACGAGCTCGACGGAGGGTTTTCCTTCCCGCCCGGGACAACGCGCGTCCTCGACGAGCCGGCCGCCGCTGCGCACCGGCGTGTAGGCGAAGTAGACGGTCTCGAAGCTCGGGTCGGTGACGTAGAGATCGAGGTCCGCGGGTCCCTGCCAGGCGAGGCGCACCCAGAGGCCCCCGGCCGCGGACGGCGCGGAAACGTCGCCGAGAGGCGGCAGCGGCGCGGGCTTCTGTCGGCACCCCGTCGCGAAGGGCGCGAGCACCACCACCCAGAGAGCTGCCGCGAGCCATCGGCAGCTCGCCTTTTTTTCGGCGCCCGCCCCTGTTAGCATGGACACCCTGCACAGGGACGCGCGGCCCTTCGCACCATGACCGCCCGAACGAACCGTCTTGCCAAGGAAACGAGCCCTTACCTTCGGCAGCACCAGTACAACCCCGTCGACTGGTATCCGTGGGGAGAAGAAGCTTTTGCACGGGCCAGGCGCGAAAACAAGCCGATTCTCCTGAGCATCGGCTACTCGGCCTGCCACTGGTGCCACGTCATGGAAAAGGAGTGCTTCGAGAACGAGGAAATCGCACGGAAGATGAACGAGCTCTTCGTGAACGTGAAAGTCGACAGGGAAGAGCGCCCGGACATCGACCACATTTACATGACGGCCGTGCAGATGCTCACCGGCCGGGGAGGCTGGCCTCTCACGGTCTTTCTCCGCCCGGACGGGACACCCTTTTACGGCGGCACCTACTTTCCGCCGGTCGACCGATACGGGATGCCGGGGTTCCCTCGTGTGCTCGACGCCGTCGCGCGTGCCTGGAAGGAGCGCCCCGACGACGTCGAAAAGACGGCGCAGAAGATTCTCGAAGCGCTCCGCAAGTCGGAAGCTTTTTCGCCGACCGACGCGACCCTCGACCCGGGCGCTCCCGTGGGCGCCGCGGAGGCTCTCGCCCGCGCTTACGACGAACGCTACGGCGGGCTCGGCCAGGCTCCCAAGTTCCCGAACGTGCCCGCGCTCGAGCTTTTCCTGCGCGCCTACGACGCGACGCGGGACGCCGCCCACCTCCGGCGCGTGACGCACACCCTGCGCTGCATGGCTCGGGGCGGTATCTACGACCAGCTCGGCGGAGGTTTCCACCGCTATTCCGTCGACGAGCGCTGGCTCGTGCCCCACTTCGAAAAAATGCTCTACGACAACGCGCAGCTCGCGCCGCTCTACCTCGAAGCCCACCTCTGCGAGCCCGACCAGGAGTTCGTACGCGTCGCCCGCGAGACGCTCGACTACCTCCTGCGGGAGATGCGCCATCCCGAGGGTGGGTTTTTCTCCACGCAGGACGCCGACAGCGAGGGCGAAGAGGGAAAGTTCTTCGTCTGGACCGCCGACGAAATTCGCGAGGTCGTGGGCGCGGACGCGGACGTCGTGTGCCGCTACTTCGGCGTCACGGAAGTCGGAAACTTCGAGGGCAAGAACGTTCTCCACGTGAGCGTCGACCTCCCGACGCTCGCGAAGCTCTTCGGGCTCACGACCGAAGAAGCGGCGGCCAAGGTGGAAAGGGGCCGGCGCCTCCTCTTCGAGGCGCGGGAGCGACGGGTAAAACCGGAGCGCGACGACAAGGTCTTGACGGCGTGGAACGGTCTTGCCATCTCGGCTTTCGCACGGGCGGCGAGCATCCTCGGCGACGAGCGTTACCTCGAAGCCGCCCGCTCCGCCCACTCCTTCGTGCGCCGACACCTCTGGGAGGCCGGCGAGCTTCGCAGCGTCTACCGGGACGGCGTCGTGAAGGGCACGGCGCACCTCGACGACCACGCGTTTTTGGGAGCTGCGTGCCTCGACCTCCACGAAGCCACGGGCGAAAACGCGTACCTCGAAGACGCGCTCGAACTCGGCCGGCGTCTTCTCGCGGAATTCTACGACCGGGAAAAGGGGGGCTTCTACTTCACGAGCGAAAAGCACGAGCGGCTGATCCTGCGGTCGAAAGCACCGCACGACGGAGCGACGCCGTCGGGGAATTCGATGGCGGCCAGGACGTGCCTGCGGCTCTACCACCTCGTCGGCGAGCCCGAGTTCCTCGAAGCTTGCGAGCGGACGCTGCGGCTCTACTACCCGCACATGGTCGCGCAACCCTTCGCGTTCGCCCACATGCTCGGCACGCTCGACATGTTCCTGCGGCAGCCGAAGGAGATCGTCGTCGTCGGGAACCGCCGGGATCCCGCCACGCAGGAGATCCTCCGGAAGTTACGGACCCGATTCGACCCGAACCGCATCCTGCGTCTGGTCGAGCCGGGAGAAGCCCTTCCGCCGCTCCTCGAGGGCAAGGGCCAGGTGGACGGAAAGCCGACCGTGTACGTGTGCCACCGCGGAGCCTGCTCCCCTCCGGCGACGGAATGGGACTCGGTTCGTGGCATCCTGGATTCGCTACGATGAAAACTCCGTCCACCGAGGGAACGACCGCGCGACGCCGGGTCCATCCGCCCGAAGAAAGCTACGGGCTCGAAATCCGGAGAACGGTGCAGAAGCTTCTGGCCGATCGGCCACCGCTCGGCGACCTGAAGATCATCAACACGACGCTCAAGGAAATGCGGGCGGCCCTCAGGGTGTTCGGCCGCTACCGGCACGTGCGGAAGGTGAGCGTGTTCGGGTCGGCCCGAACGCAACCGGGAGACCCCGTTTTCCGCCTCGCCGAAGAGTTCGCGCGGCGGATGGCCGACGAAGGCTACATGATCATCACGGGAGCCGGCCCGGGAATCATGGAGGCCTGCCAGCGCGGTGCCGGTCGCGAGCGGAGTTTCGGCGTCAACATCCGACTGCCGCACGAGCAGCGTCCGAACCAGGTCATCGCCGGCGACGAGAAGCTCCTCACGTTCAAGTACTTTTTCACGAGGAAGCTCTTCTTCATCAAAGAGGCCCACGCCGTCACGCTTTTTCCCGGCGGTTTCGGCACGCACGACGAGGGCTTCGAAGCCCTTACCCTCCTGCAGACGGGCAAGGCTCACCCGATGCCCGTCGTGTTCCTCGACCGGAAAAACGGGACCTACTGGAAGACCTGGGAACGGTACGTCATCGATCACCTGCTGCGGCAGCACATGATCGCCGAGGAAGATCTGGCGCTCTTTCTCGTCACGCAAGACGTCGAGCGTGCCGTGGAGGAAATCACCCGCTTCTACCGGGTCTACCACTCCTCGCGCTACGTCCACGACCTCTACGTCATCCGGCTCAACCGGCCCCTGTCGCCCCGAGCCGTCGAGAAGCTCAACCGCGAGTTCGGCGACATCGTCGTCGAAGGCAAGATCGAGCTCCGCGAAGCTTTTCCCGAAGAAGCGCACGATGCCGCCCCGAAAGATCTTCCCCGCCTGGCTTTCCGGTTCGACCGCATCCACTTCGGGAGGCTCCGCATGCTGATCGACCGGGTCAACGAGCTCGGCGCGAACTGAGCTCAGCGCTGGCACCCGCAGAGTTCGCACTCGGCCACCCTTCCCCCACGTTCCGAAAGACAGGCCTGCCGGGCCTTCCAGGAGGCGTCTTCGGCACGCCGCGCGTAGACGGTGCCCGTCCAGGGAACCGCCGGCGCCCTCTGCACGCCGCGCGCCCCGAGGGGCTCGCTCGGCCGAAGCGGCACGGCGCACCGGCAGCGGAAGACGGAAAATCCCCCGCCCGGCGTCGGCTGCGCGAAAGCGTTCGCCGCGAAAACGGCGAGCCCCACGCAGAGTGCGACCGCCGGAACCCACCTCATGGGACCAGTACCCCGGCGCCCCGGAGGCCGTCGGTTTTGAGCTGCCGGAGCGCGCGGTTCGCGTCTTCGAGTCGGAAGACGACCGTCTCCGGCCGGATGGGGATCTCGGCGGCGAGCCGCAAAAGCTCGCTCCCGTCCTCGCGGGTGTTGGCCGTCACCGACCGTACGTTCCTTTCGTGGAAGAGGTGCCGCTCGTAATCCAGCGGGGGGACGGGCGTGAGGTAGATGCCCGCAATCGAGAGCGTTCCACCCGGCTCGAGCGCCTCGAGAGCGGCAGGCACCAGGTTACCGGCCGGTGCGAACAACACCGCGCTCGAAAACCGGACGGGCGGCTTTTCCTCGAGACCACCGGTCCACACGGCGCCCAGCTTTCGGGCGAGCTCCCGGTGCCCGGGGTCCCGAGTCACGACGTACACGCGGCATCCCAGGTGACGCGCGACCTGGATCGCGATGTGCGCCGACGCCCCGAACCCGTAGAATCCGACGGCTTCCCCGGGCCGGATCTCGGCGCGCTTGAGCGCGCGGTAGCCGATGATTCCCGCGCAGAGAAGCGGCGTGATTTCCTCGGCCCCGAGTGTCTCGGGCAGGGCGTAAGCGTAATCCTCCTGGACCACGGCGAACTCGGCGTATCCCCCGTCTTCGTGGTAGCCGGTGTACCGGCTCTCGGGACACAGGTTTTCTCGCCCGCTCGCGCAGTAACGGCACCTCCCGCAGGTCCAGCGCAGCCAGGCCACGCCCACTCGGGCCCCCTCGGCGAAACGGCGCGCCTCCGGACCCCTTTTGGCCACCCGGCCGACGATCTGATGTCCGGGAACCACGGAATCGCGCCGGGGAGGGAGATCTCCTTCCACCACGTGGAGGTCCGTCCGGCAGACGCCACAAGCCTCGACCGCGACGAGGACTTCCCGGGGTCCGGGTTCCGGCGTCGGTCGCTCCTCGAGCCGGAGCGGCTCCGTTTCGACCGGCGCGGGTGCGTGGAGGACCATCGCTCGCATGGCTCGACTCGCTCCGAAAACGACGCGTGGCGGGGACCGACTCCCCTTTTGACGTGCTTTCGGCCGGGGTACAAGAGTCCGGGATGTGGCCGCGCATCGATCTCCGGCGCCGCGGTACGACGCTCTCCCGGGAGGTCGTGGCCGGGGCCACGACGTTCGCGACGATGTCCTACATCGTCGCGGTCCAGCCTACCGTTCTCTCGGAGGCGGGGATGGACTTCGGCGCCGTGCTGGTGGCGACGTGCGTCGGCAGCGCGATCGCGACCCTTCTCATGGCGGTGCTCGCCAACTACCCGATCGCCCTCGCCCCGGCCATGGGGCACAACTTCTATTTCGTTTTCGGTCTTTGCGCCGCCGGGATCCCCTGGGCGGTGGCGCTCGGGGCGAACTTCCTCGCCGGCGTCCTTTTCCTCCTGCTCACCCTCGTGGGAATCCGCGAGCGCATCGTCGACGCGCTCCCGTCTTCTCTCCAGCACGCGATCGGCGCGGGGATCGGCCTCCTCGTCGCTTTCGTGGGTCTCCAGTGGGGAGGGATCGTCCAGCCTCACCCCTCGACCCTCGTCACCCTCGGGCCCGTCCGAGAAGGCCCCGTCCTTCTGGCTCTCGCCGGAATCGCTTTTCTGTTCGGGCTCCAGGCGCTGCGGGTCCGCGGCGCCGTGCTCTGGACCATGGCTACCGTGGCTTCGGCCGGCACCCTCCTCGGTTACTTCCGGTTCGAGGGTTTTCTCGCACCGCCTCCCTCGCTCCGCCCCACGTTCCTCGCGCTCGACGTTCGGGGGGCCCTGGACCCCCGCTTTCTCGAGCCCGTGTTCGTCTTTTTCCTCCTGGCCCTTTTCGACACGGTCGGCACGCTCGTCGGGGTCGCGAGCCGGGCCGGGCTGCTCGTGGACGGCCGGCTCCCGCGGGCACGTCGGGCCCTTCTCGCCGACTCTCTCGGGATCGTGCAGGGCACCCTGCTCGGGACCTCGACGATCACCTGCTACGTGGAAAGTGCGGCCGGCGTCGCCGAGGGCGGCAGAACGGGGGTGGCGAACGTCGTCACGGCCCTTCTCTTCTTTTCGGCCCTCTTCCTCTACCCGGTCGTCCAGGCAGTGAGCCGTCCCGTGCCGGTCGGCGGCCTTTCCGTCTACCCCGTCCTCGCACCGCCGCTCGTCCTGGTGGGTGCTTACATGCTCGCCTCGGCGGCGCGAATCGACTGGAACGACGCCGTCGAGGCGCTCCCGGCCTTCGCGTGCGTCGTGACGATGCCCTTCACGTTCAGCATCGCCGACGGGATCGGCGCGGGCATCCTCGCCCGCGTGATCCTCTCGGCACTGACCCGACGCACGCGCGAGCTCCACCCTTTTCTCCTCCTGGCCGCCGCGCTTTTTCTCGTGCGCTTTCTCTCCGGTTGAAACGACCCGGCACCGGGCTTGGCAATCGCACGCCCGATTGGCTATGGTTCGGCCTCGCCTCGAACCCACGATGGAAAACACGCCCTCCCACGTCGCCCGGTGGGTCTCGGAACTCCGGTCCGAGAACGTCCCCCCGCGGATTCTCGAAGAGGTCAAGCACCAACTGCTCAGCGCCCTGGCCTCGGCCCACGCCGGCCACTTCTCCGAGACGGGCCGGGCTCTGGCCAAACACGTCCGCGAGTGGGGCGGTAACAAGGAAGCCACGACCATCCCCTCGGGGGAGAAGGTCCCCCTCGAGCACGCCATCTGCGTGAACACGAGCCTCGGCATGGCGCTGAACTACGACGACTACTACGTCGCGGGGCCGACACCGCACGCCGTTCCGTTCTGCCTTCTCGCGCTGGCCGAGCGACACGGGCTCTCGGGCCGTGACTTCCTCGCGGCGCTCGTGGCGGCCGACGAAATCGGGGGCAGGCTCGCACTCGCACTGGGAAAGAGTTTCCTCGACCGACAGCTCCAGGGCACGCCGCACGCGTTGGCGGTCGCCGTCGCGACTTCTCGTGCTCTCGGGCTCGACGCGGCGCAGACGGATTCCGCTCTGGTCCCGGTGCTCTTCCATTCGTCGCGTCTTTCCCCTACCGGCTTTTTCGAGTGCGAGGGCAGGCTTCTTCTGGCGTCCCAGCTCGCCCCCCTCGGGGTGCGTGCCGCTCTCCTGGCGTCGCAGGGATTCCCGGCGGGCGGCGAGCGGCTCGGCGAGCTCGTGCGCGACCTGACCGGCCAGCCGGCGGAGCGCGTGTTCGAAGGATTGGGGTCCTCGTGGCTCAGCGACACGCTCTCTTTCAAGACCCACCCGGGCTCCGTGGCCGTGGCGGGCGCGGTCGACACGACGCTCCGGCTCCTGGAGAACCACGCCTTCGACAGCAAAAAAATCCGCGAGGTCCGCGTGCAGGTGGGCCCTCTTTCCCTCGCCGTCGAAGAGCGCCTCCGCGGAAAACTGGGCGAGGGCGACGCCCGGACGGCCATCCTCCACTTCTCGATCGCCTACAACGTGGCCGCGGCCCTGCTGGACAAGGAGCTGACGGCTCGGCAGTTCCTGCGGGAGAGGATTCGCGACCCGGGGCTCTGGAGGCTCGTGGAGAGGGTCCACGTGGAAGCGAACGATTCCCTGAGGGAGAGGATGCCCAGGGAGGACCCGCTCGGATGGGCGTGGGAGGGAGGCTCGGGGGTCCATCTCGAGACGATGGCCTTCCACCTCTACCCGGCCCTCCTCGGCGCGGCCGTGGAGGTGGTACTGGAGGACGGGAGAAAGTTCTCGGCGAGACAGGACATCCCGGACGGGGCAGCGGGTCGAACCCCCGAGGAGCGAAGACGGCACGTCGTGGAAAAATTCCGCCGGGAGACGCGATACACGCTGCGGAAGGAGAGGATGGAGCGGGTCATCGACCTCGTTCTGAATCTGGAGAAAGCAGCCAGCCCGCAAGTGCGGGAGCTCGTCCGCCTGTCCTGTTCGGAGCGCGTCTAGCGACGAGAACGAGAGCTGTTTCGGAGGAGGATTGGCACGATGGCGCGACCGCAAAAGCTCGCAGACGAGGAAATCCGCCGCCGCCTCGCGGAGCTGCGGGGTTGGGAGCTCAGGGAAGGAAAGCTCTTTCGCGAGTTCCGATTCTCCGATTTCGTCCAGGCGTTCTCCTTCCTCGCGGCTGCGGCGCTGGTGGCGGAGAAGCTCGACCATCATCCCGAGTGGTCCAACGTCTACCGGACGGTCCGGGTCTTCCTTTCCACCCACGATGCCGGGGGCGTGACGGAGCTCGACTTCCAGCTCGCCGCGACGATGAACGAGCTGGCGGCCCGGTGGGGTCTCTAGCCGGCCGGCACGACGTGGGCGAACGCTCGCCTAGCTTTTCCTCGCTTTCCGCCGCGGAGCGGGCCCGTGCTCTGGCCGACGCGGGCACCTTGCGACCCTGGCCGCAGCGGCTCCCTCGCGGCCTCTGGCTCGGGAGCGGAACCCTGGCGGGGCGCAAGGTCGTTTTTGCCATGACGGACGGTCACGAACGCGGCGGGACCCTGGGCTTCGAAGAGGGCCGGGCGCTGGGGCGCTTTGTCTCCGAGGCCGATGCGGAGGCGATCGTCGTGGGGTGGGACACCGGCGGGGTACGGGTTCAGGAGGGGCCCCTGGCCCTCGCGGCGACCTCGGCTTTCGGGGTGAAGCTCACCGAGTTTTCCCTCCGGCGCGGGCCGGTCTTGGCGGTCGTGAGCGGCCCCCGGGGCTGTTTCGGAGCTCCCGCCGTACTTGCCGGGGCGGCCGACTACGTGGTTCTCGCCGGCGACGCGCAGTGGGGACTCACAGGGCCGAAAATGCTAGGGGGCGTGAATCCGGAAGGGGCCGTCTCCGCACGGGCGAGGAAACGGGCAGCCCTGGCCGAAGCCCTCGTCGAAGACAGGGCACCCTCGGTCCGCTCGGCCCTCGAAGAGCTCCTGGGCCGTTCCTGGAGCCCTCCGCCTCCGCTTGCCGTCCTGGAGAAAAGCTCCGTGACCACGGAACGTCTTCTCCGAAGGCTCCGAAGGTCGAAAGGCCCGAGAAGCACCGGTTCCCTCGAGGCCGGGCGAGAGCGGGACCTGCTGCGACATTCGTTCCGCGGGCAGTGGGAGCCTTCGGGCCCCTCCGTGCGGAGGCCCGAAGCTCACGCTGTGTGGGGCAAACTGGGGGGACGGCCCTGCCTCGGGCTTCTGATCGGCCCGGCGAAAAACCGTGAAGAACTCGGGGTGGAAGCCACGTGGGTCGCCACGCGCATGCTGCGACTCGCCGCACGCGAGGGGGACGCGGGCAGCGAACGAGCACCGGTCGTCACCTCTCTCTTTTGCCGATCCCACGCGTCCACGGCCGACGAAGAGCGGGCCGGCCTTCCCGTCGCCCTCGGAAGCGTCCTGCGAAGCTACTGTGCCCTGCGGGTTCTGGGGCACCCCCTGCTCTGCATTCTCGGGGGAGGCGTCTACGGAGCGGCCTATCTCTGCTTTGCCGCCCCGAGCCACCGTATCGTGGCATTGCGGGGAACCACCGTCGCCCCGATGGCACCGAGGCTTCTCGAAGCTTTCGAGAAGCTCCGGCGCCTCGGGCCCCGGCGCCGTGCCGAGACGGACCTTCCGGGGGTGCGAATCGTCGATCACCCGGTCCGGCTCCCGCGCATCCTGGCCGAGGAACTCGAGGCTGCACGGCGGGCAGCGGCCGCGCCGGCGACCGGAAACCACCGTTTCGGGGGAGAAGCAGGATGAGGTACGGAAGCGAAGCTCACAAGGAACTCTTCTGCAGAACCTTCGTGGAAACGCACGACCCTTACGAGCCTGCGGCCCTGCCGTGGCCCGACCTTCCGTCGGACGTTCTCGAGCGACTCCGCAGCCTTCCCGTCTGGGACGAAGCCGTCTCGACCGAACGGGAGACCGCTCTGAAGGTGAGAGCTCGCGCTCTCGTGGAACCCGACGCGGTCGTACGGGAAGCGCTCGCGCTGCAGGCCTACGAAGAGGAGCGCCACTCGGCCCTCCTTTCGACGATGACGGCCCGCTACGGAATCCCGGTACGGTCGCAACCCGAGCCTCGGCTGCCTCGGGATCCCGAGTGGGCTCTGCTGCGTGTCGGCTACGGGGAATGTTTCGATTCGTTCTTCGCCTTCGGTCTTTTCGCTCTCGCCCGCGACTCGGGCTACTTTCCGCCGGAGCTCGTCCGGCTTTTCGAACCCGTGATGCAGGAAGAAGCCCGACACATCCTCTTTTTCGTCAACTGGGCGGCCTTCCGAACTTCCCGTCTGCCCGTCCCCCGAAAACCCGGCTACGCCGCGAGCCGAGCCTTCGCCATTGCCTTGCAGGTCGCGAGCCGCATCCGCACGGCACTCGAAGTCGGCCGGGCGGATACGCAGGAAAACTTCGCGATGAAAAGCCACACGGCTTTTGCGGACGTCTCGGTCCGAAGCTTCCTCGAACTGTGTCTGGCCGAGAACGAGCGGCGGCTCGGGCCGTACGACCCGAGGCTTCTGCGACCGACTCTCGTCCCGGGGCTCGCCCGCGCACTCCTACGCGTCCTGCCCGACCGGACTCGCCGCCGGGCGGCGTAGGAGATCTTCGAGCTTCACGCCCGCGAAGGGAAGCGCCACGAGGCCCTGCGCGACGATCGTGAAGAGCTGGAGGGCGTTGAGGACCAGGCCGTAGGCGAGAGCGTCGGCCTGGGGCACACCGAAAAGGCCGAGCGCGAGAACGCACGCGTACTGGTAGAGGCCTACCATCCCCGGCGCCTGGGGCAGAGCCGTGCCGAAGCCGATGAAAATGAAGACCAGGAGCGCGGCCTGGAAAGGCACGCGAAAATCGAAAGCCAGGATCACGATGTAGCTCGAGAGGATGGGGAGAAACCAGAGCACGACGGAAATCACGGCGACCCCGGAAAGGAGCTTCGGGTCCGGTAGAACGCTCATCCCGGCGAGAAGCGACCGCGTGACGCGCAGGATGCCTTCGCCGAAACGCTCCGGCAGAAAGCCCACGACCCGGCGCCGAACGAAAGGCTCTCCCCGCCACCAGAGAAGGGCCGTCACGGCAGCGAGAAGAGCGGCTCCGACGGCGGGAAAGACGGCACCGCGCCGGACCCACGTCGGCAGGTTCTCGGTGACGAGAAGGCCCAGGAGTACGTAGAAAGCGATGACGATCGAGTCCATCGTTTTCTCGACGATGAGGTTGCCCACCACGCTCGAGAACCGGATTCCGGAGCGCCGGGAGAGAAGCCAGGGGCGGACGACCTCGCCGAGGCGGGCCGGGAGCAGGTTGATGGCCGTGTAGGCCACGGCGCACACGACCCAGAGGCGCGCGAGGGGGATGCGTTCGAGCGGAAGGAGCTCGAGCTGCCAGCGCCAGGCCCGGAGCACCATGATGGCGAGGCTCACGAGCACCGCCGGCAGAAGCCACCGCGCGTCGAAGCGGCCGAAAGCCGCCACGAGGTCCGTCCACGCCACGTTTCTCGCCGCGAGGTAGAGAAAAACACCGCCGAGCAAAAACGCGAGGAAGACGTTGACGGCGGTGCTCCTCTGCATGGGCCCCTCTGGCGAGTGCTCAGAGAATTTCCGGAGGCTCGTAGTCCCGAGCTTCCGGTGCGGTGTCGACGAGCGCCTCTGCGCGGCGCACGAAGTCGTCCACCTGTTCGCGTGCCGCCCCGACGTAGCCGCGGACACGACCCAGGACCGAGCGAACGTCCTCCGCGGAAAGACGCAGGCGCCGGTCCCCCGAGAGCGCCGCGACGAGGCCCTCCAGGTCGGCCTCCCGGGGATGCTCGAGGAGATGTTCGCGGATGGCGCGGTGCGCTTCCTCGCGTCCGGCGCCCCGCTGCACCGCCACCGCGAGAAAGGCACCGCTCGCGATCCAGGGCAACGTCTCCTCGATTTCGCTCTCGGCCCGGTCCGGATGGACCTCGAACTCGCGGAGCACCGTGAGAAACGTGTCCAGAAGCCCGTCGCACGCGAACATCGCCCCCGGCAGAGCCACGCGCCGTACGGCGGAGCACGAAACGTCCCCTTCGTTCCACTGCGTACCGGCAAGTTCCCCGAGCATCGAGAGAAACCCGCCGAGCACGACCCGCAGCGCCCGGATGCGCTCGCAGTTCCTCGGATTGACCTTGTGCGGCATGGCCGAAGAGCCCACCTGCCCCTCCCGCGAGCCTTCGGAGACGAGACCGAGACCGGACATGAGCCGGAACGTCTCGGCGAAGCTCGAAGGGCCCGAGACGAGCCCGTAGAGGCACGAGACGACCTCGAAGTCGAGACTCCGCGGATAGACTTGCCCCACCGCGGAAAGAAGCCGGGGGAAACCGAGGCGGACCGCCACCCGACGCTCGAGCTCCGCGGCTTTCTCGACGCTCCCGAGAAGCTCGACGAGGTCGGCCCTCGTCCCGACCGCTCCCTTGATCCCGCGAAACGGGTACTCGCGAAGCAGCGCCTCGAAGCGCCGGAAGGCTTCGAGCATCTCCTCGCCGAACATGGCGAGTCTCTTCCCGAGGGTGGTCGGCTGGGCAGGTACGTTGTGCGTCCGCCCGACGACCACGATCTCGCGCGTCTCCTTCGCTTTCTCCGCGAGACGATGCAGCGCGGCCAGCGACTTCGTCCGGAGAAGGCGGAGCGAGCGCAGAACCTGGAGCTGTTCCACGTTTTCCGTGACGTCCCGGCTCGTGAGCCCTTTGTGGATTTCCTCGGCACCCGCAAGCGCGCAGAACTCCTCGATCCGTGCCTTGAGGTCGTGCCGGAGCCGGAGCTCCCTGCGGCGAATGCTCTCGAGGTCCACACGATCCGCCACCCGCTCGTAGGCGGCGATCGTTTCGTCCGACACGTCGAGGCCCAGCTCTTTTTGCACTCGCAGGACCGTGATCCAGAACTGCCGCTCGAGCCGAACCCGGCCGGCAGGGTCCCAGAGGGCGAGCATGGCCGGACTCGCGTAGCGTTCGGCGAGAACGTCGGGGATCGGGGTCTTCTCTCCGCCCGTGTTTTCGGCCATGCTCGTGCCCGCGATTCTCGCAAGCGCCCCTCCGGGGCGCAAGTCGAGGGAGTCGCGTCCTTTCCCGTGGAAGCCCGACTCGAACGTCAAAAGACGCTTCTTCTCACGACCCGGGGCCGGAGGTCGGGGCTTCCCCGCACCGCACGGATCTGGTTCGTGACCGACGGCGAGCGGATCTACGTCCAGGCGGGGCCGAAAGGACAGAAAGGCTGGTACGCGAATCTCCGCGCCCACCCCGAAGTTCGGATTCGCGTCGGAAGTCTCGAATTCTCGGGCCGCGCCACGCCGGTGCTCGAGGAGGAGGAACGCAAAAGAGTCCTCGACCTTTTCCGGAAGAAATACCTTCTCGCCCGGCTGGGCCGCTGGCTAGGCCTGCGATTCGGCCAGGGAAAGCCAGTGCGAATCGAGATCGATCGAGAGTCCGACCCTCAGGGAAGGACGATCTGATCCGGCTGCTCGCGGACGCCCTGCTTGTGGAGGTTCACGGCGGCGGTCCGGGCCCTGGCGATGGACCCGTCCGCAGACGTGGCGAGTGTCTCGGTGAGAATCCCGAGAAGCCCCGCCGACACCCCCCGGATCCGGGTCTGCCCCGTGAGCGTCCCGGCCACGTAAACGCTGAAAATCGAGCGGAGAGGATTGCGGGTGTCGATCCGCGAGAGCGCGGAATCGAAAAGGCACTGCATGGGCCGGCTCGTCGAGAAACGCTGCTCGAACTCGTTGAAGACGAGATACTGCACCGTCGTGCCGCCCGGCACCTGATTGAGGAGGTCCTGCTGGCAGGGAACGAGCGTGAGCCGGGAAGCGACAGCGTTGCCCGTCGGCGCCGCCGGGTTCACGGCGAAGTCGAAGAAGTGGTCCATGACGAGGATGTTGGGGCAACCGTTGTACTCGTTCGAGCCGAGGACGAGCATGTTGTCCCCGTTGCTGTCCCCTTCGATGCCCTGGATACCGATGGCGTTGTACTTCGCGACGTCGATTTCGACTTCGTCGGGCCCCCCTTTCGTGATGTCGAAGGCTGTTCTCGTGATCGTCGCTTCCCCCTTGATCACGTTGCGCGCGATGGCCCTGCCGTTCTCGTCGGTCACGATGCACTTGAGCTCCCCGATGAAGGGGTCTTCCGATACGGGCGGGATCCGCGTGCCCACGTTCGATTCACCCGTGGGACCCACGAGGAAGCGGCCGTCGAGGGGGAGGAGGTCGTCGGCGAGCCCCCGCGAGGCGACCCAGCCGAGAGGCTGCTCGGCCGTGACGAACACCCGGAAATCCACTTCCTGCCAGCCAGGCAGACAGAGGTCGGCCGAATTCGGGCAGGGCTCGGGGTCTTCCGGGTCGCACGCCACCCCGCTGATCGAACAGTGGCTCGTCGCGTCGATGTAAAAGCAGTGGAGCTGGACGAGGCTCTGCGAGGTGTTGCTCAACTGGATCAGCGTATCGACCCCCTGTCCCGAGTCGACCACGATCTTGGGGTAGACGAGAATCGAAGCTGCGCGATCCGAGGCCACGTCGGCACCCGCGGGCGCGGCTCCGAGGAGAAGCGAGATCGCCAAGGCCAGGGCACCACCCAAACCGTTCGCCTTTCGCATGTTGCTCCGCTCCTTTCGTTGTCCGCGCATCTCTCAGGGTGCGAGCTGTTCGGCGGGAATTTCGATGACATCCGGCGTCGACCGCACGCCTTCGACGTGGAGGTTGACGGCAGCGGCGGCGTGCGGCGATTCGAGGTCACCCCCGGATGGGCCAGCGCCACTTCCCGCGAACTGCGTGACGGCGGCGGGGGCGAGGCTTGCGACGTGCCGCTCCTCCGCCACCATGAGCACCCCTCGCGGCGTGCCGGCCGCCGAGCGGATTTTCGTCTTGAGGAACATGGTTCCCTGCGGGTCGGGAAGGCTGCCGAGAAATCGAGCGCCGGAGCCCCCAGATCGCCGAGGAGGAAGTCCGCCCAGCACGTGATCGTCGTCGAGACCGAGAACTGCTGCTCGAACTCGTTCGTCGTGAGGAACTGGAGCGTGACCGAAGTCGGCTCCTGCGTCTCGAAGTTCTGCGTGCAGGGGACGACGGTGAGCGAGGTCGAGACGCTCGCTGCCGCGAGCCCGATGGAGCTGCCGCCGCCACTCCTGAACTCGTCGAAGGCGAAGCCCGAGGCCGGATTGGGCGCTCCCTCCGCCAGGTGGTTGAGGATCCAGGTCCGCGGGCAGCCGTTGTACTCCCGCATGCACGGGCCCGAATCCCCGCACTGCGAATCGTCGGTGCACACCGTCCCCTGAAGAGACCCTTCGCCGACGCACTGGCCGCCACCCAGGACGAGCCGTCCGTCACCGTTGTTGTTCTCGCCCTTGATCCCGATGCCGTTGTACTTGGAGATGTCCCCGTTCGAAAGCGTAACCAGCGTGGCCTCGCCCTTGAGATGGTTTCCCGCGATGGGCGCGCCGGATGCGTCCACCTCGATGCACTTGAGCTCGCCCGTGAAGTCCGGAACGACGGGCGGGACGAGGCCGGGGTCGAACCCCGAGTCGAGGCAATTCGTCGCCGAGCAAATCCCGCTGTCGCAGTCGGTCGGGAACTGGCAGGGGTCGCCGTCGTTGCTTCCCCCGACGCACACACCCGAGAGGCTACACGTGGGGTCCAGCGGGTTCACGCGCCGACCGCGGCTTACCACCCAATGGGTCGGCTGCTGCCGGGTGAGCTGGATCGTGAAGTCGATTTCCTGCCAGAGGGGAGGGTTGTTCGGAGAAGGCGGCAGGCTCGGGTCCGTGAGCGCCCCGTTCACGTAAAAGCAGTGGGCCCGGACGAGAGAATTGGACGTGTTGGAGATCTGGATCAACGTGTCGCGCGTTCCGTCGGCGATGACCTTGGGAAAAACCAGGATCGAGGCACTTTCCTCGGTCGTCACGTCGCCGAGCGCCGTGCCCCCCGAGAAGGCCACGGCCACGAGCGCGCCGAGCAGCACGGAAAGCTTACGCTGCTTACGCATTCTCCTCCTCCTTTCGATGACCCCGAAACCGGTGCGACACATACCCCACCCGCCGGGCCGCTCTTATAGGGTGGCGTCGGTCTCCTGTCAAGTGAAAAGGCCTTTTTCCTTCGCGCATTTAGGTCCTCACGGGAGGTAGACGAAGTCCTTCTGGGAGCGCACGCCCTGGAAGTGGAGCTGGAAGGCGGCGGTGCCGAAATCCCGGAACTCTTCGGCAACCCCCACGAGCGTGTGCCCGTGGTCTCCGTGGTCGTCTCCCACGCCCCGGATCCGGGTCTGACCCGTGAGCGTTCCGGCCACCTGGGCACTGAAAATCGACCGGGTGTTGAAGCGCGTGTCGATGTTGGAGAGCTGGATCGTCCGGAAGCACTCGACGGGGATGCTGGTCGAGAACCGCTGTTCGAACTCGTTGAACACGAGAAACTGGACCGGGGTCCGGCGGGTCTCCTGGCGGAGGAAGTCCTGCGAGCAGGGCACGAGCGTGAGGTAGGTGAACACGGGACCGCCCACCACGGGGTCTTCGGCGAAGTCGAAAAAGTGATCCAGAATCAGGATGTTGGGACAACCCTCGTATTCCACGCCCTCGTCGCCCCGTCGCCCGAGAACGAGGGTCCGGTCACCGTTGTTCGTGCCGGGAATGGCCTGGATGCCGATCGCGCTGTAAAGAGTCACGTCGGGGGCGTCGCCCGCCTTGCACGATCGCGGCCTCGCCGTAGAGGTCGTTCCGTTCGACGGGCTGGTCGTTCTGGTCGACGGCCACGCACTTGAGCTCCCCGATGAAGGGGTCCTCGGCCACGGGCGGGATCCGGCTTCCGGCGTTGTTCTCACCGGAGGGACCCGTGCGAAAAACCCCGTCGAGGGGAAAGCACGGGATGTTGTTGTTCGGATCCGCGTCGTCCCCATCCGGTGTGGAACGACAGTCCACCGCCCCGGAAGACACGAGCCAGGCCACGGGCTGGTTCTGCGTGAGAACGATCCGGAAGTCGGTCTCTTGCCACCGGTCTTCGCAACGGCCCGTACAGGGCGGGAGTTCCTCGAACCGCCCGTCGACGATGCAGTTCCCCTCCCCGTCCACGCAAAGCGGCGTCGCGTTCACGTAAAAGCACTGGAGCGTGATCGCCCGCGACGAAGCGTTGGCGATCCGAACCAGGGTATCGACCCCGAGGTCGCTGCTCACCACGATTTTCGGAAACACGAGGACGGCAGCCGTGCGGTCGGAATGGACCTCGGCGCGAAGGGAACCGCCCAGGAAGAGGCCCCCGAAGAAGAGCACGGATACCGAGCGACGGAAGCTTCGCATCTCTCGCACCTTCGTTCCGCCCCTCATCTCACGGCCCTCCCGGTACCACGACGAGGTCACCACGCGTCCGCTCGCCCACCACCGTCAGGTTCGCCGCCGCCCTGGAAACCAGCGACACGGCGGGGGGAGGCGGCACGAAGTGGAGTTCTTCGAGCAAGGCGACGAAACCCGGGTCGCTCGCGGCCGGGCGCATCCGGGTCTGCACGAAGCGCGAACCCAGGCTCCCCACGGAAAAGACGGGGTTGATGTCGCGGAGCAAAAAATTCCCCCAGCATTCGACCGTCGTACTCGTCGAGAAAGGCTCCTCGAACTCGTTGAAGAGCAGGAACTGGACGCGCAAGACCGCCGGTACCTGGGTTTCGAAATTCTGCGAACACGGCACGATCGTGAGCTCCGTGCGGACGGAACTGGCCCCGTCGGAGAGAGCCGGATTCGACGCTTCCTCCGCGAAGTGCGTGGCCAGGACCGCCTCCGGGCACCCCTGGTACTCCGCGCCCGAGGGGCAGTCGGCGGAAATGCCACCGCCCAGGCAAAGAACCGTGTCGCTGTCGTTCGTGTCGAAACCGAGAAGCCCGATGGCGTTGTACTTCGAGGCGTCCCCGGGAACCAAATGGGATTCCACCCCGTTGACGGTTCCGGCGGCCGAGAGAATCGTAGCTTCGCCCTTCAGGTGGTTCCCGCTGATGGGAGCCCCCGACTGATCGACCTCGATGCACTTGAGCTCGCCCTCGAACCCGGGGGGCACCGGTGGGATCCTACCCGGGTCGAAACCGGCACCCGGGCAGTCCGTGTTCGTGGGCCCGCAGTTGGGGTCGAAGGGATTCGTCGTCCTACCCTCCGAAACGACCCAGTGGGTCGGCTGCTGGCGCGTCAGCACGATGTCGAAATCGACTTCCTGCCAGAGCCTGGGATTGTCCGGACCCGGTGGAAGCTCCGGGTCCGTGAGCGCGGCGTTCACGTAGAAGCAGTGGCCGTACACGACGGAATTCGACGTGTTGGAAACCTGGATGATCGTGTCGAAAGAACCCAGAGCCGCGCGACCCGGAAGTTCACCGTAAAGCACCTTGGGAAAGATCAAAATCGAAGCGCTCTTCTCGACGCTCACCTGGGCCGACACCGCAACCGGGCCGAGAAGGCCCACGAAAACCAGCGCCAGAAGTCCCCTCGACTTCGAACCCATCCCCGAGACTCCTTGTGAGCGAGCCAGCGAATCTCTCCCCACGCCGCTACCTACCGCCCGAGCGGCAAGCCGCGCCCTTATAGAGGCCGGGGCAAAAACTGTCAAGAAAAAGGCCAAAAGACGCACCCTTTCACGGTAAGACCAGGAAGTCCCGCTGCGGTCGCACACCCTGGGTGTGGAGATTGACGGCCGCGGCGCCGCTCGAGGGACGGAACTCCTCCGCCACGGCCAGAAGCGTGTGGCCGTGGTCGGAGTGATCGTCCGCCACGCCCCGAATGCGCGTCTGGCCCGTGAGCGTCCCCGCCACCTGGGCGCTGAAAATCGAGCGGTTGTTCACCTGCGTGTCGATGTTCGAGAGCTGGATGTTCCGGAAGCACTCGACGAAGCGGCTCGTCGAAAAACGCTGTTCGAACTCGTTGAACACGAGGAACTGCACCGTCGTGCGTCGGAATTCCTGCCGGAGGAAATCCTGCGAACAGGGGACGAACGTCACGTGCGTGGTGATCTGCTCGCCGGTGACGGGGTCCGTGGCCAGGTCGAAAAAGTGGTCGAGAATCAAGATGTTCGGGCAACCGCTGTACTCCACTCCCGGATCGCCGTCCCGCCCGAGAACGAGAATCCGGTTACCGTCGTTCTGGGGCATGGCCCGCAGCCCGATGGCGTTGTACGTGGAGACGTCGGTCAACACGTCCGTACCCGACTGGATCCCTTCCACGATCGACGCATGGCCATAGAGGTCGTTACGCGGGAGCGGCTGGTCGTTCTCGTCCACGACGACGCACTTGAGCTCTCCGACGAACGGGTCCTCGGGAACCGGTGGGATCCGGCTTCCTGCATTGCTCTGGCCCCCGGGACCCACGCGGAAAACGCCGTCGAGAGCAAAGCAAGGGTCGTTGTTGCCCGGATCGGCGTCGATTCCGTCGGGTGTCGAAGGGCAGTCGACCGCCCCGCGCGAGACGAGCCAGGCAACGGGCTGGTTCTGCGTCAGAACGACCCGGAAGTCCGTCTCCTGCCACTGCGGCTCGCAGGTGCCGGTGCATTCGGGCTCGTCGAGAAAACGGGCGTCCGTGATACACCTTCCTTCACCGTTCACGCACCTCGGGGTGGCGTTCACGTAAAAGCAGTTGACCGTAAGGGGCGTATTCGACCGGTTGGCGAGACGTACGATCGTGTCCACCCCGTTCGACGTGTCGACGACGAGCTTCGGAAAGACCACGATGGCCGCAGCCTGGTCCGACTGGACGTCGGCCCGAACCCCGGGGGTCCACGCCACGAGCGCGAGCCCCGCCGCGACTCCCGAAAAGAAAAGGCGCATGCTCCTCATCGTCCGAGGCTCCCCTTCACGAAACTCCGGCCGTGTCATGGCCGCTCCGGAACCACGACCAGGTCCCCGAGAGCACGCTCCCCGCTCACGTGCAGGTTGAAAGCCGTCCGGCCCTCGGTCGGCCCGTGCAACTCCTCCATGACCCCCACCAGGCCGGGATCGGCTCCGGCCGAGACCATACGGGTCTGCGCGTAGCGTGTCCCGAGGTTGGCTTCGCTGAAGATCGGGTTGATCTCCCCCAACCGAAAGTTCTCCCAGCACTCGACCGTCGTGCTCGTGGAGAAAGGCTCCTCGAACTCGTTGTAGACCACGAACTGGACCACGACCCGTGCGGGAATTTGCCTCTCGAAGTCCTGCGTGCAAGGAACCAGGGTGAGCTCCGAGAAAACCGGCACTTGCTGGCCCAAGAGCGCCCGGACGGCGGGGTTGCTCGCTCCCTCCGCGTAGTGAGTCGTGAAAAGCACATCCGGGCAGCCCGTGTATTCGGCGCCAGTCGGACACGATGCGCGTGGCTCCCCGCCCAGACAGAGAACGTTGTCGCTGTTGTTCGTGTCGAAGCCGAGAAGGCCGATGGCGTTGTACTTGCGGGCTGCCCTCGGCGCCGGTGTCGAGAGGAGGGTAGCCTCTCCTTTCAGGTGATTTCCGCTGATGGGCGCTCCGGACTGATCGACCTCGATGCACTTGAGCTCGCCCTCGAAGCCCGGAGGAACCGGCGGAATCCTACCCGGGTCGAAACCCGCGCCCTCGCACATGGTGTTCGAGCAGAGGCCACTCTGGCAGTCGCTCGGGAACTCGCACGGGGCCCCCTCGTCCGCACCCCCCACGCAGGTTCCTCTGAGACTGCAGGCCGGATCGAAGGGGTTCGTCGTCCGCCCCTCCGAGACCCGCCAGTGGGTCGGCTGCTGTCGGGTAAGAACGATGTCGAAGTCCACCTCCTGCCACTGCCGAGGGTTGGTGGGCCCCGGTGGCAACTCCGGGTCGAACGGCGCGGCGTTCACGTAAAAGCAGTGGGCGTACACGACGGAGTTGGACGTGTTCGAGATCTGGATGATCGTGTCGGTGGTAGCACCCGGGGCCGGATCCTCGAAGAGAACCTTGGGAAACACGAGAATCGAGGCACTTCTTTCCGTCGTCACCTCCGCCGCGGCCGTAGCGGCGAGGGCCAGGCTGCACAGACCCCCGAGAACCACGGATCGAAAGCGCTGCCCTGACCAACCCATTTCCCGAAACTCCTTCCCGAGGGGGCAGAACACCCCCCGCCGATACCGGAACGGCGCCGAGCTTATAGCGAGCCGGGAGCGCCGTTTCAAGCCAAAACGGCCTTGCCTAGGGAAAAATTCTCGGGTCTTGCACGGCGCCACGAGCCGGCTCTTCGCGCACCGCCCTGGCCCGGCTAGTCCGGAACGACTGTGACCCAGTCCTTGTCGAGGTCGAGCCGCCTCGTCGTGACGTCCCGGTACATCCTCTGAAGCTTCTGCGTCACGGGGCCGGGCTTCCCGCTCCCCACCTGCCGGTCGTCGACTTCACGGATGGGCGTCACCTCCGCGGCGGTCCCCGTCATGAACACCTCGTCGGCCACGTAGAGCTCGTCGCGGGTGATGTTCTTTTCCTCGAGCGGGACCCCGAGCTCGCGCAGGAGGACCATCACGGTATCGCGCGTGATTCCTGGCAGAGCCGAGGTGAGGGGCGGCGTCCGTACCACGCCCCTGCGGACGACGAAAATGTTCTCCCCGCTGCCCTCGGAGACGTAACCGTCGGAATCGAGGAGGAGCGCTTCGTCGTAACCCGATCGCCGGACTTCTTTCGTGGCCAGGATCGAGTTCACGTAATGGCCGCAAACCTTGGCTTTCGTCATGAGCGAATTCGGCGAAAACCTCTGGAACGACGCCGTCTTGGCTCGAATCCCCCTCGCCACGCCCTCCTCGCCGAGGTACGACCCCCAGGGCCACGCTGCCACGGCCACCCTCACCGGGTTGTCGGCGGCGAGACCCATCTCGCCGTCCCCGAGAAAAGCAATGGGCCGGATGTAGCAGGACTTGAGACCGTTCACCCGCACCGTTTCCACGCAGGCGGCCGAGAGCTCGGCCGCGTCGTAGGGCAGCTTCATTCCGACGATGTGGGCGGAATCGACGAGCCGCTCGATGTGTTCCTTCAGGCGGAAAATCCCGGCCTTGCCGTCGTGTCCCTCGTAACAGCGGATCCCTTCGAACACCCCGAGGCCGTAGTGGAGGGTGTGCGTGAGAACGTGGATTTGCGCCCGCTCCCAGTCCACGAACTTCCCGTCGAGCCAGATTTTTTCCGTCTTCTCCACGTGTGCCCCCGGCCGCTTTCGGACCGCTCTTTACTCCGCGCCCCGCGTGGAAGCCAGATGGCGCTCGTCGATTTCCCGGGCGAGGCCGTGCCGGAGAATCCAGGCGTCCATGTCGCGAAGCGCTCGGGCGGCCTGCCGGCGGCGCCGCTCGGCGCCGCGAGCGCCGGGAACCGGCGGGAAGAGGCCGAAGTTCGCGTTCATCGGCTGGAAATCCCGCCTCTGCGGGTCGCAAACGTAGGCGAGGACCGACCCGAGGGAAGTGGTCGGCGGGGGGACGAGCAGCGGCTCGCCCCGAAGTCTGCGGGCGGCGTTGATCCCGGCGAGAAGCCCCGCCGCCGCCGACTCGACGTAGCCTTCCACCCCGATGAGCTGCCCGGCCAGAAAGACATCCGGATTCGCCCTGAGCTGGAGAGTCGGGAGCAAAACACGGGGCGAATTGACGAACGTGTTCCGGTGGAGGCTCCCGAGACGGACGAACTCGGCCTTCTCGAGGCCCGGAATCATACGGAAGACCCGCCGCTGTTCGGGATACTTCATCCGCGTCTGGAACCCTACCATGTTGTAGAGAGTCGCGTTGCGGTCGTCCTGCCGGAGCTGGACCACGGCATAGGGGCGCTCGCCCGTCCGGGGATCGACGAGGCCGACCGGACGCATGGGCCCGAAAGCCAGCGACTCCCGGCCCCGACGCGCCATCTCTTCGATGGGCATACAGCCTTCGAAATAGATGCAGCGCTCGAACTCGCGGGTGGGCACCTTCTCCGCCGCCAGAAGGGCATCGACGAAGGCGTAGTACTGCTCCCGGGTCAAAGGACAATTGATGTAATCTTCGCCCCCTTTGTCGTACCGGGAAGCCCGGAAGGTCACCTCCGGGTCGATGGACTCGGCCGTCACGATGGGCGAGATGGCATCGTAGAAGTAGAGGTACTTCTCGCCGAGGACCGACTGCAGGTGCGAGGAGAAGCTCGGCGAGGTGAGGGGTCCCGTGGCTACGATCACGATGCCGGGCGGGATGCGTTCGAGCTCCTCTCGGACCACCTCCACGAGCGGGTGCCCCTCGACGAGCGAAGTGACCCCTTCTGCGAAAAGCTCCCGATCGACCGCGAGGGCCGCTCCGGCCGGCACCTGGCAACGGTCCGCGACCTCCATGATGACGGACCCGAGCTTCCGCATTTCCTCCTTGAGGACTCCCACGGCGGTGTCGAGCGTGTTGTTCCGGAAGGAGTTCGAACACACGAGCTCGGCGAGCTTCTCGGAGCGGTGCGCCTCGGTCTGCCGCCGGGGCCGCATTTCGTAGAGCCGCACCGGGACCCCGCGGCACGCGAGCTGCCAGGCAGCTTCGCTACCGGCGAGTCCCCCACCGACGACGGTCACGAACTCCTCGTGTCGCGCTCTCATCTCCCAGCCTCGAACGGAGTCCTCTCAGACGGCCTCGGCTTCCGCAACGGTCTCGCGATACCGGCAACCTTCGCTCAGGCAGCGTCGGACCGTGCCGTCGCGTTTGGTCGTTTTCTCCACGAGAAACGGCGCCTCGCACCGGGGGCACGGCTCGGGGACGGGACGGTCCCCCGTCGCGAACCGGCACTCGGGATAGCGACTGCAACTGAAGAACGTCTCGCCACGGCGTGACTTCTTTTCGAGGACCTCACCCTCTCGGCACTCCGGGCACGGGAGCCCCGTCGGAATGGCGCGGGCCAGCGAACGTACATTCTTGCACTCCGGATATCCGGTGCAACCCAGGAACTTCCCGTAACGGCCGAATCGGACCCGCATCGGTTTTCCACATTTGTCGCAAACCTCGTCCGTCGTTTCGTCCTCGAGGATGCGGAGGTTGCCCTCGGCGTCGCGCACGAAGTTTTTCGTGTTCTTGCACTCGGGGTACTTCGAGCAGGCGAGAAACTCCCCCGACCGTCCCCACTTGATGACCATGGGTGCCCCGCAAGCGTCGCACAGGATGTCCGTGGGATAGCCCTCGCGCTTCACGTCCCGCATCTTCGCTTCGGCCTGCGCGAGGTCGCGCGAAAAGGGTTCGTAGAACTTCTGCATGGCCTCCACCCACTTCCGCTTGCCTTCCTCGATCTCGTCGAGGTCGCTCTCCATGCGTGCCGTGAACTCCACGTTGAAAATGTCGGGAAAGGCTTCGACCAGGAGGTCGCTCACCAGAAAGCCGAGCTCGGTCGGGCGCAGCCGCCGGGATTTGTCCTCGACGACGTAGTTCCGGTCGAGGATCGTGGACACGATGGTCGCATACGTCGACGGCCGGCCGATGCCTTTTTCCTCGAGCTCTCGGATGAGGGTGGCTTGCGTGAACCGCGGCGGTGGCTGCGTGAAATGCTGCGCCGGCACGAGCTCGAGGAGCCGAAGTTCTTCGCCCTCCGAAAGGTTCGGGAGAAGCCCCTCGGGCGCCTCTTCCTCGGACTCCTCCCCTTTCCCCTCGGGCTCTCCCCCTTTCGCCTCGGTCTCCAGGCCCTTTGCCTCCTCCTGCCCGCCGTTTTCGTCTTTCTCTTCCGTGTACACCCGCATGAAGCCGTCGAACTTCAGGATCTGCCCGCTCGCCCGGAACACGGTCCCGTCGGCTTCGATTTCGATGATCGTCTGGTCGAAGACCGCGGGCTTCATCTGGCTCGCGACGAACCGGTTCCAGACGAGCGTGTACAGGGCCAGTTCCTCCTTGCTCAGGTAGGGAGCGACCCGCTCGGGAGTGTGCTCCATCGAAGTGGGCCGAATCGCTTCGTGGGCGTCCTGCGTCCCCTTCTTGTTCTTGTAGGCGAGAGGCTGCTCGGGGAGGTAGTCGAGGCCGAATTTCTCCCGGATCCAGCCTCGAACGGCCTCGAGCGCCTCGGGGGCCGTCCGCACCGAGTCGGTTCGAATGTACGTCACGAGCCCCACGGCACCCTCGGGACCGAGTTCGACCCCCTCGTAGAGCCTCTGCGCGATCCGCATCGTACGGCTCGGCCGGAACCCGAGCTTGCGCGCGGCCTCCTGCTGGAGCCTCGGCGTCGTGAAGGGCGGAGCCGGGTTCCTTTTCCGTTCCTTGCGTTCGACCTTCGTGACACGCCAGGTAGCCGAGCGGAGGCGGTCGACGAGCTCGCGAGCCGCTTCCTCGTTTTCGATCCGGAAACTCCGGGGGTCGAGCTTTCGGTCCCCGATCCGAACGAGCTTGGCCTCGAAGGGCGGCGGGACGGAACCTTCGAGTTTCGCGGTCAAGGACCAGTACTCGACCGGGACGAAGGCCCGGATCTCGCGCTCCCGCTCGCAGATGAGCCGGAGAGCCACGGACTGGACTCGCCCGGCGGAAAGCCCGCGGCGCACTTTTTTCCAGAGGAGCGGCGAAACCTGGTAGCCCACGAGCCTGTCCAGGATCCGGCGCGTCTGCTGCGCCTCGTAAAGGCGACGGTCGAGATCTCGCGGGTTCTCGAGTGCCTGGAGAACCGCCCGCTTGGTGATCTCGTGGAAGAGAACCCGCCGGATCCGGGGGTCCTTGGGCTGTGCCGGTCCCGGCGAAGTTTCCACCCGCCGGGCCTCGGACTCGGCGGTGGGAGCGCCGTCGTCTTTTTTCGCTTTTTTTGTCCGCTTGCCGTTTCTTCCCTGCTTGCCGTCCTGGCTCTCGCCCTCTTCGTCCCGCGAGATCGTTTGCGCGATGTGCCAGGCGATGGCCTCGCCTTCGCGGTCCGGGTCGGGCCCCAGGTAGATGCGTTCCTTGTCCCTGGCTGCCTTGCGGAGCTCCTCGATGATTTTCCCCTTTCCCCGGATGACGTGGTATTCGGGCTGGAACCCCTTTTCGATGTCGACCCCGAGCTTCGTTTTCGGCAGGTCGAGAATGTGCCCCACCGACGCCCTCACCTCGTAGTCGCGCCCGAGGTACTTCTTGAGGGTCTTGGCCTTGGCAGGGGATTCTACGATGACGAGATTTTTCGCCACTTTTTCGCCCTAATCCGGTTCACTCCCCGAAAGTGCGAAGTACTTGCCGGGATATTGCACGACGGCTCCCTCGAGTTCGAGCCCGAGCAAGGCTTCCAAAATCGTGCCTACCGGTGCACCCATTTTCGCGCAAAGCGCGTCTATATGGTGCGGCCCCCCTTGTAAACACCGGAGCAACCGGTCCTCGAACTCCGGGCGATCCCGTCGCCGCTCCTCCCGAGACGCGGTCCGGAGGCGGGAAGGAGCGATCTCCTCGAGGATGTCGGCCGCCGTCTCCGTCAGTTTGGCGCCCTGCCGAATCAAGCGGTGCGGCCCTCGCGAGAGAGGGCCGATCGGGCCCGGCACGGCGAACACCTCGCGCCCCTGGTCGGCTGCCCACCTTGCCGTGATCAGGGAGCCGCTGTGCTCCCCGGCTTCCACCACCACGGTCCCCACGGTCATCCCGGCGAGAAGCCGGTTCCGCCGCGGAAAGTGCCCCGCCTCCGGCCCGACACCCGGAAGAAGCTCGCTCAGAACGGCGCCGTTCTCCACGATCCGACGGAAGAGACGGGCGTGTTCGGGGGGATACACGACGTCGATGCCGCACCCGAGGACGGCCACCGTCCGGCCGCCGGCGTCGAGAGTCGCGCGGTGGGCTTCTCCGTCGATCCCCCGGGCCAGACCGCTCACCACGGTGACGCCCACCCGCGCGAGTTGCGTGCAAAGAGCCCGAGCGCGTCCACGGCCGTAAACCGAGGGGACCCGACTACCCACGACGGCCACGCAAAGCTCGTCCCCGTCCCCCGGGTCGCCCCGTACGAAGAGAAAAGGCGGGGCGTCGTGAACTTCTCGGAGCAGACGAGGGTAGCGCGAGTCGTTCCAGTGGAGCAGCGAACCACCGACTCGCCGCGCCCTCGAAACGTACCGCTCCGCCTCTTCCCAGCGGCGAAAGTTCACGATGGCGTCGGCCACCTCCGGATGAACGCCGGCCTCGAGGAGGGCCCGAGCACCTGCCACGAACACCCCGTCGGGGTCCTGGAACCGCTCGAGAAGCCGCCGGTACGTCACGTTCCCGACGCCGCGCACGAGACTCAAAGCCACCCAGGCGGTTTCTCCGTCCTTGGACACGGGCCGACCCCGATTCGAAAGACAATGCCGGAGCGGCCGCATCCTTGCAACGTGCGCCAAAAAGAGGAGCAGGAGCCGAAATGCTTGAAAGCAAAACCGGATTTCGGAAACAATGCGACGTGGCAAGGGAGGGCGCGCATGCGGGGAGGAGTCGGGAGTGGAAAAATTGATCGTTCTGGCTCTCGCGGCAATGCTCGCCCTGCCGGCCACACCGTCGCGGGCGCTCGACACGGATCTCGAGCCGGAAAAAGGTTACGTCAGCCGCAGGCTCCAGAGCCTCCCGCCGCTCGACGTCGAGACGCTCTACGGCCTCGGGTTCCGCGAGCCCACGGGCCAGGTCCGGGCAAGGGGAAAGCCTCGGGGGATCGTGGCGCTTACGTTCGACACCGAGATCCCGAACGGGCAAGAAGCTCACGAAACCCTCGCCTCCGTGCTCGATACCCTCCGCGAAGCCGGCGTACGCGCGACGTTTTTCGTCGTGGGCGCCTGGGCGAGGGCCAACCCCAGCTGGCTTCGCCAAATGGAGGCACAAGGCCACGAAATCGCCAATCACAGCTTCAGCCACCGGCCTTTTTCCGGTCGTTCCGAAGAAGAGATCACGCACGAACTCGGGTGGGTCGACGAAGCCGTTCGGAGCGCCACCGGGAGACTCCCGACTCGGCTCTTCCGGCCCCCGTACGGCTGCATCGACGAGGTCGCGTACGCCGTCGTCGCGGACCAGGGGTACGAGGTCGTGGGTTGGTCCGTCTCGGGAGAAGATGCGAGCCGTAAGACCGAAACTGCCGAAGAAGTCCTGGCTTCCCTCGGAAAAGTGAGGTCCGGCGACATCATTCTCCTCCACACCAACCGCCGGGTCACGGCGCAGGCACTGCCTCGGATTCTCGAGGAGCTCGCCAGTCGCGGGCTCGAAGCCGTGCGGGTGACCGAGCTTCTTGCGGCACGCGAGGGTGGCGTACCGGACCGGTCGAAAAAAGGGCTCCGACGCTGCGGAACGGGGGTTGCCGGCCTCGGGAGCAGCGGCCCCGGCTCCTGAAGAGGCAGGACCTGGCTTGACAGACTCCGAGGGCACCGACACGGTGAACGGTGAGGCGAGGTTTCGATGTCGGAGTGGGGACCGAGAGTCGTTCTGGCGGCCGTCGGCGCGGCGGTCCTTCTCTCCGTCCTCGTTTTCCTGAGAGGCCGCGAGCGGGAAAGCGAAGTGCCGCCACCCGGCTCCGTTCGACCGAAGCAAGAGGCCAGGGCAGGTCGGGGCTTCGGGAGCGGCCGGGCAAGGGGGTTCGATTTCGGTAGCGAAGGGCGCGAGAGGTCCGGTTTCGGCAGGCCCCTTTCCCGCCCCGAAAAGAGCCGGACCGTCTCGCCTGCGGGCGCCGCCAAGCCGGAGAGCGAGCGCGAGGGGACGCGACTCGCCGTGCAACCGCTCCCGGAAGACGTGGCGCGAGCGTACTCCCGGGGCGGAAGCCCGCTCCTGCAAGGCCCGCCACCGGCAGCCGGATCGGAGCTTCCGGAAGGAACCAAGCTTGCCGTTTCCTTCGCGGGCTCGGGGGAGTCGTCGGACACGGGCGTCGTGCCGATCATCGAAGAGAACGTCGTCTACGGCGTCGACGGCGGGGCTTTCTTCCCCCTCGACGCGAGGCTCGCTTACCCCGACCGCGGCGGCGTCCAGGACGAGTCCGGGACGATCGCGTTCTGGATCAAGCCGAGCTGGAACGGCGGTGACCCGACGGACAATTCCTTCATCCAGCTACGGACCCACGCCTGGGACAATCGCCTCCACGTGTTCAAGAACGGGGTGTTCCTGCGCTTTCTCGTCTCGGACGACAACGGGATCGAACACAACGTCGGCGCTTCCATCGCCGGATGGAAAGCCGACCAGTGGCACCACGTGGCGGTGACCTGGGGGGAGCCAGCGCCCGAAGAAGGGGTCGAAACGGTGACTTCCCTCTACGTCGACGGCGTCCTCGTGGAGCGAAACCCCCACAACGGGAAGTTCCGCATTCCCGAGGGTACGCCGCTCTACGTGGGCTCCGACCGCGTGGGGGGCGCGCCGGGAGCCAACGCGGTGATCGCGAACCTGCGCGTCATCGAGTTCGCGCTCACGCCGGAGGAGATCCGGCAGCTCTACGTGGAGACGCGCCCGGCGGAAAACGGGACCCGCTGACCGCCCGGGGCCGGCTGCGGGCCGCAGGTCACCGCAGCAGGTACTGCGGGGTGAACACCGTGTCGTCGATCTCCACGTTGTAGCGCACGCTCTCGACGACGAGGGTGGACTCGGTCTTTTCCTGGACGTTCCGCATACGCTGCTCGAGCGGCGTCCAGATCCCGTCGATCTTCTCGAGCTTTTCGACCGTCCAGACCTTGAGCGGTTCGCCACTCTTGTCGAAGAAATTCCTCCGGAGGACGAGGCGCTCCTCGGGGGCGATCGCGAAGACGATCTTCCCGTAGAGAGCGTCGTGGCCGTCCTTGGGAAGGGCCTCCACGAGCACGCAATCGCGCCCGAGCAACTTCTCCTCGCCCTCGACGAAGCGGTAGTCGAACTCGTCGAGTCGGGGCTCCACCATGTCGGCCACGTAGAACGTGGAACCGAGGAAAGGCCTCCTCCGGACGTGGCTCGCGATCCGGACACTGGACCTGGCCCCGGTTACCTTCATGTACTGTTCGGCGGGCCGGTCGGGGTACTCGAGAAAGAGAAACCGGATGCCGGCGATGTTCGTGGGAGCCACCACTTCGAGATAGCTGGCCCGTGCTCCGCCCACGACCTTGTGCCGGAGTTCGAGCTCTCTCGTCTCGCCGAGATCCGTGGTGAGCCGCAGACGGGCGACGAAAGGAATGCGGGGCAGCGCTTCGAGCGTCCGGGCAAAAAGCTCGCGTGCGGCCGTCGCGTCTCCTTGCGCCGCGACCGACGCTCCCCAGAGGAGCGAGGTTGCGAGAACGAGTCCACCGAGCGAGCGTCGGGCTTTCATAAGAGCCATCCCCCTGCCACGAGACCCGCATCCCTAACCCGAGCACGAAGGCGATTGCAAGCGGACCCCCTGGGCGGTCGCTCGCTGCCGCGGCTCGCCCCCGGCGAGCAGCTCCTCGGCAGCCTCGACCACCTCCCGGGGAGAGAGGGCACGCAGACACTCGTAGTGCCCGTACCGGCAGGTGCGGGCCAGACAGGGACTGCACGGTGGAGGCTCCCAGAGAAAGCGTGCGGACGGTCCGAGAGGGGCCGTCCGGCGCGGATCGGTCGACCCGAAGAGCGTCAGCGTCGGGGTGCCGAGCGCGGCCGCGACGTGAGCGGCACCCGAGTCGTTCCCGACGAAAAGGTCGGCAAGCGAAAGCACGGCGAGAAGATCCGCGACGGTCGTCTCTCCCGCGAGGGAAACGCCGCCCGAACCTTCGGCAACGAACCGGCAAACCTCGGTGTCGCTCGGGCTACCGAGAACGAGGCAGAGCGCTCCCCGCCGCTCCGCGAACCGCCGACCGACGGAGGCGAAGCCGTCGGCCGGCCAGCGCTTCGAGGGCCCGTAGGCGGCACCCGGCGCGAGGCAGAGAAGGAAGCGCCCCTCCCGCCACCCCAGCGCGGAAAGCTTTCTCTCGACCCGCGCTCGGGCCTCGGAAGAGAGGTCCGGTGCGCCGTCGGCACGATTCCCGACGATTCCCAGGGCCTTCTCCAGAAGAAAGAGCGGCTCTTCCACGCGGTGGCTTCGTCGCAACCCGGCAGTCCGGCGCACCGCGTGCGTCAGGAGCAACCTGCGCGCGTCGGCGGCGAAGCCGACACGCTCCGGAATCCCCGCCGCGAAGGCCCAGAGCGCGGACTCGAAGCTGTCCGTGAAGAGCACGGCCAGGTCGAAACGTTCCCGAGCCAGGCGCCGGACGACGGCCCATCGGTCTCGCCAGCCCGCCGAACCCGGGCGGATCCGGTAGGCGAGCCGCGAGTCGATCCATCGGGACCCCTCGAAAAAGCTCGCGAGCTCCTCCCGCACCAGAACGGCCAGGTGCGCCCGGGGCCAGGCACGACGAATCGCACGGAGCGCCGGCAAACTCAGGACGAGATCGCCGAGCCAGTTGGGCACCCGCACGAGGACCCGGGCGGGCTCGGGCGGGCGTTCTCGAAAAACCCTTCCGGTCAAGACTTCGACGCTTCGACGACCGCTTTTCCTGCGGGCTCGTCGAGGTCGACCTCGAGCGTCCGCAGGACGAGGGCGAGGCCGAAGTAAAACCCGGCCGTGAGGAGGAGCTCGACGAGTTCGCGGGGAGAGAGACGGGCCCGGACTTCCTCGAAAACCGGGTCCGAAACTCGCTGCTCTTCCACCGCTTCCGACACGAACCGTAACACCGAGCGCGTGAAGGGGTCGAAACTCGCGTCGGAGAGGTCCCCCCGCTCGAGCGCACGAATTTCCTCCTCCCGGACACCGAGTTCTCGGGCCACCCCGACGTGCTGCACCCACTCGTACTCGGCACCCGTGAGCCGGGAAACCTGCAGGATCGTGAGCTCGCGGAGCCGGGGGTCGAGCTTCTGCTTTCCGAGAATGGCCGTCCCGAAAGCGAGAAACGGACGGAAAAGCGTTTCCGCGTGAGCGAGCATCCGGAAGATGTTCGAGAGAAACGGGCAGCCGCTCGAGTGTCGCCCGGGCTTCTTCCGAGAGCCGGGCCGGGTCCGCGTAAGGGATTCTTGCCATCTGCACCCTCCCCGAGTCCTCGCTCTGGCCCCGCGAGGCTCGCCGCATTATGGTGCGGTCGTTCCGAAATGGCCAACCCACCCGAAGAGAAAAGTTCTCGCGCCCCGACGGCCGCGGGCCCCACCCGGCGGCACGAAGTCGCCATCGTCGGGGCGGGGATTGCCGGCGCGTCGCTCGCGTATTTTCTCGCGCGGGAGGGTCTCGGCGACGTCGTCGTCCTCGAGCGCGAAAGCCAGCCCGCGTACCACGCAAGCGGCCGGAGCGCCGCCACGCTCGTCGAGCTCGATCCGGTCCCGACCGTCCAGAAACTGAAGATCCTCGGAGCGCGCTTTTTGCGAGAACCCCCGCCGGGGTTTTCCCGAGGACCCGTCCTCGAGCGGCGAGGCGTGCTCGCGCTCTTCTGCGAGCCGGCCTGGTCGACCCTCGAGCGGGAAGCGCACCGGCTCGAAGACGAGGGACTTCGCTTCTCGCTGCTCGGCCCCGAGGAAGCCACGGCCCGCGTCGACGGCGTCCTCGACCCGGGGAAGTTCGACGGTGCCGTCTGGCTTCCCGAGGACGGCTTCCTCGACGTCCACGAGCTGCTCACGGGTTACGTCCGCGGGGCACGCGCGGCGGGCGTGCGTTTCGAGCTCGGGTGCGAGGTGCGCGGGATCCTGCGCGAGGGCAGGCGGGCCGTCGGTGTCGAAACGAACCGGGGGCGAATCCTGGCGCGCTGGGTGGTGAACGCAGCGGGCGCCTGGGTGGGAGAGATCGCCCGCGAGGCAGGTGCCCTCCCGATCGAGTTCGTCCCCTACCGGCGCACCCTGGTCGTTTTTCGGCCGCCCCCGCCGTACGACCCGCGCGCGTGGCCTCTTGTCTGGAGCGAGCCCCACCGGCTCTATTTCCGGCCGGAGACGACGGGAATTCTTTTCTGTCCCATGGACGAAACACCCGAGCGACCGTGCGACGCGAAGCCCGACGAGATGGCCCTCGCCGAAGGGCTCGAGCGGCTGCGTGAACTCGCCCCTTCCCTCGTCCCCTCGCACCTGGGCCGGCGATGGGCGGGGCTTCGAACCTTCGCCCCCGACCGCGTACCCGTAGTCGGGGAAGACCCGTGGCTCCACGGCTTTTTCTGGCTCGCGGGACAGGGAGGCTCGGGAATCGAGACGAGCGGGATTCTCGGCGCCGTGGCGGCCGACCTTCTCCTTCGGGGCAGCACGACGCGCTTCGACGCGGATCTCTTGAGCCCCGGGCGCTTTCTCGACTCCCGTCGGGGCCGCGGGGGCGCGCCATCGTGAAGAGGCGGCTCCGGCGCATCCTGGCCCTCGCGGCCCTGCTTCTTCTCGCGGTTTTCTTCTTGACACCGGCCCCGCTTCCCACTCTCCTCCGGTACTGGATTTTCCCCGACGCGCCCCGTTTTCGGGACGGAGAGGAAATCGTGCTTCCCGGGCTGCGGGAGCCCGTGGACGTGCACGAGTATGCCGACGGCCGCTACCGCATTTCGGCACGGAACGAGGAGGACCTCTACCGCGTCCACGGCTACCTCCAGGCGCGGGATCGACTTTTCCAGATGGACCTCTTCCGCCACATCGCACGCGGGCGGCTCGCCGAGATGGTGGGGGACCGGGCGTTCGGTCCGGGCCGAACCACCGACGTCGACGTCCTGCATCGCTTCCTCGGTTTCGAGGAAACGGCGCGTGCGCTCTACGCGGCGATGCCCCCGGGGCTCCGCCATGGCTTCGAGGCCTACGCGCAGGGCGTGAACGCATGGATCGCGGAGGGGCGGCCCACCGTCGAACACAGGCTCCTCGGCCTCGAAGCTCGCCCGTGGGACGTCGTCGACACGCTCGCCGTCACGCAGTACCTTTCCTTCGGGCTTTCCCACAACTACACGAGAGAGCTCCGCAGGCTGCTGGTCGCGTGCGACGCGGGGCTCGAAGCCGCGGAGCGGATCTGGCCCTCGGAGATCGAGTTCGGCGTCTACTTCCTGCCGCCCGAGGACTTCCCGGCGGGCCGCCATCCCCTGCCTCCTGCCATCGCGCCGGAACTCGCCCGGGCGCTACCCGAGCTGTGTCCGCGGGCGGTCGGCGAAGAAACCGCGAGGGAATCCGAAGGATCGGCGTGGTTTCGGCTCGCGCTTTCTCCCGAACCGGGCCTTTTCCGTTTCGGACTCTCCTCGAGCAACAACTGGGTCCTTTCCGGGGAACGTTCGAAAAGCGGAAAGCCGCTCCTCGCCAACGATCCTCACCTCCCGCACATGAACCCGCCGGTCCTCTGGGGCGTCCACCACGTCCTTCCGGACAGGGAGGTCGTGGGCTTCACGATCCCGGGCCTCCACCTCGTTCTCTTCGGCCACAACTTCCGTCTCGCCTGGGCCGCTACGACGAACAACCTCGACCTCCAGGACCTCTACGTCGAACGGGAAGCCGAAGGCGGCTACGTCTACGAAGGAGAGGTCGAACCCTTCGAGTGGAAGACGGAGGAGTTTCGTGTCCGCGACGGCGACGCATTTTCGCGCCGGGTCCGTTTCACCCGCCACGGCATCGTCCTCGACGACGTGGAGGAGTTCCTGCGCGGCCGCATTCCGACCGTGTCGTTGCGCCGGGTCCTCCCCGAAACCGCCGGGGATGCACTCGCCATCGATCTCCTCGCGCGCGCCCGAACCGTCGAGGAAGCCCTCGAAGCACTCGAGCCCTTCGAGGCGACGTGCAGCAGTTGGCTCGTGGCCGACCGGGACGGGAACTTCGCCTTTTCGAGCCCCTGCCGCATTCCCGTTCGCCCGCACTGGCAGGGGACGTTTCCCGTCCCGGGCTGGCTCGCGCGTTACGAGTGGCAGGGTTTCGTCCCGAAGGACGCACTTCCGACTTCCCGGAACCCGCGCCGCGGTTGGCTCGCCACGGCCAACAACCGTGCCTTTCCTCGCGACCGTTTTTTCACGGCCTACATCAACGATCCCTCGCCCCCGAACCGCTACGTCCGCATCGGCAGCACGCTCGAGAAAACCATGCTGGGAACGGTGGACGAAATGCGACGTCTTCAGACCGACACCGTCGCGGCCGAGTGGACGCACGTCCGCTCCCGGGTGCTGGCGACCCTCTGCCGAGCCGACCTCTCGGCACGCCCCTTCCACGCGCGGGCGCGGGACCTTCTCTGCCAGTGGGACGGCGACCTCTCGCCCGACTCGTCGGCCGCGACCCTCTACGTCCTTCTCACCCATGCTCTCCTCGACCGGACCTTCGCCGACGAGCTTACCGGTGGCCCGCGGGGCTCGCTCTGGAACTACCTGCAGTCCATCCCCCACGTCGAAACGAACGTGGAGTGGCTCTGGCGGCGCAGCGCGGACGATCCCGTCTGGGACGACGTGCGCACCGCGAAGGTGGAAACCCGGGACGAGACCGTGGCAGCCGCTTTCGCGGACGCCGTACAGGAAGGTCGCCGGCGCTGGGGCGACGACCTCTCCCGCTGGGAATGGGGAAAAGCCCGGCCGTTCGAGCTGCGGCATCCGCTCGCCGGAGCTCACCCGGTTCTCCGGCGTCTCTTCGACCCGAAACCGCTTCCCGGGCGCGGCGCACCGGAGACCGTCTTCAAAAATCAGTTCCTGCGCGCCGATCGCGAATCCCTGCACGTGGCCGTCGGACCCGTCGCGCGGATCGTGGTCGACCTCGCCGCACCCGAGAGGGCGGGTTACTCGCTCGCAGGAGGCCAGAGCGGCTGGCCTCGGAGTCCGCACTACGCGGACCTGCTCCAGGACTGGATGGAAAACCGACTTCGGCCCCTGACCCCGCGAGACGACGGGGGGCTCGACGTCCGCTTCCTTCCTCCGTCTAGTCTTCCGGCGGGTGAAGCGAGGGGTGGCCGCGAACGAGATGCGTCGCCATGAGGGCCGCCGCGATGGCGTTCCCGAAAACGACGTCCGGCCACTCGAGCGCCTCCATCACGACGGCGGAGAACGTCATGGCAAAAGCCGCAAAAGCGAGCTGAAGGACGACGAAGAAGAGAACGAGCGCGAGAAGCAGGTTGAACCGCCTCTTGAGCACGTCGACGAGCCTCGAGGCCGCGACCCCGATGACGAGGAACACGAAGCCGTGGACAGCCGTGAAAAGCAGCGTCATCGGCACCGACCCGCGGAGCTCGTCGAGCGAAGAGAGGGCTTCGCGTTCGCCCACGAGTGCGTACGCGAGTACGGTCGGAGTGTAGAGGGGCCGCCCCCGCGCCCAGTCGAGGTAGAGGAACCACACCGCAACCGCGGCCGCGCCGAGGATACCGCTGAGCACGCCGTGCCAGTACACGGCACCGAGGTCGGAGACTTTCGTTTCCGCACGCGGGAGCCTGGCGACTTCGCTTGCCATGGAGTTTCGGCGACCCTCCGGTCGGGGTACGCGACCAGTATACTCCCACGGAGCGACTTTCCCAAAAGCCCGGGGGCGAGCCCCCGGAGGGGCGACGGGAGGAGCTGCTACCGACAGCGGATTCTCTTGCCGCTCGGCGAAGCGGAACAACTCGGCGGGGGCCCTCCGGACGCCGAAAAGGCGCGCGTCCCGCAAACTCCGAGGGCTCCTTCGTCGGGCCCACCCAGGATCACGGTGACCTCGAGCGGAAGAGCTGCCGGATCCACCCGGAAGTCGCCGCGCCGTCCCCGGACGCGGAAGCGGAAGGTGCCGGGGTTTTGCGAGGAAAGATCCCGCACGACGACGCGCCGGATCCCGTCCTCGAGGACGTCGCGCGGGTCGCGATAGACCCAGCGAGTCTTCTTCCGGTTCACCTTCCAGCCCGCGAGACCTCGCCCGGAAGGCCGGCCCCGGGGGATCACACGATGGAAGACAGGAACACCGTCTTTGTCGTCGACCCGGAACTCGAAGCCGTGGGCCAGGGGATCGATCGCGTCCTGCGTCGGCAGGACGAACTCGCCCGAAAGGACGAGCGACTCGTCGCCCGAAGGCTCTTGGTTGCGGGAAATCGTGAGCTTCGCCTCTTCGACGACGGCGCCTCCCGAACAGACGATGGCCGTACCCGGAACGCTCGTCGAGCTGCCGGGGTCCGTCCCGGCGGAAAGCTCGTCCCCGTCGAATACCGTGTCCCCGTCGCGGTCGACCCCGGCCCGCTCGGCCGACCCCGGAGGCCAGCAAGTGTACGTGAGTTCCTGGCCCGGCGTGTCGGCGAGAGCGCGGACCTGCGCGTCCGTGAGCAGCGGGTCCGATGCCCGGTCCGTCCGGAAAAGGCCGCCTGCCGTCAGGTAGGCTCCTCTCGGTTCGCCCGCGACGACCCCTTTGACGACCAGGTCGCACTCCCCGGCCTGCGCCCGTGCGATCAGGAGGTCGATCCTGCTGCCCGCGGCGGCGCCGTTCGTCGACGTGAGCGTGACCTGCTGCCCCACGATCGGTGCCAGGTTGCTGTCGAAAGCCAGGAGGAAGGCTTCCACGGCCCGGCGCGTCGCATCGTCGGGGAACTGGAAGACGGGCGCGTGCAAGAACGTGAAGATCGTGTCGATCGACCCGTCGTGAAGAAAACCGAACCCCCGAATTTGCGGCCCCGTCCGCTGGAACATCCCGACCTTCTGGTAGAGGTTCCGGAGGTGCGGGACCTTGAAGAACTGCGACTCGCCTTCGAACGTCGAACGGCCGTCCGTCCCGAAAAACCCCTGACTCGGGTCGAGGACGTGACAGCCGTTGCAGGGGAAGACCGTGTCCGAAACCACGTTGAAATAGAAGTCCCTGCCGGCCTGCTGCTCGGCGTCGAGGCTCCCGTCCAGCGCGCGAATGGGGTTCGGCGGGAGAACGACTTCCAGGATGAAGTCGGTGAACCGCTGCATTTCTTCGTCCGTGAGTTCCCTGGCGCGGCCGAGGAGCCCCTCGAAAGCCACGTTGAACTTCTTGAAAGCAGCCGCTTCGTCGAAAGACCCCTTGTCGGGCTGCTGGCTTATTTCGTCGTTCCCGCCCGTCCGGTCACCCCGCCAGTGCATGGGCCCGTGACCGGCGAGTCCCCGGAGCGTCTGCGTCGTCATGGGGCCTTTCATCGGGTGGAAATCCCGGTAGACGGCGGGGGGGTTGTTGAAGACCGGGTTGCCGAACGGCGGGATGAAGGGGCCCGGGTTGGTGAGCAGCGAGTCGTCCGGATTTCCCAGATCCCAGGCGAGGCTGTCGAGGTCCGCGAAGACGTGACAGGCCGAACACGACGCCTCGCCGTTGCTCGACGTGAAGGCCGCATCGTAGAGAAACGGCCTCCCGTCGACCACCCGGAAGGGCTCGGGGTTGTTGAGCGGGACGTGCTGCGTCTCCTTTCGCGTGCCGAGGTCGACGACGGAAATCGCGTTGTCGAAGCGCGTGAGCACGTAAAGCTTCCCGCGCGACTCGTCGAGAGCGAGACCGCTCGGACCGCCGCCGCTCACCGGGATATGGTCCCGGTGGTCCGGCACGAAGGTGTCGTTTTCGAGAGCCGCGGTGTCGAAGACGCCGATCTTTCCCGAACCGAACGCGGCCACGTAGAGCGTCGACCCGTCGCTCGTGACGGCCATGCCGAGCGGCGTGGCGAGGCTTTTTTTTCGTACCGAGCGCGGGCTCGGGACGACCGAGTAGTCGATGTGCTTGTTGAGGTGTCGCGGCAGCACGTTCGAGCCGTCGATCACGGTGATTCTCGCCTCGTGGAGGTGCCCCCGGACGGTCGAGCCCCCGAACTTCCCCGGCCCTTCGAATCGCACCTCGTTCCGGGCCTCGGTGTTGCTCACGTAGAGTTTCCCGTTCGCCGGGTTGACCACCATGTCGAAAAGGATCGTTCCGACCCCGGCGAACGAGGCCGTCTCGACGGGCGGCGTCGCAAGAGCGTCGATGGCGAAAACGTCCAGGTCGGGCAGCGTGAAAAGAACGGCTGGCGTCCAGTCGCGACCGAGCGGGTCGAGCCACTTCCCCGTGGCCTGGTCGTACTTCACGATAAGGCCCGTCTCGGGCTGGACGAGACCGTCGACGTTCGTCCGGGGACCGGGTAGTCCGCCGGGCATGGTCCTGTTCTCCGTCGAACAGGACGGCGGATTCGCGTTGTCGCAGACCTGAACCTGGACCGTACAGGGCGGCGCCGTCTCGCCGCCGTCGCACACCAGCCCCTCGGTCACGGCTGTCGTCCCGTTCCCCGAGTGGAAGACGGCAGCGTACACCGTGCTTCCGTCGGGGCTGGCTGCGAGCGCACGGGGAGTGTCGCCGAACAGCGTCAAAATCGCGATCGGCGTGCCGCCGGGTTCCGCGCCCGGATCGTCCGCATCGAACACCCAGACGTCGGCTCTGCCGATTCCCGATTTCGTGAGGTCGGCGCGGATGGTGGCCGGGTCCGGGTGGTTCTGGCCGCGGTGCGCCGTCGTGACGAAGGCACGCGAGTGCCCCGGACCGGCAAAGACGATATCGCGCGGTTCGTCGCCGACCCAGAGGGTGCGAACGACGCGCGGCGGGCTCGAGGCCACGTCCACGATGCTCACGCTGTCCGAAAGGTGGTTGACGACCCAGACCTCCGAATCCGAGCGAGCAGCCACCGCAATGGGCTCGAGTCCGACCGGCACGGAAGCCTCGCGGGAAAGCTCGCCGTCGGGGCCGATCGAGAAAATTTCCAGATGTCCGTCCGGAGTGTTCAGAGCGAAAAGACGGCTTCCGTCGGGAGAAAGAGCCAGGGGGCGCACCTGCCCCGTTTCGAACGTCGTGAAACTCGCTCCCGGCCGCGGCGGCGCACGCCCAGGCACAAACGACGAAAACCCCCAGGAATCGGCGCATGACCCCTCCGAAACGCGTCGTTGTTTCGTTCATTATCTCTCCTGAAGAGCGCGGTCTCAACCCGATTTCTCCCTCGCCCCACGGGCGGTCGGGCCACACGCGTCGAAAACGGCAGCTGACCGGTCGCCCGTGACGGGCATACGGGACCGGGTTGTTCTTCCCGGCTCGGTTCCAGGAGCGAGCCTCCCCTTCGATTCGGGCATGTGCTCTTCTTGGGACCTGCTTCGTTGGACCTGCTTCTCGGTGCGCGGCTCTCCGGCCCGATTGTCATTCCGGCCCATTCCGTCCCCGTCGCTTCCGAACACGCCCTCCGAGCTGCCGTCGGTTGCATCGCCAGCGGGGGGCCGCGCCACCCTGTACGGGCCGGCGAACCGTTCGGCCGCGAGGGCAGTGCCGGGAGCGGCGCTTTCCCCGAGTTCGGCAGCGGCGGCTAGCGGGAATCGGATTCCTCGTGTGCACCCTCCGCGTCGCACGGTCGACACCCCCGTGCACACGCGCGCGGTCACCCGGCCTGCGCGCCGGTCCGCCTGCATTGACCCCTTTCCCTCGATTCTGTATCGGACAAAAAGCGTCCTCCCCTATGGTGCGGGCGGTCGACAACCCCGGCCTTTACCGGTTTTTCCTCCGGCTCGTTCGACAAACCTTCGACACGCTCGGCGTCGGCGGACCTACGGCAGCCCGGTACGTGGCCGAAGTCTGCACTCGATTCGCCCGCTCCGACCGGCTCTACGCCCTCTCGGATCCGGCGGGCCGGAGGATCGCCGATCTCGTGCGGATGAGCGAAGCGCTCGAGGCGCACGAGTACCGAGCCTCGACGCTCGACCGTTACGTGGGGGACTTCGCCCTTTTCATGAGCGGCCTTTTCCGGCGCTACGTGGCCGGCCGCGGCGTTCTCGGCCTCTACCACGAAGTCGGGGCACGGTCGTACCTCCGGGCGTCGCTCGACGAGGGCTCCCCCTGGCCCCCGCCGAAACTCCTCGCCGAGCTCGGCAGGGAGTTCGAGCGCTACGCGGGGGCACTCGACTTTCTCCGGCAGGCGTACTTCGTCCCCGCGCCCGGCGAAGACCCCTTCCGCGGATTTCTCGCCCGGCTCGCCGAGCTCACGGGCGGCCCGGGACGGAACTGACCCCGGCCTTGCTTCCCTCCGCCTCGCGTCGGAGGATCGGGCCATGCCGTCCGAGGGCAGCGCCCTGGAGTGTTTCGTCGTCTCCCATACGCACTGGGACCGCGAATGGTACCGGACCTTCCAGAGCTTTCGCGCGCGACTCGTCGATACCGTGGACCGGGTTCTCGACCTCGTCCGGGAAGATCCCTCGTTCCGCTTTCTCCTCGACGGCCAGACGGTCGTCCTCGAGGACTACCTGGAAGTCCGTCCCGACCGCGAAGGAGAGCTCGCCCGAGCCTGTCGCGAAGGGAACCTCGCGATCGGCCCGTGGTACGTGCAGCCCGATTCCCTCCTACCCGGCGGCGAGACGCACGTCCGCAATCTGCTCGAGGGCCGGCGCGCGGGCGAGCGCTTCGGGGAGGTCTCCGGCGTCGCCTACGTACCGGATTCCTTCGGCCATCCCGCGCAGTTCCCGCAGCTCTTTGCGGGCTTCGGCCTGGGTCCCTTCGTTTTCTGGCGAGGCGCGGGCGACGAAGCGAGCGATCTCTCCTCGGAGTTCTCCTGGGAAGCTCCCGACGGAAGTCGCGTGGCGTGCCACCGAATGGATTCGGGTTACTTTTCGGTAGCCGGTCTGCCCGACGATCCCGAAGAAGCGGCGCGGGCCCTGCGGGAAGCAGCCGAGGCACTGGCCAAAAAAACGAAAATCGGACGCGTCCTTCTCATGCACGGGATCGATCACGCCTACCCCGAGCCGCTCTCTCCGCGCGCCCTGGAGGCGGCAGAGGCCGCGACCGGCTGGACTTTCCGGCGCGCCTCCCTCGAGGAGTTCGCACGCGGCTGGCCCCGGGACCTTCCCGTTTTTCGCGGAGAGCTTCTCGGGGCCCGTGTCGCGAACCTTCTGCCCGGCGTGTGGTCCGCGAGAATGCCGTTCAAACTCCGCAACCGCCGGGTCGAGACGGTGCTTCTCCGGTGGGCCGAGCCCTGGGCGGCTCTCGGGGAGCGGCTCGGTCTCGCGAGCGAACGAGCCGCCCTCCGGGAAGCATGGCGATTCTTCCTGCAGAACCAGGCCCACGACTCGATCTGCGGTTGCTCGATCGACCGGGTGCACGAGCAGACGAGCTTCCGCTACGACGCGGCGGAGGAACTCGGGCTCGAGACGGCGCGCAGGATCCTCGACCGCGTCGCGGGAGTCGGACCCGAGAGGCGAACGCCCTGGACGGATGAAATCGAGGTGGCCGTCTTCAACCCCTCGCCACGCCGCCGTACCGACGTCGTACGTTTTCCCCTCGAACCCGAACCCGCCTTCGAGGTGAGGGCGGGGAAGGGAATGCAACTTCACCCTCTTCTCCTCTCGGGGCTTCTCGCCCCGGGCTTTTCCGTCGAAGGGACGGAAGCCCGCGTCGTTCCCGACGTCGAAAACCGGATGCACCTCGGAGACGAGCATCCGCCCCGGAGCGTCGAGTTCGTGGCCCGGGACGTGCCGGCGTTCGGCTACCGCAAATTCCGGTTGCGTCCCTCGCAAGTGCCGACGCCCGACGCCGTGGACCAGGGCCGCACGATCTCGAACGGGGAAATCACGGTAGCAGCCGACCCCGAGGGAACGCTTTCCGTCTCGGCCGGAGGGCGGAGCTTTCCGGGCCTTGCCGCCGTCGAAGACGTGGGAGACCGCGGGGACACGTACGACTTCGACCCGGTCGAAGGCGGACGAGTCGAACCCGCGGAAGTTCGGGTGGAGCGGCGTCGGCACCCGAGCGGCATCGAAGAGCTCCACGTGACGCGCGTCTTCCATCTGCCGGCGGGCCTCGCGCCGGACCGCTCTCGACGAGCTCGAGAAACCGTCGAAGTCCTCCTCCGCACGTCGGCGCGGCTCGTGAGCGGCCTGCGTCGCGTGGACCTCGAGTTCGTCCTCGAAAACCGCGCCCGCGACCACAGGCTCCGACTCCTTTTTCCGACGGCCGAGCCCCGCGGGATCTGCCTGGCCGCCACGACCTTCGGCACGGTCGAACGTCGCTCGCAACGGGAAGCGCCGTCGGGTTGGGTTCACCCACCGCCGCGCACTTTCCCCCACCAGGGGTTCGTTGCCGCGGGGGGACTCGTCGTCGGCTGTCCCGGACTTCCCGAAGCGGAGCTCCTTCCCGGCGGGACGCTCGCGATCACGCTCCTCCGCTCGGTGGGCTGGCTCGCCCGCTTCGACCTGCGCTCGCGACCCGTTCCCGCCGGGCCTCAGTTGGCCACCCCCGGAGCGCAGTGTCTCGGCACGATCCGAGCCCGCTGTTTTCTCTTTTTCGATCTCGATTTCCAGGAAATCGCGGACGCGGAAGCGGGCTTTCTCGCCGTACCGGCGGGCCCGGCACCCGTGTGGCCTCCCGACCGCTCCCTCGTCGAGGTTCTCTCCACCGATCGCGTCGTCCTGAGTTGCTTGAAACCCGCCGAGACGCGGCCGGGCACGGTGCTGCGCTTTCTCAACCCGGCCGAGAGAGCCGCCCGGGTGGAGTTGCGCGTGGGCTTTCCTTTCGCCGAGGTTCTTCCCGTGCGTCTCGACGAAACCCCGATCTCCTTCCCGCTCCGGCACGAGGGCGAGAGGGTGTCGTTCGAACTCCCTCCGTACGCCCTCCGCTCGCTCCTCTTTCGTTGAAACCGGCGCGGGATTTTCTCGCCGCCGGGCCGTCCTCCCCCGCAGGAGCGCACTCCGCCCCGAAAAACGAGACTTCGGCCGAAAGCCCTCAGGGGTCGACCAGGTCGACCCACTTGGGCCCGTCCACGAGAAAGTCCGCCGTCCACTCGGCCACGGTGATGCCCTCGATCTCGAGCTCGTAGAACGCGGGCGAGAGGAGGACCGTGTGTGCCGAGCCGGCCTTCAGGAAGCGCTTGAAGCGGTCCGGATGGCGGTCGTGGATTTCGCCGCTGATCGAGCGCAAAAGCGATTCGAAGCCCCCGGCATCGATGGCGAGGAAAAAGCGCAGGACGGAATCCTGGAGGTAGTTGAAGAGCGCCGAACGCAACGAAGGGTCGCGGTCGAGAGCCCAGTCCGCGAGGTAGGAAAACTGCTCCTGGCAGCGCTCGCAGCTTTCGGGGACGAAAGGCCCGAAGCCCCAGTTCTCGGCCCGCTCGCGTGCCGCTTCGACGTCGGCGGGATTCTGGAAGCCGGGGCCCGAGTCGTTGAAGACGAGGATTTTCGCCTCGGGGTAAGCGACACGGACGACCCCGTAGGCCGTGAAAGTCCCGAAACCTCCGGCACTGCTACCCGCGACGACGATCGAAGAAGCGTCGGGAAATTCCGCGCGCATCCGCGTGACCGCAGCCGAGAGGTTCTGCAGGCCGTGGTGGTAGGTGCGGTTGCCCTGGTAGTCCACGGTGCGGACGCCCGCGAACACCGACCCGTCGCAGTAGGGCACGTAGACGACGCTCCAGTCCCGGAACGGGTTCCGGGGATCGTCGGCGCGCAGGATGCCGGACTCGAGCGCCGAGCCGGCTTCCGCTTTCGCGAGTGGCGTTTGCCAGCAGGTGAGAAAGTTCCAACAAGCTCCGCCGCCCTCCAGGTAGAGAAGGACCGATTCCGGAGACCCCCGCCGTACGTCGACCTGGTAGCGGGTGCCGCGGAGGCAAATCGCCTCCTCGGCCGAGGGATCGTAAAAAAACTCCGTCCAGGCGCCGTTCTGCCTGGATTCCACGGGTTCGATTCCCAGATACCGCCCGACGCCGGTCGAGGCGAGCTCCTCGAGGATCGGCGGAGTCGCGGGACTCGGCGTCGCCGTCGGAGTGGGGCTCGGTGTCGCGCTCGCCGTGGTCGTGCCGCTGGGGGTAAACGTCGCGGTAGCGATCGCCCTGGAAGTAGGAGAGATCGTCGGAGACGGGACCGGCGGGGACTCGGTCGGGGGAGGAACGGGCGAGGGCGACACATTCGACAAGGTAGGGGTCCGAGAAGGCGTGGGAGACGCAGCGTCCGACTCTTCGCCCGAGCCGTCGCAGCCGGCCGCCCCGACGAGCAGAACGAGCGCGAGCAGAAGCGGCCGGCTTCTCTTCACCGTGCGCACGGCTCAGGCATTCCCCTCGGCCGGGGCGTACATCCGCTCGATGAGGTCGGCGTACTTCTCGGCGATCGCCTTCCTTTTGAGCTTCATCGTGGGCGTGAGCTCGTCGCCGCCGGGAAGCCAGTCCCCCGGAACGATCGTGAACTTCTTGATCTGCTCGACCCGCGCGAGCTTCGCGTTGGCGCGCTCGATGGCGCGGGCCAACTCCGCCCGGAGTTCCTCGTCGGTGGCCAGCTCTTCGAGCGACTTCTCCCCCCGGCCGTGCTCCCGAGCCCACTGCCGCGCCGCGTCGGGGTCGAGGACGACGAGCGCCGTGTTGTAGGGCCGGCGGTCTCCGATCACGCAGACCTGACCGACGAGAGGGCTCGCTGCCTTGACCGTGCTTTCGATGTTGGCGGGCGACATGTTCTTTCCGGCCGCGTTGATGATGATTTCCTTTTTCCGGTCGACGATCCTGAGGTAGCCGTCCTCGTCGATCTCGCCCACGTCGCCCGTCGCGAGCCAGCCCCCCGGAAGGAGTGTTTCGGCCGTCTTTTCGGGCAGGTTTCTGTAACCCGCCATCACATTCTCTCCGCGCACGAGGATCTCGCCGTCGTCCGCGATCCGGATTTCGACGCCGGGCACCGGAAGACCCACGGTCCCGATCTTGATTCGCCCCGGCGGATTCACCGTGCCGATGGCGCAGGTTTCGGACATCCCCCAGCCTTCGGCGAGCGGGATCCCGAGCGCGTGGAAGAACTCCACGACCTCCCGGGGAGTCGGCGCGGCACCGACGCTCACGATCCTCGCCCGGTCGAGGCCGAGCAGGGCGCGGATGCCCGAGAAGATCTCGCGGTCGGCCCGCTCGACTTCTTCGGCAAGCTCGGGAGGGACGGGCTTTTTCGCCTGCTCGAGCCGGACCTTCTCGAGCGAGCGGGCGAGCGCCCTCTCGATTTTCTCCCTCTGCTCGGGAGGCAGCGAGGCGAGCTGCGCTTCGAGCCCTGCCTTGATCTTCTCCCAGATTCGGGGGACCGCGAAGAAGTAGTCCGGCCTCACCTTGGGCAGCACTTCGATGATCTCCCGCGGGTTCGGGCACGTCGTGATCGTGGCACCGAGGAGGACCGGCAGGTAGTAGTCGAGCGCGCGCTCGGCAATGTGGGCCGTCGGAAGCCACGAGATGACACGGCCGCCCGTGGGATAGCGCGCGATGGCGTTGAGGCCGCGGACGACGGCCATGAGGTTCCGGTGGGTGATCTGCACGCCCTTCGGCGGCCCCGTGGTGCCGGAGGTGTAAATGAGCGTGAGAAGATCCTCGGGACGAATTTCGCGCAGAAGCTCCCTTCCCCGGAAGGCGGGGTTTTTCTCCTCGAGCTCGGAAAGCGCGATCGCACCGGGGGCGTCGCCGTCCACCACGACCAGATGCTCGAGCGCGGGGAGGGACCGCTTCGCCTCGAGAAACCGGTCGAGGTACTTCGCCTCGACGATCGCGACGCGCGCCGCCGCGTCGTCGACGACGTACCGGATCTGTTCGGGAGGAAGCGTCTGGTAGATGGAAAAGGGCACGGCGCCGAGCGTCACGGCGGCGAGGTCGCACAGGTGGAATTCGGGGCGGTTGTCGAGAAGAAGAGCCACCGTGTCGCCCTTCTTCACCCCGAGGGCCGCGAGCCCCCCTGCGAGCCGGTCCACTTTCCGCTCGAGCTCGCGCCAGGTGTAGCGGACGCTTCCGTCGGCGCTTTCGAGCGCCGGGCGGTCGCCGTACTTCGAGACGGCGAGCCGGAAACCCTCGGCGAAAGTCGGAGCCTCGATGAGGCCGTCGGTCTGCTCGGACACAGGATTCTCCTTTCGGTTTTTTTCGGACGTTTCTCCAGGCGACCGGTAAAGTCCTTTTTTCGGAGGCGTAGCACAGTTACGGAGAGCCCGACAACACTGCTTTTCCCTCGATCGCCGCCCGTCGGACCGGCGAAGGCATGCAGGAGATCGGAGCTTTTGCCCGTGGGTGAGACATCCGCGCGGCGGATCGTGGGACTACCTCCGAGGAACGACCTCGGAAAGCACTGGCCCAGGAGGGAACCGCCAGGGCCGAAGCCCGAAGAGAGACCGCGAAGTCCCGAAGTGCGCTGCGTCTGACGGAAAAAACCGATCTCCCCGACCTTCGAACCAAGGAACACACGGACGCTCCGAGAGCGGGCAGGAGTTTTCTCCCTTGCCGATTCCCTGTAGAGTCCCCGTGTGTCCGGCCACCGAGGGGTGGCCTTCGCCCCCGGCGAGACATGGCCGGGCAACCGGGGAACACGTCGATGCGAAAATGGCTCTGGGCTTTCTTCCTCCTGATCGCTCTTCTCGGAGCCGCGCTTTTCTGGGCGGCTTCCAGGTTGGACAGCTACCTCGAAGAACATCGCGAGTGGCTCGCCGAGAAAGCGAGCGAATCCGTCGGGCGGCCCACGTCTTTTTCCGAAGTCGGGGTGGGTTTCCGGGGAGGCCTGAGTGTCCGCGTGAAAGATCTTCGTATCGGCGACGACCCGGCATTCTCCCGCGAGGAGTTCCTGCGGGTAGACGAAGCTTACGTCCGCCTCCGGCTCCTGCCGCTGCTCTTCGGCCGCTACGAGATCGCCCGCGTCGTCCTCGAACGCCCCGAAATCCATCTCGTCCGCACCTCCCGCGGGCTCAACGCCGCGACCCTGGGGCAGGGAAGAGAAGCCGGCCCACGGGCAGGCGAAGAAGCCCCGACCGAGGGAAAAAAGCCGGGCCCGCGTGCGGTCGAAGCTCTGCCGCTTCTCGTTTCCGACGTCGAAGTTCGCTCCGCGCGCGTCCGCTACGTCGACCGGACATCCGCGCCGCCGTCCGAAGTTCTTCTCGACGGCGTGGACCTGGCCGTTCGTGACCTGGGGCTCGACCGTCCCGTCTCCTTCCGGCTGGGCGCTTCCGTTCTCGACGCGAAAGAAAAGAACCTCGAGGTCTCGGGCAAGCTCGGCCCCCTCGACCTTGCCCGTCCCGTGAACACGCCGCTCGACATCCGGATCGAAGCAGGGCCCCTTTCCCTCGGAGCCGTGCCGCCGGCGTTCCGGTCTTTCCTGCCCCGGGAGCTCGAGGTCGGGGGGGCGCTCCGCGGGCGCGCGGAGGCGAAAGGGACGCTACCCTCCCTGGCGCTTTCGCTCGAACTGGAAGCCGACGATGCCGAGTTCGCGTACGGAAGGGTCTTCCGAAAACCGAAGGGCCTGCGCGCGTCACTCGAGGTCTCGGGACGGCGAGAAGGGGATGTCGTGGAAGCGGAAAAACTTTCCTTCGTCGCCGGCGACCTTTCGGTCGCCGGAAAAGCCAAGGCGCGACTCGGAAAACCCGTCCGCGTCGACTTCGAGCTTTCGCCACGAGAGACGAAGCTCCGGGGGCTCGAAGGCCTGCTTCCCGCACTCGCCCCGTACGACCTCGAGGGAACGGTCCTTCTCGATTTGAGGGGGCGGACGGATCTTCCGCCGAAAACGCCACCCGAGCTCTCGGGAACCGTGACGCTCCGGAAGACATCGGCACGCGTGCGGGAGGTACGACTTTCCTTGGAGAACGCCGCGTTGCGGCTCGACGGGGATCGCGCCGAGCTCCCGAAAACGACGGTGCGGGTGGGGGGCTCTCCCGTCGACGTGGAAGGGGCGGTCACGAGCCTGGCTTCCCGACGCGGTACGATCCGGGCTCGTTCGGACCGTCTGGCCCTCGAAGACGTGGGTGCGGCGTCCCCGGATGCGCGGACGAAAGAGGAGCTGCGCGGGCTCGAGGTCGAAGCGAGCTTCACCGGCACTCGTGGCGAAGGCACCGTTCGGTCGGCGGACGGCGTAGTCCGGGATATCCCCTACGAAAAGCTCGAGCTGCCGCTACGCTACACGAACGGCACGCTTCGCATCGAGAACGGAACCGCGCTCGTCTTCGGCGGAAAGGCGAATCTCTCCGGCACGTACCGTCTCGGAGACGGCGGCCCACCGAACTTCGAACTGGTCGTGGACCTCCTCGGGATCGATGTTTCCGCGGCCGGACGAAGCTTTTCGGCCACGCTTGCCCGGCTCCTCGAGGGAAAAACCGACCTGCGGCTCGAGGTTCGGGGAAGCGGCCGGAAGTGGGAAGAAATCCAGACGACGCTCGACGGGGAAGGCGATGTCGAGGTGAAGGACGGCGGGATCCGGGATGTCAACGTTCCCGCATCCTTGCTCGGCGGTCTCCAGGGAATCCAGGGTCTTCCGAACCTTCTGGGCAGTCCGCTTCCTGGTCCTTACGGAGAGCTCCTGAAAGAGCGGCGGACGCGCTTCGAAGTCCTGCGCACGCGGCTTACCGTCCAAAAGGGCAACATCCTTCTCCGGAATCTCGTGGCCGACGCCAAGGGGTTCGAGGCACGCGCCGAAGGACAGGTATCTCTCGGCAAAGAGCTTTCCCTGTCGGGCGTCCTGCGTCTTTCGCCCGAGTTTTCGCAAGAGCTCGTGGGGCGCGCCGCGATCCTGCGCGCCCTTGCCGACCCCCGAGGACGGCTCGAGATTCCTTTTCGGGTCGAAGGTGTCCTTCCGAACGTGCGCCCTTCGCCCGACCGGGAAGCGCTCGCGCGGCTTCTCACACGCTCGCTCGTCGAGCGTGGGCTCGACGCCGTCCTTCCACGCGGGGCCGACAAGACCCCGTCGCCCGCCGGGCCCGAGGACCTGCTTCGGAAGGGGCTCGAAGAGCTTCTCGGGCGGTAGCGACCGCGACCCTCGCAGGACGTTTTCGGTCGCGATCGTGCCGGCGGGAAGCGGCTCCGGGCCGCGAAGCCCCTCGACCCGGAACCCACCATTTACCTTGACCTCCTGGCCTGGTTTTTGTATGTACTACAGCGAGTTTCCTTTTCGGGCTCGGGCCGCACGCTGCCCCGAGGTTTTTCCACGAAGGAGGACACACAACTCTGCGGGAGGGAGCACATGAGAGGCGAGAGGGCGTGGGTTTTTCGACGGGTGCGGGGCATTCTCGAAAGGGGAATTCCCGCCGCGATTCTGTTTTTCGTTCTGGGCGGTGTCTTCTGGCACGCGTCTGCCTGGGCAGTGGTATCCGACTGCACAGGGCAATCCGACGGCACCGACGTGCGACGACGGAAACGAGTGTACGACTGGGGAAACCTGCCAGAGGCGGCGATGTACAGGGGGGACCGTCAACGTGGGGGCGCCGTGCACGGACGGAGATGGCTTCGCGTGCACAGTAGGCGAATGTGCCGTTAACGGGACCTGTTTTCCGTACCCGACGACACGCAGTGCGACGACGAGAACGAGTGCACCGTGGACACCTGTGACCCCACGGACTCGAGCGCGGACCCGACGACGGGGTGTGTGATCACCGACCGACCCGCCGGCGCCCCCTGCGACGACGGCGTCTCCTGCACCCAGAACGACCAGTGCGACGGCTTTGGCAACTGCGGCGGTACCCCCAACGACGCGCTCTGCGAGGACGGCAACGAGTGCACCACCAACACCTGCGACGCCGAGCTCGACTGCCAGACCACGAACGTCGCCGCCGGCGCCACCTGCGACGATGAAGTCTCCTGCACCCAGAACGACCAGTGCGACGGCTTTGGCAACTGCGGCGGTACCCCCAACGACGCGCTCTGCGAGGACGGCACGGTGCACCACCAACACCCTGCGACGCCGAGCTCGACTGCCAGACCACGCGTCGCCTCCGCCCGACTGCGACGACGGAGTCTCTGCACCGACGACAGTGCGACGGCTCGGCGTGCGCCGCACGCCCAACACGCCCCCTGCGACGACGGCGATGCCTGCACGACCAACGACACCTGCCAGGACGGCACTTGCGTCGGAGGCCCTCCGCCCGACTGCGACGACGAAACTCTGCACCGACGATAGCTGCGACCCGGCCTCGGGGTGCGTCCACACGAACAACACGGCTCGTGCGACGACGGCGTCTCCTGCACCGAGAACGACCAGTGCGACGGCTCCGGTACGTGCGCCGGCACGCCCAACGACGCCCTCTGCGACGACGGCAACCAGTGCACCGCCGACTCCTGCGACCCCTCCCTCGACTGCCAGAACACGAACGAACCCGCCGGCACCACCTGTGACGACGGCGTCTCCTGCACCGAGAACGACCAGTGCGACGGCTCCGGTACGTGCGCCGGCACGCCCAACGACGCCCTCTGCGACGACGGCAACCAGTGCACCGCCGACTCCTGCGACCCCTCCCTCGACTGCCAGAACACGAACGAACCCGCCGGCACCACCTGTGACGACGGCGTCTCCTGCACCGAGAACGACCAGTGCGACGGCTCCGGTACGTGCGCCGGCACGCCCAACGACACCTCTGCGACGACGGCAACCAGTGCACCACCAACACGGTTCGCCTGCACGACCGACGATCAGTGCGACGGCTCGGGCAACTGCACCGGCACGCCCGACGACACGAACTGTGACGACACCGTGGCCTGCACGACGGACACCTGCGATCCCGACGATCCGAATGCGGACGGGCAGGGCTGCGTTTTCACCCCGGACGACACGAACTGCGACGATGGTGCGACCTGCACGCAAGACGTGTGCGACCCCGACGACCCGGGTGCCGATTCGGATGGCTGCGTGATCACGCCCGACGACACCGTCTGCGAGGACGGCAACGTGTGCACCGACAACGCCTGCGACCCGGACGATCCAGGAGCCGACGGTACGACGGGCTGCGTCGACACCTTCAACACGGACCCGTGCGACGACGGTATTCCCTGCACCACGGGCGATGTGTGCGACGGGGCCGGTAACTGCGCCGGGACGCCCGACGACGACCTCTGCGACGATTCGGACGAGTGTACCGTGGACGTGTGCGACCCCGAGACCGGTTGCAGCAACACGCTCGTCGATAGCGACAACGACGGCGTGTGCGACGCGGTCGAAGAGTCGTGCCTTTCGGGCTCGAGTACCGACAACAACCAGACGGCGCTGCCCACGGCCACGGGCGCGGGCTGTGTCATCGTCGAGTCCGACTGCACGCACAGCGACGTCGAGGTGTTCCGCGAGTCCGATCTCGGAAAGGACCGATCTTTTCTCTACCTCTACGGTCTCGTGGGGTTCCGACTCACGGACTGTCCCGGCGCCGGTGCCAGCGTGAAGCTCACCTTCGACGCCGCGACGGACCTCTCCGACTTCGTCCTGCGGAAGTTCGGCCCGCTGCCGCCCGGGGGCGCGGCGAGCCAGTTCTACACGCTCGCGGAGGAGAACCCGAACGCCAACGTCCAGGTCGTGGGGAACATGGTGACCTTCCAGCTCCAGGACGGACAGCCGGGTGACGACACCGGTCGTCGACGGCGTCATCGTCGACCAGGCAGGTCCCGGCCTCCAGGACGCCACGGCGCCCGTCTGGGACCGCTGGGCTTACGCCGCCGCGCTCGCGTTCCTGCTCGCCCTCGCCTTTTTCGCCTTCCGCCGCCACCTGCGAGGGAACGAGGCCTGACCGGACGGGAATTCGCCGACCCCGCTGCCTCCGGATACGCTTCCGGGGCGCCGCGGGGTCGGCTTTCCCCGGCCCCTGACCGGGCCGCGCCCTTGCGGGAGAGTAGCCGTGCGATCCGTTCCGGCCGGCTTTTTTCCCCTGGGGCCTTGCAACACCTGCTACCCCGTGATTGAGGGGCCGTCTCGGAACGACCTCTCGAAGCGGAGCGAACCGGCATGAAGTTCGGCCTTTTCTACGAAATCCCCGTCCCGCGCCCCTGGGACCGGGAAAGCGAGCACCGGGCGTACAAGAACACGATCGAGCAGGCCGTCCTGGCCGAAGAAGTCGGCTTCCACAGTTTCTGGACGGTCGAGCACCACTTCCTCGAGGAGTTCTCCCATTGCTCGGCACCGGGCGTCCTCTACGGTGCCGTGGCGGCCCGCACCCGCCGGATCCGCATCGGACACGGCGTGCGGCTCCTTCCCTTCCCCTACAACCACCCGATCCGCGCGGCCGAGGCCGCGGCCGTCCTCGACCTCGTGTCCGACGGGCGTCTCGAGTTCGGGACGGGGCGTTCCTCGACACGCGCCGAACTCGAGGGCTTCGGGATCCCGCCCGACCAGACGCGCTCCATGTGGGAGGAAGCCCTCCGGGTCATCGTCGGGGCCTGGACCGAAGACGTCTTTTCCTGGGAGGGGAAGCACTTCCGCGTGCCCCCGCGTCGCGTGATTCCCAGGCCCCTGCAAAAGCCCCACCCGCCGCTCTGGGTGGCCTCGACGAGCCCCGAGAGTCACGAAATCGCAGGGAAGAAAAGGCCTCGGCCTCCTCTCCTTCACGATCGGCGTCCCGCCCGAGGACCTGGGAGAGCGGATCCGGCTCTACCGGCGAGGGCTCGCGGAGGCGGAGCCCATCGGGAAGTTCGTGAACCCGACGGCCGCCACCTTCACGATGGTGCACTGTGCGGAAACCACGGCCGAAGCCAAGCGAGACGCCGCCGAGTCCTTCGAGTGGTACGCGCAGACGGGAGTCAAGCAAATCGCCACGCTCGGGCAGTGGCAGGCCGAGCTCCGGCGGGACTGGAACACCTACGAGTACACGAAGGCCATCGCCACGCTCGACACCTCGCACCTCACCTTCGACTACCTCGACTCGGTGGGCGCCTGCATCGTGGGGGACCCGGTCCGCTGCGTCGAGATCGCCAAACGGTACAAGGCCGCGGGCTGCGAGCTTCTCCTCTGCCTCGTGCAGCCTTACAAGATCCCACCGGAGAAAGTCTTCCGCTCGATCGAGCTTCTCGGCCGTCACGTGATTCCCGAGCTCGAGAACTGACGGGTCTTTCCTTTCGGCACGCGCTTTTTGTATGCTCCCCGCGGGGGAGAAAAGCGCGTGGCCGCAACGTTCGAGCACTTCGACCGAAAAGTCGCCGAGGCCATGATCGAGGCCAACGCCCGCGACGCGGGTCTGCCGCGCTACCTCGGCGTCCGCTTCGTCCGGTTCGAGCCGGGAAGGCTCGTCGCCGAAGCCCCTGTGCGCCCCGAGTTTCTCACGCCTTTCGGTACCATGCACGGCGGCATCATGGCGGCACTCGTGGACCACGTGCTCGGCTGCGTCCTCTACCCGCTCATGCAGCGCGGCCAGTGGGCGGCGACGACCGAGTTCAAGCTCAACTACCTGGCCCCCGTCCGCTCGGGCACGATCGTAGCGGAGTCGCAGGTGGTGGCTTTCACGCGTACGACCGCCGTCGTGCGCGTCGAGGTGACGAACGAGGAGCGGCTCGTGGCCGTGGCTCTCGGCACGCTTCTCGTTCGCGATCCCAAGGGAAAGGAGCCGAGCTCGTGACAGCAGCGACCGAACAGACGTTCGACCTCGACACGATCGACATCGTCGACCCGGACCGCTACGCCCGCTTCGGCTACCCGCACGCCGAGTGGGCCTACCTGCGCCGGCATGCGCCCCTCTTCTGGTACGACCGCCCGAACGTGGACCCCTTCTGGGCCGTCACCAAGCGGGACGACATCGTCTGGATCTCGAAGCAGCCCTCGCTCTTCCGGAACGCCCCGCGACTGGCCGTCTTCACGCACGAGTACGAGGCCCCGCCGGAGGACAACCTGCCCGTGCGGCACCTCCTCAACATGGATCCTCCCGAGCACGCGAAGTACCGGCACCTGGTGAGCCGGCACTTCACCCCCCGAGCCGTACGGAGGCTCGCGCCGGAGGTGGAGCGCATCGCGCGCGAAGCGGTGGCGAGTCTCGAGGGGCGGACCGAGTGCGATTTCGTCCAGGACGTCTCCGCCAAGGTCCCGCTCGCCGTCATCGCCGAGCTTCTCGGTGTGCCGCGCTCGGACTGGGAGCTTCTCTTCCGCTGGACGAACGAGGTCATCGGGTCGGCCGACCCCGAGTTCCAGCAGGGGAAGTCCACGATGGAGACCGTCGAGCGGGCGCGCATCGAGGTTTTCGAGTACTTCCAGAACATGGTCGAGGAGCGGCGGAAAAAACCGCGCGAGGACATCGTGAGCGTGCTCGCGAACGCGAGGCTCGACGGGGAGCCGCTTCCGGTTCTCGAGCTGCTCTCGTACTTTTTCCTCCTCGTCGTCGCGGGGAACGAGACCACGAGAAACGCGACCACGGGCGGCCTTCTCGCCTTTCTCGAGCACCCCGAGGAGTGGGAGAAGCTCCGGCGCGACCCCGCGCTCCTGCCGTCGGCCGTCGAGGAAATCGTGCGCTGGACCTCCCCGGTCATCCAGTTCTGCCGTACCGCCGTCGAGGACGTGGAAATCCGGGGCCGGAAGATCCGCCGCGGAGACTCCCTCTGCCTTTTCTACCCCTCGGCGGGACGTGACGAGGACTGGTTCGAGGACCCCGACCGCTTCCGGATCGACCGGAACCCGAACCCCCACATCTCCTTCGGGGTGGGCGAGCACTTCTGCCTCGGGGCCCATCTCGCCCGGCTCGAGCTCGAGGCGGTCTTCCGCGAGCTCCTGCGCAGGCTGGGCGAAGCCGAGCTCGCGGGTCCCGTCGAGCGGCTCCGCTCGAGCTTCGTCGGGGGCATCAAGCACATGCCGATCCGCTACGAGCTCGTGCGCTGAAGGTCCGAAGACGCGGCGTCGTGGAGGAGCTGGGCGTAGAAGCGGACGACGTCGGCGAACGCCCGGACCGATAGCCTCTCGTTCGTCCCGTGGAGACGGACCAGGTCCGCGGATCCGAGACGCATGGGCGTGAAGCCGTACACGTTGCGCGAGAGGCGGCGGAAGTGCCGGGCGTCGGTGCCCCCCGGGATCAGGTTCGGCGCCACGACGGCGTCGGGGAAGATCTTGCGGATCGCACGCTCGAGCAGCCCGAAGGCTTCGCTGTCGGTAGGCGAAAGCTCCGTGGGCTCGCGCGCCACCCAGGGACGGACGACGACCCTGGGGTCGCCGACCACCCGGCGCACGTGCTCGAGGACGTCCTCGGACGTCTCGCCCGGATAGATCCGGAAGTTGACGACGGCGCTCGCCCGGGAAGGCAGCACGTTGTCCTTGACTCCTGCACGGAAGATCGTCGGCGCCGTCGTGGTCCTGAGCGCCGCGTTTCCCTGCGGCATCCCGAGGAGAATCCGCTCGACCGCGGGACCGAAGAGCCAGAGGTTCGAAAGAACGAGCCGGTAGGGCCACGCCGCGTACGGCGCCACGGCCTCGAGAAAAGCCCGCATCGGGCCGTCGAAGTGCGAGGGCATCTGCCGCTCTTCGAGTCTTCGGACGGCTCGCGCGAGAACCCCGATGGCCGTCTCGCGCGGCGGTGCCGAGGAGTGGCCGCCCTGCATCTCGACCTCGAGCTCGACGCTGAGGTACCCTTTCTCCCCGACGCCCACGGCCGCCACGGGGCGCTCGAGACCCGGGGCGAGCCCCTCGACCACGGCGCCGCCCTCGTCGAGAACGAAGGCGAGCTCGACCCCGCGCTCTTCGAGGAGTGCCGCAATCCCTCCCGCACCCTCGTCCCCGCCGAGCTCCTCGTCGTGACCGAAGGCGAGAAACACCCGCCGCCGAGGCGAAAAACCCCGCTCGAGCAGAAGCTCCACGGCTTCGAGAAGGCCGTACACGTTCACCTTGTCGTCGAGCGCCCCGCGTCCCCAGACGAACCCCCCCTCGATTTGCCCCGAGAACGGCGGCACCTGCCAGTCGTCTTCCGTGCCCGGCTCGACCGGGACGACGTCGAGGTGGCCCATGAGGAGAACCGGGAGCAGCGACGGGTCCGAACCTTCCCAGGTGTACAGCAGACTCGCACCGCCCACGACCTCGCGCCGGAGCACGGTGTGCGCCCGCCGGTAGGTCCGCTCGAGGTGCTCGTGCATCCCCCGGAACTCCTCGGTCGGGTCCGGGCTGTCCGGGCCCTTCTCGTAGGAAACCGTTCGGAACCGGATACCTTCCCCGAGACGCCTCGCGGCTTCTTCGGCCCGGACCGGAAGCTCGAGCGGCTTTCCGGGCTCCCGCAGCTCCGGGCGGAGGAGAACCGCGCGGCCGGCCACGACCGCGAGAAGAACCACCACGCCCACGAAAAGGCCGCGAAGAATCCGCCGCACCGTGCTCTTCGCCACGCGCGCTCTCTCGCGTTCCTGCCGCTCAGCGCACCGGCCGGTAGAGGCGGTCGAGGAACTCGACGAGCAGCTCCTCTCGCTGAGCGGGCGAGAGCGCGTTCAGCACCTCGTTGATCTCGGCCATGCGGGAGGGAAGCTTCTCGCCTTCGATCCCGGCCGCGGCCGCGAGTGCGTCGAACGTGTTCTCGTCGAAGCTTCCGCCCGCAGGCAGATGCTCGCGAACCAGCGCCGCGAGCTTTCCCGGCGGCAGTTTCTTCGCGCTCTCGACGGCGTCCCGGAGGTCGCGGAGAAAATCCTCGACCCAGCGAACGCTCGTCGGGTTGATCGAGAGGTGGATGTTTTCCTTCGACCCCGGGTAGGCGAGCTGGGGTTGCACGTACCAGGAGCGAGCCCGCATCTCGTCGACGATGTGGAACACGCTCGCCTCGTCCGACGTGAAGGCGACGAGGTTCATGTCCGGGCGTCCCAGGACGCGGAGGCCCGGGATGGCCTCGATCCCGCGGACGACCTTCTCCGTCGCCTCCTTCACGCGGCGGGCGATCTCGAGGTAGCCCTCGTCACCGAAAAAGTGGAGGACGGCCCAGGCGGCGGCGACGGGCCCCGCCGACTTCGTGCTCTGCACGGTCGCGTTGATCACCGTGTAGCCGGGCCAGTTCGCGCAGGCGTACATCTGGCATTTCCGGTACTCGCGGCTCCGGTAGAGCACACTCGAGGCTCCCTTCGCCGCGAACGCGTACTTGTGGAAGTCCATCGAAATCGACGTGACCCCGTCCACCCGGAAATCGAAGTCCGGGAATTCGGCTCCGAGCCGCCGAAAGTAGGGGAGGAGAAAGCCTCCCATGCAGGCGTCCACGTGGAGCCAGATAGCGCGCTCCCGGGCGAGGGCGGCGATCTCCGGGATGGGGTCCACCACGCCGTGGGCGTAGGAGACGGCCGAGCCCACGAGAAGGATCGTGCGTGGCGTGATCGCGCGCCGGATCGCTTCGACGTCGGCGCGGAAGCTCACGGGATCGACCGGGACCAGGACGGGCTCCACCCCGAGGTAATGGCCCGCCTTCTGGAAAGCCGCGTGCGCCGTCACGGGCAGGACCATCTCCGGCCGCTCGATCCCGGGCCGCGTCTTGCGGGCGTAGTCCCGCGCCGCCTTGACGGCGAGAAGGATGCTTTCCGTTCCGCCGCTCGTGAAGTTTCCGACGACCTGGTCGTCGCCTCCGAGGTGCTCGGCCGCGATACCGATCACCTCGTTCTCGAGCCGCAGCGTGCTCGGAAACACGGTCGGGTCGAGAGCGTTTTCCGTGAGGTACATCGTGTAGGCCCGGTGGATCACCTCTTCGGCCTCCCGGCCGGGGTCGTAGATGTAGGCCCACGTCCTGCCCTCGCGCCACGGCATGTCGTCCGAGCGGTAGGTCTCGAGCCGCCGGAGGATCTCTTCGGGGGAAAGCCCTTTTTCGGGAAGCTTCATGCGCCCTTGATAGTCGCGGGCCCCCGCCGGGGCAACCCGTTCGGCTTGACTCGCTCCCGGCGCTTTGAAACGCTCGGCAGCGTGATGCCACGGCGCTCGGCTTCGCCAACGGCCTGCAGAGGAGGTGGCTCGTGACTGCACCGGTCGCAAAAAGCGAAAAGGCAGAACTCGGCCGAGGTTCGCCCTTCCGACTCGGCACGCCTTACGGCGACCTTCCGCTCGTCTTCGAGCCCGCAGAAAGCCGACGGGTCGAGGAGCTGGCCGCGTGGCTCCGCGAGAACCGGGACTGGGTCGAGGAGCGGCTCGCCCGACACGGCGCTTTTCTTTTCCGCGGCTTCGACGTGAGGCGGGCCGAGGACTTCGAGAAAATCGCGCTCGCGATCGACGAAGAGCTCCAGACGGAGTATCTCGGCACCTCGCCGCGGCAGGCTCTCACGCCGCGTGTTTTCACGGCGAGCGAGCTGCCGGGCTACTACCCCATCCCCGAGCACTGCGAGATGAGCTTTCTCCCGAAACCTCCCCGACGGGTCTTTTTCTCCTGCCTCGAAGAACCCGAGGAAGGAAGCGGCGAGACCCCACTCTGCGACTTCCGCAAAGTGTGGAGGGATCTCGACCCGGCCGTGCGGCGCCGCTTCGAGGAGGGCGGCATCCGGATCGTCCGGAACTACAGCGGGCCCCGGAGCAAGGGCTTCGACTTCTGGAAGCTGAAACGCTGGGACGAAATGTTCCTCACGACGGACAAGAGCGTCGTCGAGGCGAAGTGCCGCGAGCACGGCTTCGAAGTCACCTGGCTTCCGAACGACGGGCTCCGGCTCGTGCACACGCAGCCCGTCTTCCGCGACCATCCCAGGACCGGGGAGCGCGTGTGGCACAACCACACGCAGGTCTTCCACCTCTCCGCCGCCCCGGGCGAGTACGCCAGGATTTTCCGCCTGCGGCCCAGTGCCAGGATTTTTTTCCTCTGGCAGCTCTCGCGGGTTCTCGTGTGGGCGAAGCGCACGTTCACGTCGAGCGAAGCCCAGGCCATGCACTGCACGTACGCGGACGGACGCGAAATTCCCGACGCCGACATGGAGCACGTGCGCGACGTCATCTGGCGGCACCTCGTCGTCTTCCCCTGGCGCCGGGGAGACGTGCTTGCCATCGACAACCACTCCGTCGCGCACGGCCGGCTGCCCTACCGGGGCCGGAGACTCGTCGCCGTCGCCTGGGCCTGAGCCGCTTTCCTCCCTTGCGCAGGACACTTTCCGAATTCGAATCGAAACGGCGCCTCGCCCCCTTCGGCATCCCCTTTCCCCGGGAAGAGCTCGCCCGGAGCCCGGAGGAGGCGGCGCGAACGGCCGCGTCGGTGGGTTTTCCCGTGGCGCTCAAAGCCTGCGGCGAGGGTCTCGCCCACAAGACCGAACGCGGTCTCGTCGTCCTCGACCTGCGCGACGGCCCGAGCGTCGAGCGGGCGGCGCGCGAGATTCTGGGCCGTATCGGGCCCGAGGACGGCGAGGTCGAGCTTCTCGTCTCCCGCATGGTTCCCGGGCGGCGCGAGCTCATCGCGGGCTGCACCCGAGACGAGACCTTCGGCCCCTGCATTCTGCTCGGACTCGGGGGCATTTTCGCCGAGGTGCTGCGGCGGGTTACCTTCCGCCTTCTTCCGATCGAGCGGGTGGATGCCGAGGAAATGCTCGAGGAGCTCGAAGACACGGGCTTTTTCGGGGAGTTCCGTGGCGAGCCCCCGGCCGACCGCGAAGCCCTCGTTTCGCTTCTTCTGGGCCTCGCCGGCTTCGCGTCGTCGGACCCCTCGGTCCTTGCCGTCGATCTCAACCCGGTCGTCCTTTCCGAGGGAAGGCCCGTCGCCGTCGACGCGCTGGTCGAGGTGGGCGAGTCGTGAGCACGGTCCTCGAACGGTTCCGGCCGCTTTTCGAACCCCGCGGGATCGTCGTCGCGGGCGTCTCGACGCACGCCGGCAAGTTCGGCTTCGTGGCCGCGCACAACATCCTGAGCCTCGGCTACCGGGGCGAGCTTTTTCTCGTCCACCGGGAAGGGGCGGAAGTCCTGGGACGCAAGACCCTCCGTTCGGTCGAGGAAGTGCCCTACGGAGCCGCGGATCTGGTTTTCGTGTGCACGCCGCCGGAAACCGTCCCCGAGCTTCTTCGCGCCTGCGCCCGGCGCGGGATTCGGGCCGCGTTCGTGGCGTCGGGCGGCTACGGGGAGACGGGAGCCGAGGGAAAGCGGGCCGAGCAGGAACTCGCGGCGCTCGCAAAAGAGCTCGGGCTTCTCCTCGCGGGACCGAACGGGCAGGGCATCGTCTCGACGCCCGTCTCGCTCTGCGCCCAGATCGTAGCGCCCTACCCTCCCCGGGGGCACATTGCCGTCGCGAGCCAGTCGGGCGGCTTCGTGCAGGCGTTTTCCAACTACGCGCGCTCGACGGGCGTGGGACTGAGCCGCGCCATTTCGGCCGGGAACTGTGCCGCGCTCTCTCTCGAAGACTACCTGGAGTACTTCGCCGAGGACCCGGAAACGCGCGCCGTTTTCGTCTACCTCGAAGGTCTCCGGGACGGGCGGGCGTTCTTCGAGCGCGCGCGTTCGGTGACGCGCCGAAAACCGTTCGTCGTCCTGCGCGGAGGAGTCACAGAAGGAGGGCAGCGTGCCGCCGCCTCCCACACGGGGGCGCTCGCCAGCGACGAGCGCATTTTCGAGGGACTCTGCCGTCAGGCGGGAATCTCGCGGGTTCGCACGGTCGCCGAGGGGTTCTACACGTGCGCCGCGTTCGCGACGCTACCGCTTCCGGAGGGCCCGCGGGTCTTCGTTCTCACGACCGCCGGGGGCTGGGGCGTGCTCGCCGCGGATCGTGTCTCGTCCTCTTCCGTCCTCCGCCTCCTGCCGCTTCCCTCGGACCTGCGTGCCGCGTTCGACTCGAGACTGCCCCCACGGTGGAGCCGGAACAACCCCGCCGATCTCGCGGGGAGCGAAACGCGGGATACCGTGCCCGAGTGTCTCGAGCTCGTCGCGGCCCATCCCGAGGTCGACGCCGTCCTTTTTCTGGGCCTCGGCATCCAGTCGAACCTGGGTGAGCTCGAAAGAGAAAGCCCTTTCTACCCGGGCTACGGGCTCGAGCGCGTCGTGGCCTACCACGAGCGACAGGACCGCCGCTACGCCCGCACGGCCGTGGAGCTCTCGCGGAGGTACGGAAAGCCCGTCCTCGTCTCGACCGAACTCGCGGAAACCCGACCCGGGAACCCGGGCGTCGAAGAGATGCGAAGTCTCCGCACCGTGGCGTTCCCGTCCGTCGAGCGGGCGCTCACGGCGCTCGAACACATGGTGCGTTACTCGCGCTATCTCTCGCGTCGGGGCCTCGCGAGGCCCGGGACCGAGAACCCGGCCGCTCAGGAAAGGGCCCAGTCGACACCGAACCGCTCGCGGGCCCGCTGAATCTCGTCGCGGAAAAGCTCCGAAAGAAAAGCTCGGTGCTCGGCGGGAACTTCGGAGCGGTGCGTCGGGTTCACGACCCGCCTTACGCTCCTCGGCACGAAGCGCGGCTCGGCCCTCGCTCCGAGAAACCGCAGGACGTCGAGGAGAAGCCCCTCGGGGCGCGTGGCGATGTCTTCGAAGCGGCCCACGAAAACGTTCTCCGGGCCGAACACACCCGCCCAGGTCTCGTAGAGCTCCGCGTACCTGCCGCAACGGAGCTGGTAGGGGTCGAGGAAAAACGCTTTCCACTCTTCCGGCGGTACGTCCTCGAGCCGCCGCCCGCGGTTGCGTGCCAGGTCTTTTTTGGCGTGGGACCAGGCCCGGTCGACGGGATGCCGGATCGTGAGCACGACCTTGAGGCGGGGGTTGAGCGCGTGGATTTCCTCGATCAGGTCGCGCTCCATGGCCGCGTAGCTGGCCGTCGCCTCGCCTCGCACCCGGGGCCGGTAGAACTCGCCGTACCGCGCGAGCGTCAGGAGATTCTTCCCGAGCCACCGCCACCACGGGTCGGAAAAAAACGAGAGGTACCACTCGAGTTCGTTCGAGCGGAATCTGGGATGCGAAGGGTCCTTGAGCCGGTTGAAAAAGAAAAGCTCCTTGGGCTCGGCGAGAAAAACGTCGGGATGGAAGCGGAGATGCGCGTGGAGCCAGGTCGTGCCGGTCCTCTGCGGGCCGACGACGAGGAAGTCGGGAAATCGCGAGAGATCGACGGGGCCCTGCCGGACGCGCACGTAGCGCAGCCGCTCGCGGGCCCGGTCGTCGAGGACACGGTGCTCCACGGAGGCCCGGAGCGTCAGTACGCCCCCTGCTGCTCGAAAATTTTCCGGGGATTGTCCACGGTCATCGTCCGGATGTCTTCTTCCGAAACCCCCTCCTTCCGGAGCGCGGGCAGGACGTCGTCGGGAATGTGGCGGAAATTCCACCGCGGGACGGCCGCCTCGAGAAGCCCCGGCGGTGCCCAGTCGATGTGGCAGCACGCGTCGTGCGAGAGCACGATCTGCCCGGCCCACCCTCGTCGGCAGAGCTCGGCGACGACGCTCACGCGCTTTTCGGTCGGCAGGATCATGTCGAGACCGAAGCGGTCCATGCCGACGAAGCTCCCGCGCCGCAGGATCCGCTCGAGGAGATCGAGGTCTTCGGTGTCTCCGCAGTGACCGATCACGACGCGTCGCAGGTCCACCCCTTCTTCCTCGAACACGTCCTGCTGCGCGAGGCCGGTGAGGCTCTGGACGTGGGTGTGCGTGGAAATCGGGACGCCGGTCGCGCGGTGGAGCCGGGCCGCCACCTGGAGAAGCTTGCGGTTCGTCGGCGTGACGCCCGGTTCGTCGGTCGCGCACTTGATGATCCCGGCTTTCGCGTCCGTGCCCTGGATCCCGTGCGTGATGTCACGGACGAGGATTTCCACGAGCCGGTCCGCGTCCCAGCCCAGAAAGAAGGGCTCTTCGGTCCAGTAGAATCCCGTGGCCGCGATGATCTGCATCTCGGCTTTCTCGGCCACCTCCCGGATCACGTGGATGTCACGCCCGAGGTTGATGGGCGTGAGGTCGACGATCGTCCTCACGCCGCGTTCTTTGGCGCTCCGAACCTCCCGGACCGCCCGTTCGACGTGAGCTTCGCGGTCGATCCAGTCCGGGAAGGCCATCCGCATGGACCAGTTCGCTACCAGGACGTGCTCGTGCATGAGCGTGAAGCCGAGATCCGCCGTGTCGATCGGCCCGAGGACGCCGTTCACTTTCGCCATGACCCGCTCCTTCCGAGGGCTTCTCTGCATACTCGGAAGGACGCGACCGCGCAACGCGACGGCTCAGGCGGGCACGAGGCGCAGCGGTAGGCTCGTGACGCCGCGGAAGACGATGCTCGGGTGGAGCGGCAGGGGATCCGACCCGACCCGCTCGAAGGAGCGAGTCCGCTCGAGAAGGACTCGCAGCGCCACCTGCGTCTCGAGCCGCGCCAGATTGGCCCCGAGGCAGTAGTGGACGCCGAAGCCGAAGGCCAGGTGGCGGTTGTCCTCGCGCCCGATGTCGAACCGCTCGGGGTCGGGGAAGACCTCCTCGTCGTGGTTGGCCGAACCGATCCAGCAGACCACGACCTGGTCCTTGCGGATCCGGTGCCCGCGAACTTCGACGTCGCGGGTCGCCCGGCGCGGGTCGAGCTGGACCGGCGACGAGAAACGGAGGATCTCTTCGACGGCGGAGGGCAGAAGGCCCGGGTCCGAACGCAGGCGAGCGAGTTCCGCCGGATGGTCGAGAAGCTCCAGGATGGCGTTGCCGAGAAGAGTCGTCGTGGTCTCGTTCCCCGCGACCAGAAGCAGCGTGAGCATCCGCACGAGCTCGTCGTGCGTGAGTTTCGAACCTTCCACCTCGGCATGGACGAGACCGGTCAGCAGGTCTTCCTGCGGGTTGCGGAGCCGCTCGCGCGCAAGGGCGGAGAAGTAGGCACCCATTTCCCCGAGAAGCTCGCGGACGCGGGCGAGGCGTTCGCGCGACGGTAGAACGAAAAGGCCCGTCCCGAGATCTTCCACCGCGCGGTCGGACCATGTCTTGAAGCGCTCGCGGTCCTCGGGAGGAACCCCGATGAGTTCGGCGATGACGATGACCGGCAGCGGGTAAGCCAGGGCTTTCACGAAGTCGATCTCGCGCTCGTCGAGAGCCCGGTCGAGAAGCTCCCGCGCCGTCCGCTCGATCCGGGGCTCGAGGTGGCGCAACACCCTGGGCGTGAAGGCCTGGTTCACGAGGCTCCGCAGCCGATCGTGCTCGGGTGGATCGAGGCCGAGCATGCTCGGTTTCGGGAGCTCCTCGGGGTCGAAACCGGGTGGAGGAGGAAACTCGTTCGACCACGTCTTCCAATCGCGCAGGATGGCCTGGACGTCGGCGTACCGGAAGACGGAAACGGTCGGGAAAGTCCGGGTGCGGATAGACCGGAAACTCGCGACGAGCTCGGGCGTAGAGAGGGAAGGGATTCCGGCGAGTCTCGGGGTCGAAGGGATCGAAGCGGAAGTCGGAAGCTCCTTCTGCCGACGGAAGCGTGCTTGGCATCGTGCGGCTTCTAGTCGTGGGGGGTCGTCGTGTCAACGACACGGCACCGGACGTGGGATTATCGCCGGCACAACGGGCCCGTTCGCCCGCCCCCGCGCCCCCGGGACGCGATCGGAGGGCCACGCTCTGTCGTGGCCGTGTTCGTGCGTGACGCGTCCGCCCCCCCCCCGGACGCGACGGAGCGCGTCCCTCCGCGTGGCCGTGTTCGCGTATGCAACAACCCCCCCCGGACGCGACGGAGCGCGTCCCTCCGCATCGGGTTCGTCGCGGCCATGGGAACGCCGCGCCGTTGCGAACGCGATGGACACGTTCATACCGCCACCGCCTCCCCGGATGCGATCGGAGGGCCACGCTCTGTCGTGGCCGTGTGTCGTGCGTGACGCGACGACCGCCCGCCGCTCCGGACGCGACGGAGCGCGTCCCCTCCGCGTGGCCGTGTTCGCGTATGCAACACCCGCCCCCCGGACGCGACGGAGCGCGTCCCTCCGACCGGGTTCGTCGCGGCCATGGAACGCCGCGCCGTTGCGAACGCGATGGACACGTTCATACCGCCACCGCCTCCCCGGACGCGATCGGAGGGCCACGCTCTGTCGTGGCCGTGTTCGTGCGTGACGCGTTCGCCCCCGCCGCCCGGACGCGACGGAGCGCGTCCCTCCGCGTGGCCGTGTTCGCGTATGCAACGGAACCGGCCGTCCGTTGCCGACGCGACGGAGCGCGTCCCTCCGCATCGGGGTGGTCGCCGATCGCAACGTCCCGTCATTCCGGACGATGCGCGTCTTGACGGCACGGCGAAAAGGAACACCAATTCCGGACACCGTTCTCCGGAACCGCGACGATGTCACGGGGCCCTCGCCGTTTCGCCGACAGGCTACTACGCACGCCGCCCCTCTCGCCGGCGTCACGCGACACGAGGCTCGTCCGCCGCACGTTTCTCTCGGCCCTCGCGGCGGTCTACCTCGTGGCCTTCGTCTCGCTCTGGGTTCAGGTGGAAGGACTCGTGGGGCCCGAGGGCATCCTTCCCGCGCGCGAGTATCTCGAGCGGGTCGAGAAAAATCTGGGACCCGAACGCTTCTGGCGAGTCCCCACGGTCTCGTGGATCGTAGGAGCGGAAAGCCCGAGCCTTCACGCCCTCTGCGCGGCGGGTTGCGCCGCGGCCTTGGCCCTCTTTTTCGGTTTCGTCCCGACCGCGGCGGCCGTGCTTCTCTGGGTCCTTTACCTTTCGCTTTTCACGCTCTCGCGGACCTTTCTCGCCTTCCAGTGGGACATCCTGCTTCTCGAGACGGGATTTCTCGCCGTTTTCTGGACGCCGCTTCGCGCCGTCTCCCCGTGGTCGGCCGCCTGGGCCGAGCGACCCTCACCCGTCGTCGGCTGGCTTCTCCGGCTCCTTCTCTTCAAGCTCATGTTCCTCTCCGGTGCCGTCAAGCTCGCGAGCGGCGACCCCACCTGGCGGAACGGCACGGCGCTCGCCTACCACTACGAAACGACCTGCCTTCCGACCTGGACGGGGTGGTACATGCACCAGGCCCCGCTCTGGTTCCACAGGCTGTCGGTGGCCTTCGTCTTTTTCGTCGAGCTCGTCGTGCCGTTTTTCGCGCTGGGGCCGCGGGCTCTCCGGCTTTTCGCGCGCCGCGACGTTCACGGTTTTCATGGCACTCATTGCCGGCACGGGAAACTACGGTTTTTTCAACCTGCTCACGGTCGTGCTGTGCCTTCCGCTTCTCGACGACGGGCACCTCGGACCGCTCGTGCGGCGCCTGCCGCCGCTGCCCGAACTTCGACGGCCGCCGGGGGCAAAAAGCATCGTCTCCCAGGTTCCGTTCGCCGTGCTCGCCGTGTTTCTTCTGGTTCTGAACGTCGTCCCTTTCGCCCACGGGCTCCGATTCCGACCCCTTTGGCCCGGACCGCTGCTCGGACTCTACCGCGCGACGGAGCCTTTCCACCTCGCGAACCCCTACGGCCTTTTCGCCCGCATGACCACTTCGCGGCCGGAGATCGTTCTCGAGGGAAGCAACGACGCAAAGACCTGGCAGGAGTACGAGTTCCGGTGGAAGCCCGGCGACCCGCGCCGCGCCCCCGCCTTCGTCCAGCCCCACATGCCGAGGCTCGACTGGCGAATGTGGTTTGCCGCCCTCGGAAATCTACGGACGGACCCCTGGTTTCTCTCTTTCTGTCTTCGGGTGCTCCAGGGCTCGCGCCCTGTCCTCGGGTTGCTCGCCGAAAATCCCTTTCCCGATCGGCCTCCGCGCTACCTCCGTGCCACGCTTTACGACTATCGATTCACCACCTGGGACGAACGGCGACGAACGGGAGCCTGGTGGCACCGAAAGAGGCTCCGCGCCTACACGCCCGTCCTCGCCCTCGACCCCGAAGACCCGAACCGCCTCCTGGCCGTTCGCACACGGCCCTGAGGCCCCCGGCAACCGCGCTTGCGCCACTCAACGTCGCGCCCGCACGCGCAGCCGGTAGCGAAGCGTCTTCGTCTTTCCCGCGGGAACCTTCACGGGAAAGCGAATCGTCCGAGCATCCACGACCTCGTGGGGGTGCGTGGACGAGACGACTTCCCAGTCGTGCGAGACCTCCTCGAATACCTCGACGAGGACCTCTTTTTTCTTCTCGTTGCGGATCGCGACCTCCCACTCCGTCTCCCAGGAGTCGCGGCCCAGGACCTTGTAATCGCTCTGCCTCCGCGTGGCGACGACGTCGAAGGCCTTGCCCGGACGGACCGAGAAAAGCCCTCCCCGCGCCGTCGCTCGCACCGTGTCTTCGCCGGCGAAACGGAGCGTTCCACCGGAGTCGGTGTACACACGAACCTTCCCCGCCGGAAGCGCCAATCCCAGGCCCGCACGCTCCGTGTTCTCGATCTCGACCGCGTAGTCGACTCCCTCCTCTCTGGGTGACACCGGGCTTTCGCCCACGGCGAAGCGTCCGGACCGCTCCAGGTAGTACCGCACGCGCAGGGGAACTTTCCTGGATTCGAGCAAGGGAAGGCGCACCGCGTCCGCCGCCGGGAGGTCGACGGGCTCCGGAAAGGCGTAGAGGTAGAACTCCCCGGCCGGCGTCTCCCGCGGACTCGCCGCACCGCCGGAAACCTCGGCCATGCGGGCCCCGAAGGCCCGAATCCGAGGTTCGCGGCCGCGGCGGATCTCTCCGGCCACCAGCTCGAGGCGAGCCGCCGGATAGGAGAGTTCCGTCCCGTTTCGTATCGTCGCCTGGACCGCAAGCTCGCCCTCCTCGTCACGCGCGAGGAGAGAGTAGTCCGCCTGCCAGGCAATGCCCTCGACCAGGTACGAGAGGTCGAGCCGTTCCACACCTGCTCGGCTCGCCTCGACGTCGACGAAAACCGTGGGCTCGACGACCAGGTCGGGAAGCGGCGGCAGGACGAGGCGCGCGGGAAGGCCCAGATGGATTTCCTCGCCGATCCGGTAGACGGGCTCCGGTGACGCTTGCAAGAGAACGGCCTCGAGGACCCTGTCTTCGCCCGTGGCGGGATTCCGATCGACGATCTCGAGCGATTTTCCGACGTACCGGGAGAGAAGCTTTTCCCGCTCCCCCAGATCGTAGGCGAAACGCTCTCGGCGGACGACGACGTTTCCGTCCGGGTCCCTGACGAGAAGACTCTCGGGGACGAGGCTCGAAGGAACTTCACGAAAGGCAAGAAGCTCGCGCCCCCTCGCCAGCCGGACTTCCCTTCGGTCGAGGACGAACGCGACGTTCTCGTGGTAGACCGTGAGTGCGAGCTCCCCGCGCTCGGAGGAAATCTGCGTGGCCCGCACTTCTCCGAAAGCGACTGCGAGAAAAAGGCCTGCAAAACCCAAGACCGGCCCGAGCATGCCGAGAGGGTAGCCGAAGCCGGCCCCCTCGTCGAACGCCTCTTGCGGGGTTGCGCGGCCGTCGTACCCGGTGTTCTAATTTCGGCCGAAGGGCGGAGAGGAACGATGAAGGAACTGCCGCGCTTGCCCTACGACGGTGCCGTGGATGCGGACGGCCACGTGCTCGAGCCACCCGACCTCTGGGACCGGTACCTCGAGCCCAGGTACCGAGACCGCGCCCTCCACATCCGCAAGGACGAACGCGGCCTCGAATACCTCGAGATCGACGGAAGGCCGTCGAAGCTCGTTCGCAACGGCATGCCCGCCGCCCTCGGGGCCATGGACCGGCTGGGCGGCATCGAGTACCCGCGGGAGGCGAAAACCGGACTCGGCTACGTCGACCTGGCACCGCTCGGCGCCATGGACCCGAAAGAACGGCTCCGGAGGCTCGACCTCGAGCACATCGAGCGCGCTTTTCTCTACCCCACGCTCGGCGTCCTCTGGGTGGCGGAGTGCGACGACGAAGAAATCACCCAGGCCTACCTTCGAGCCTACAACCGCTGGATCGTGGACTTCTGCTCGGATTCCGGCGGCCGGCTGGTTCCGATCGCACAGATCTCGCTCGGCGACCCCGAAGCCGCGGAGGCCGAGGTGCGGCGGGCTGCGAAGGACGGTGTCAAGGGAATCTGGTCTCCTCCCTTTTGCTGGACGCGGAAGCCGATCGGACACCCCGACCACCACCGCGTCTTCGCGGCGGCCGAGGAGCTGGGTCTCCCCTTCGCCATCCATCCGAGCTTCGAGCCCAAGTGGGCGGCCCCCGGCAGGTTCGGGGAAATGACGAGCTTTCGGTATTCGTTTTTCCTGAACGTGACGGCCCCGGACGCCGTCCGGCACGCCTTCACGTCCCTTTTCCAGTTCGGCGTCTTCGACCTCTTCCCCGAACTCCGGGTCGTGGTTCTCGAGTCCGGAGCGAGCTGGATCGCGTACTGGCTCGACCGCATGGACACGGTGTACGCCTCGCCGCAGGGGCGTACGGTGCCGCTTCGGGAAAAACCGAGCTTCTACTTCCGGCGGCAATGCTGGATCGCGGGCGATCCCGACGAGAGCGCCCTCCCCGCCATCGTGCCGCTCGTCGGCGAGGACCGGTTTTTCTGGGCCTCGGACTTCCCGCACCCCGACCACCCGCCGGAGTACGTACCGCACCTCACGAAACTCGTCGAAGCGCTGCCCGAAAGCGCCCGGGAACGACTCCTCGGGCGGAACGTGCTCGAGGCTTACCGCCTCGTCTGACCCGTCACCAGTCGCGCGCTTTTGCCACGTAAGACTCGGCGAGCTGGTCGAGAACCCGGGGCACGTCCTCGGCGTCCCGCGCGAGGAAAAGGAAAATCACCTGCTCGACACCGAGGTCCCGGTAGTGTTCCACGGTTTCGAGAGTGCAGGGCAACAGGTAGGGACAGACCGAGATCCGGATCTCGCTCCGCCTCCGGCCGTTGCGCGCGAGATACTCCTCGAGCTTCCGGAGCCTCTCCGCGAGTCCCTCGGGACCGAGCGAGAACGGATACCACCCTTGCCCCAGGTCGGCCACGCGCCGCAGGGCCGCGTCGCTTTCCCCGCCGAAAAAAATCGGGGGGTGCGGCTTCTGGACGGGTTTCGGGTACTGGCGGCACGGTGGAAGCGAGTAGAACTCCCCCTCGTAGCTCGAGACCGGATCGCACCAGAGCCGCTTCATGACCTCGAGATACGCGCGACACCGTGCACCCCGCCTTTCGAAGGGAACCCCGAGCGCGCGGAATTCCTCGGCGAGCCACCCCACGCCCACGCCGAAGTCGAACCGGCCGCCCGAAAGCCAGTCGAGCGTCGCCACTTCCTTCGCCGTGTAGACGGGGTTTCGCTGGGGCACGAGACAGATGCCGGTCCCGAGGCGAAGCCGCTGTGTGACGCCGGCCACGAACGAGAGGACCCCGAAGGGGTCGAGGATGCCGTTTTCCGGGCCGGCGGGGATCCTGCCGTCGGCGGAGTAGGGGTACCTGGAGGCGTACTCGTCGAAGAGCACGACGTGCTCGGCCATCCAGAGAGAGTGGAAGCCCCTTTCCTCCGCCCCTCGCGCGAGGGCAGCGAGATACTCCGGCGTGGCGAAAGGGTTGCTGGCGGGAGCGAAAAGGCCGAACTTCATGCTTCCTCCTCGTTGCCGTAGGTGAGATCCACCTCGCTCGCGGGGCGCGGGTCGCGGTCCCAGATCATCCCGTGGCCGTCCTGCGAGCCCAGAAGGCTCCGGGGACTCCGCTTGTCGATGTGGCCGATGAGCCCGTTGTAGACACCGTATCCCACGAGCTCCTGCAGCCTCGGCGAAAAGCGGGCCACGATTTCGCGAGGGATGCCGAGCTGCTGGTTCTCCTGCTGGCGGATGAAGCCCGCGCAGTAGTTCATGGCGATGCCGATCCGGCGTTCTCTGGTCCGGTTCGCGCCGCCGCCGTGCCAGAGACTTCCGTGCCAGACGAGGACGCTCCCCTTTTTCATGACGGCAGGGATGCTGTCGTACGGATGGCCGTAGATCGGCGAGTGGTCGAAAAGGTGCGAGCCCGGAACCACGCGCGTGGCCCCGTTTTCCTCGGTGAAGTCCGTGAGCGCCCACATCGTGTTGCACACGAGCGCCACGTGAGGCTTCGGGATGGGGATGAGCTGGTCGTCGGCATGGATCGGCTGCGCCGTCTCGCCCGGCAGGATGTCGATCGAGGAAAGGGACGAAACGAGACAACCCCGGTCGAGCACTCCCTCGACGATGGGGAGCACGTTCTCGTGCACCGGGATTCGCTCCCAGAGCTTCCCGTAAACGAGCAGGTTGTAAATGCGCAACGTCCGGACTCCCTCGAAGGAGTTGGCGGCGGGCTTCACGTCGAGCGCGCGCTCGAGCCGCAGGAGATCTTCGCGAAGTGCCTCCACGAGCTCGGGCTCGATGGCGTTCTCGACGATCGTGTACCCGTCGCGTGCGATCCGCTCGAGGTGAGCCTGGACTTCCGCTTCTGTGAGCATCGTTTTCCCTCCCCGGGCCGCGGCGATCATAGAACAGGCGCCAGGGCTCTTCCAAGAAGAGTCGGCGACGACGGTCGGGCGAGGGCTCCTTCGACCCGGGGGGAAGCTTACACAGGCCTGCGAGTCGTCGGATACGCAGAGACTTCTACGGCGCCAGGGAATCCTGCCGGCACCCCGCAGAGCCCCTGCGGGTCTTCCGCCAACGAGAATCTTTGCGCCTTTTGACCCGGGCGACCTGATTTTCTCATGCCATGGCCAGCGGCACGGGTCTCGGCGGCACCGGGAAGACGCGATCGATCTCGCGGATGTCTTCCTCGGTGAGATCGAAGTCCGAAGCCCCGGCATTCTCGCGGACGTGCTCGAGCTTTGCCGCCTTGGGGATCGCGAAAAGTCCCGGAAGGCGCGTGAGGAAACGGAGCACGACCTGCCGCGGCGTCTTGCCGTGACGGCGGGCGATCCCTTCCAGGACCCGAAACCCTACTCCTCGGGTCGGAAAGCCGCCGAAGGGCGTGTAGCCCACGACCGCGATCTCGTGACGGCGGCAGAACGGGAGGAGGTCGAGTTCGATTCCCCGGTGGGTGAGATTGTAGAGAACCTGGTTGCAGGCGATCCGCACGGGCGAACGCTCCACGGCTTCGCGAAGCTCCGTCACGTCGAAGTTGCTCACGCCCGCGAACCGGATCTTCCCCTGGCGGACGAGTTCGGCCATCGCACCCATCGTTTCTTCGATCGGATAGCGCCCGGGCCAGTGAAGGAGGTAGAGGTCGAGGTAGTCCGTCCGGAGCCGCCGGAGACTCGCCTCGGCGGCACGAATCGTCCCCTGGTAGGACGCGTGCTGGGGCAGGACCTTCGAGACCAGAAACACCTCCTTTCGCGGAAATCCCCGCATCGCCTCCGCGACGACTTCCTCCGCACCCCCCTGGCCGTAAAGCTCTGCCGTGTCGATGTGCACGAGCCCGAGCTCGAGGCCCAACCGGAGCGCCGCGACTTCTTCGTCTTTGCGACGGCGCGACTCCCCCATGTGCCAGGTCCCCTGGCCCACGAGAGGGACGGCGACGCCCGTCCAGCCGAAGGGAGCGGTTTTCACGGGGCTTCCCCCTGGCTCGCTCGGCTCCGCAAGCCCCCGGGACGGGAAGAAAATCGCGCTGCGAACGACTGGAGGAGGGACTCGAAGTCGGGTTCCCGGAAAAAGATTGCGACGATCGCCGACGTGTCGACGATCATACACCCTTCGGCCCGTAGCCAAGAATGTGGTTTTCTTCGGCGCGGCGGAATCGCTTTCCGAGGAGCCGTGGCGGAATTTCGGGCCAGATCTCGCGCTCGAGAAAGGCAACCAGTGCCGCTCTGCGGTCCCGGCGAACGACCCGCAGAGAAAGCCGCTGCCGCCGTTCCTCCGGCGCTTTTCGAATCGCCTGCGTCTTGCTCTCACCGGTAAGCGCAGCCACCTCGGCCGCCAATCGCTCGACGTCCCGGTTTTTGATGTTCAGCGCCATGACCGAGGCGTAGCTTCCTTGGTTGATTTTCTCAACCGCCCCGCGGGCCCTTCGGCGCTTTCCCTTTACCCCCGTTCGGGCTAAGAACCCCGGGCGGATAGGAGAGCAGCCGTGAACGAACTCGTCGAACTCCCGGGTTTTTCGCTTTACGCCGCGTGCTCCGCCGTCCTCGTCCTCAAGATGATGGCGGTGGGCACGTACACGAGCATCCTGCGGATCGGCCGCAAGCGCTTCGCCACGCCCGAGGACTACCAGATGCAGGGACTCGCCCCGACCACGACGCCCGACGAGGACATCGAGCGGGTGCGGCGTGCACACCGGAACGACCTCGAGAACATCCTGCCGTTTTTTCTCTCGGGCTTTCTCTACGTTCTCGCGGAACCGACGGTGCTCGGCACGCGCGTCTGCTTTCTCGGCTTCACCGCAGCACGGATCCTCCACAGCATCTTCTACATCCGGGCGATGCAGCCGCACCGGACGATCGCTTTCATGATCGGCTACGTCCTCCTTCTCTGGATGACGCTCGTCGTCCTCTTCCACTTCGGGTTCTGAGCTGCAGGGACTCGGTCCGGACGAGCTTCTGGAGGGGGCGACGGCGGAAGCGAAAGGAGGTCGCGATCCGCAAGCCCGATGCCATCACGAGTCCGTGCGATTGGGCGGCCACGGAGCGAGAGAACCGCGAGATGCCGCGACGGCGCCCGAGGGGTTTTGCGCACCCAGAGGGGCCGTGCGCACACAACGGAGCGAAAGGAAAAGCGGGAAAAGCCGTCTCGCACCGGGCCCGGCGCGGCGCCGAAGCTCTGCCGAGCCCCCGCGAGCGACGTTCAGGGAGTGGGAGTCGCCTCGGGCCCGGAAGAAGGCTCGACGACGACGGGCAAGTCCTCGTCGTCGAGACGGATGGGCACGTTGGCGAAGGTCTCCCGCCAGTAGGGCACCGGGGCCGAAGGGTTCCAGTGGGGGCCGACTTCGCCACGCGCCCTTCGGAGCGCTTCGAGGCAAGCGCGCCGAACGCCGTCGTCCGTCGCCTCGCCCGCAGCCTCGGCGAGAAACGCGGCGGATTCCTCCCCGCCGATCTCGCCGAGCGTGAACGCAATGCGCCGCTTGTGCGCTTCGTCGCTCTCGGGATATCGGGCGATCAGCTTCTCGCGGACTTTCTCGTCGGCAGGAGAAGAGCGGTCGAGCACCGTGAAGTCGAGCCGCAGCTCGGGCCACCCCTTGCCTCGTCCCTTCGCCTTGCGCCGGATGGTTCCCTCCTCGTTCCGCACGGGTCTCAGCGGCGCCACCTCGTACTCCTGCCTGGGCCAGTGCCGAAAATAGACGGGCACGACGCGGACCCCTTCGCCCTCCTTGCGGTAGGCCTTTCCGTAAACCCGCAAGAGATCACCCGGGAGCCACTCTTTTGCGGCATCGGGATACGTCGTTGCCGTCTCGAATCTGCCGCCGCCGAAGAGACTCACCGTGTGGATGGAGCTCGCGGAGGTCAGTCCGTACCGGAGGTTCTTGTCGTCGGCATAACGGTGATCGAGGACGATCCACGTGACCCCGCTTCGCAGGGGCTCGATTTCCACGATCACGCCGTACCAGCCGACCATCTCGCCGTCGAGAAAGGGCTCTTCCGGGGAGACCGGACCGAGAAGCGCTTGATAGAAGTAGGGCCGCTCGTCTTCGAGAGGTTCTTTTCTCGCCGAGTTCCCGTAGGGTCCCGGAGAACGGACGACCGAGCAGCCGAAGAACGAGCAGCCCAGGCAAAAGAGAAAAAGCAAGAACGCTCGCGCGCGCGGCACTACCCACCTCCGAAGCGGGCCGCAAGCTCGTGTCTGCGCACCTTGCCCTGCGGCTCGCGGGGCAACTCGTCGACGAAGACGACGCGGCTCGGACACTTGTACGAAGCGAGCTCCTGCCGCGCGTGGGCCACGATCTCTTCCTCCGTCGCGCTCTCGCCCGGTTTGAGTTCCACCACAGCAAGGACGGACTTCCCGAGTTCGGGATGGGGTACGCCCACCACGGCGACGTCCGCGACTTTCGGGTGCCGCAGAAGCACCGCTTCGACCTCCGCCGGATACACGTTGGCTCCCCCGCGGAGGATCAGGTCCGCCCTCCGGTCCACGATGTAGAGATAGCCGTCCTCGTCGAGATAGCCCAGGTCGCCCGCGGTGAAAAAGCCGTCGCGGAACGCAGCCCGGGTTTTCTCCGCCGCGCCGCGGTAGGCGAAATCGTTGCGGGGCCCCCGGACGTACACGAGCCCCACTTCCCCGGGGCCGCACTCCCGGCCGTTCTCGTCGAGCACCCGGATCTCGTGCCCGGGCCACGGCTTCCCGACGCTCCCGGGCTTGCGCAGCCACTCTTCGGCCGTGATTTTCGTGAACCCGCTTTCCGAAGCCGCGTAGAACTCGGTCACGACGCCGGGCGGAAACACCTCCATGATCCCGCGCTTCACGTGCTCGGGGCACGGAGCAGCCGAGTGGAGGACGAGCCGCAAAGACGAAAGGTCGTACCGGCGGCGGACTTTCTCGTCGAGGAGGAGAATCCGCTGGAAGTGGGTGGGCACCATGAACGTGTTGGTGACCCGGTAGCGGTCGACGAGCCGCAGGGCTTCCTCGGCCTCGAAGCGCCGCATGAGTACCACGGTGCCGCCCACGAGGAGATGGAGCTGGCCGTAGCTCGCCGGGCCCGTGTGGTAGAGAGGGCCGGCCACGAGATGCACGTCGTCTTCGTCCATGCCCCAGAGCCTCGCGACTCCGAGAAGCCCGAGGTGCGCCTCGCGGGGGTCGATCTTCCGCTCCACACCCTTCGGGCGTCCCGTCGTCCCCGACGTGTAGACGAGCGTGTTGAACCCCCCGACGAACGAGCCTTCGGGTTCCTCGCCGCTTTCTTCGGACAGCACGTCTTCGTAGGCGCGGCCACGCCACCTCTCGCCCACCACCCACAGAGCCTCGTCGCCTCTCCCGAGCTCTTCGAGTGCCCGATCGATTTCTTCGCGGAGCTCCGAGGCGCCCAGGATCACCTTCGCTCCGGAGTCCGCGACCATGTAGGCGATCTCCGGCCCTTTGGCACGGTAACCCACCGGGACGACCTGTGCCCCGATCTTCCCCGCAGCGCCGAGCGCCTCGAACCACTCGAAGCCATTCGGGAGGACGAGGGCGACGGTGTCACCGGGACCCACGCCCGCGCGCCGGAGTGCCCGGGCGAGGCGGTTCACCCGGCGGTCGAGCTCCCCGTACGTGAGCGTCTTCCCCTCGAAAACGATCGCGGGCTTCTCCGGGCGCCGGCGCGCGTGCGCCGCGATCCCCACGTCTCGCTCCCTCTCGTTCATCTCGCCGCCGGGCCGTGACGCTTAACCGAGAAACCGGCCGACTTTCAACCCGTGCGCCTCGTCCTCCGTGGCACGCCGCGAAGCTGTGGGGTTCGACCCCGGCTATAAAAAAAGTAGAGCGCAACGGCCCTCGCATTCCTCTCAAAGCCCGGACGCAGTGCGTGCGGAGGTCCCGGAAACCGTCGCCCGAATCGTGCACGAAAAGCCGAGACCAGCGGCGATTCCCCACGGCCTCTGCGGCATCGCCGCGGAGGGGCGAGCCAAAGACCTCCAGGGACCCCTTTCGGCTCGGCCTATCTGCTGTCGTCCGCGCTTTGCTCTGCGAGCCCGCCCGACGCACCGCCGCGGCCGGGTCACGGATTCTCGCGCCTGCGCACCTCGAACGCGTCCCCCTCGCCCACGATCACGAGGTCCGCGAGCCCGACGAAGAGCCCCGTCGCCACGACGCCCGGAACGGCCCGGAACTCCGCGTCGACGCGTCCCGGCTCGGGGAGAGGACCGACCGAACAGTCGAGGATGCAGTTACCGTTGTCCGTCCGAAAGAGGTCCCCTGCCTCGAGCCGAGGCTCGCACGCGTAGCCCATCTGCGCGAACCTCCGACGGCAGTAGGGAAGGGCGAAGGGAACGACTTCGACGGGTAGCTTGCCTCTCTCGCCCAGGACCGAAACGAGCTTTTCGGGGCCGACGAGAATCACCACGCGCCGGGAGGCCGAAGCGACGACTTTCTCCCGCAAGAGAGCGCCGCCGTAACCCTTGATGAGGTCGAGCTTGGGGTCCACCTCGTCCGCGCCGTCGACCGTGAGGTCGATCGTTTCGGCGTCCGCGAGGTCGACGAGCGGGATTCCTACCTCGACTGCGAGCCTCGCCGTGGACTCGGACGTGGCGATCCCCCGGACGCGAAGACCTTCCCGTATCCGTTCCCCGAGCGCGCGGACGAACGCCGAGGCGGCCCGTCCGGTGCCGAGGCCGAGCGTCATGCCGTCACGGACGAGATCGAGCGCCTGGGCGAGTGCACCCCCGGGACTCATTTCGCGCTTTTCGCGGCCCCCGGCCCGGAGAAGGCCGCAAGCTTCGCTTCCACCGTGGCGAGCAGCTCGTCGAACGAGCGGGCGAAGGCTTCGACACCTTCCACCTGCAGCCGTTCCATCACGGCGTCGAGATCGATGCCGAATTTCGGGAGCTCGTCGAGGAGCCACTTGGCCCCCTCGAGGTCGGTTTCGAGGCGGTTCGCCGCGACGCCGTGATCGCGGAACGCCTCGATGGTCGCCGGAGGCATCGTGTCGATCGTGTCCGGACCGATGAGCGCTTCGGCGTAGAGCACGTCGCTGTAACGGGGATTTTTCGTGCTCGTGCTGGCCCAGAGAGGACGTTGCACCCGCGCTCCCTTTTCTTCGAGCCGGCGGAAGCGCGGCCCGCGGAAAAGCTCCCGGAACTTTCCGTAGATGACCTTCGCGTTCGCGATCCCGGTCCTGCCGAGGAACTCCCTCGCCTCGGGCTTTTCCTCGAGCTCCTTGTCCACCGCCGTGTCGATGCGGCTCACGAAAACGCTGGCCACCGAGGCCACGCGGTCGAGCGGCTTTCCGGCCCGCGCTCTCCGCTCGATCCCTCGGAGGTACGCCTCGGCGACGGCGGTGTAGTGACGGAGGGAGAACATGAGCGTCACGTTGACCGGCACGTCCTCGGCCAGAAGCTCCTCGATCGCCGGGATGCCCTCGGGGGTGGCCGGTACCTTGATCATCACGTTCTCTCGGCCCACGGCCTGGTGGAGACGCCGCGCCTCGGCGATGGTTCCCTCGGTGTCGCGTGCCAGGTGGGGCGAGACCTCGAAGGAAACGTAGCCGTCCTTCCCGCCCGTCCGCTCGTAGACCTCGCGCAGGAGGTCCGCGGCGGCCCGGATGTCGTCGATGGCGAGCGCCTCGTAGGCTTCTTTCGGCGAGCGACCTTCGCGGGCGAGCCGTTCGAGGTCGCGGTCGTAGGTTTTTCCCGTCCGGATCGCCTTCTCGAAGATCGTGGGATTGGACGTCACGCCCGAAATCCCGTCTTCCTCGACGAGCCGCCGCAGCTCGCCCGACTCGAGAAGGTCGCGGCTGATGTTGTCGTACCAGACGGACTGGCCGAACGCCTGGATTTCTCGCAGCCGGTTCCTCTTCTCCGTCATCGCGCCTCCTTTCCCCGCCCCTCCGTTCACTTTCCTCTTTCCGGACCGGTCTTTCAACCGGGCTCTCCGCCGAGAAGCCGGGCTGCGGCGTGCGCCGCACCGAGGCGCGCCACGTGGGGCTCGAGCACGACGAAGACCGGAATCTCGGAGAGAAGCCACTCGAAGGGATCCTTCGCGCGGAAGGCCGCGACGAAGCCCCCTTCCCGGAGCTTCGGGAGAAGCTTCCCGGCGATCCCGCCCGCCACGTAGACGCCGCCCAGGGCGAACGTCGCGAGCGCGAGGTTGCCCGCTTGAGAACCGTAGAGGGAAACGAAAAGGTCGACGGCCGCGGACGAAGCCGGACACTCGCCACGCAAGGCACTCTCGCCGACGACGCGCGCCGGGTCTTCGTCTTCGAGTCGCGCCAAGACGGCCTGCGACGGCTCGATGCCCAGTTCCGAGACGACGAACCGGAAGATACGGTAGAGGCCCGGGCCCGAAAGCACGCGCTCGACGGAAGCCCGCCCCGTCTCCCTTCTCACGAAGGCGGCAAGGGCGCTCTCCCTTTCGTCCCGCGGAGCGAAATCGGCATGCCCGCCCTCGGTGGGGGACGGGTGGTAGGATCTACCGTCCCAGAAAAGAACGGCCTGACCGAGGCCCGTCCCGGCTGCCAGAACGGCACGGTTTCCCTCGCGGGAGACTCCGCGCTGCAAGGGCTCGAGCTTCTCGGGAGGCAAGAAGAGAATCCCGAATGCCGCCGCCTGGAGGTCGTTCCAGAGGCGGACCCGGGCACAACCGATGCTCTCGCAAAGACTCTGCGCATCGACCACCCACGGAAGATTCGTGATCCGGACCGTAGTGCCCAGCACCGGTCCCGCGAGTCCGAAGGCCGCCGCCTCGACCTTGCCCTTCTGCCGGCCGAGGAAATCCCGGACGATTTCGTCGAGCGAGGCGAACTCCCGGCTCGGGTACGTGGCTTCTCGTTCGAGGGCCAGCTCTCCGGCCTCGGCCCGAAAAAGGCCCAGGCTCGTTTTGGTCCCGCCCACGTCGCCCGCGAGAACGAATGCGGCCATCGGAAAAACGGAGCCTATCCGCGTTGCGGCGAAGGCACGACTCGCCCGGCCATCCCTGCTCGACCGGAACGGACCGGAACGTCGCCCCTGCGCGCACCCGCACCCTCACGACACGACTCGTCCCACCCGACCGAGTGGGGGTGGCCACGGAAAGAATCCGTGCCCTCTTCGGAGGCCAGCCGGTGGACATGTGCCCCGCGGGAAGTCGCGTGACGCCGTGATCCCGGGCGCTCGGTCCCGACCTCCCGGCCCCCGGGCAGGCTGTTGATTTTGAGAATCGTTTTCATCATTATCCGTCCCATGGAGCGCACGCTCGCCGACCTCCGTCCCGACCAGGAAGCCCGCATCCGGGGCCTTCTCGGGTCGAACGGCATCACGCAGCGCCTCGCCGAGCTGGGCTTCACTCCGGGACAGAAAGTCCGCGTCGTTCGCTATGCCCCGCTCGGGGACCCGATGCAAGTGCGCTTGCGCGGTTTCGACCTGGCCGTACGCCGGAACGAAGCGCGCCGTGTGCTCCTGGAGGCGGAGTGAACGCACCCGTTCCCCTCTCCACGACGCCGGAGGCGACTCGGCCGGAAAAACCCGCCGCGCGCCGGGAAGAAGCGCGGCCGATTCGCGTCGCCGTCGTCGGAAACCCCAACACGGGAAAAACGACCCTTTTCAACGCGCTCACGGGTCTGCGGCACCGGACGGCCAACTACCCCGGGGTCACGATCGAAAGCGCCGTCGGCGAAACGGAAGTCGCGGGCCGAAAGCTCGTCCTGGTGGACCTGCCCGGGTCCTACTCCCTCGCGCCGCAGGCTCCGGACGAGCTCGTCGCGGTCGAAGTCCTTCTCGGGAAGGCTCCGGGGACGGAACCACCCGACGTCGTCCTCTGCGTGGTCGACGCGAGCAACCTCGAGCGGAACCTCTACCTGGTGAGCCAGGTGCTCGAGATCGGCCGGCCCGTCGTCGTCGCACTCACGATGACGGACGTGGCCCGGCGGCAAGGGGTGCAGATCGACGTCGCGAGACTCGCGGGCCGGCTCGGCGTGCCGGTCGTCCCCGTGCTCGCGCACCGCAGGATCGGAGTGGAACGGCTTCGAGCAGCGCTCCTCGAAGCTGCGACAGGAGGAAGCCCGGGCCGCAGGCACGTGATTCTGCCGGAACTTTTCGAGCGGAAAGTCGCCGAGCTCTCGCGGTCCCTCGCATCGAACGGCTCGGACGGGGTACCGCGTTTTCTCCTGGAGAGGCTTCTCCTCGACGTCGAAGGCTACGTCGAAAGGGAGCTCGGGCGAGCGTACGGGCCGGGTCTCACCGACCAGGTCCGCAGAATGCGCGAGGAACTCGCCCGAGCCGGCTTCCGCGTCCCGCACCTCGAGGTCGAAAGGCGCTACGACTGGATCGCGTCGGTCGTCCGCGACGTCGTCCGCCGGTCCGAAGTGGGCGGCGAGACCTGGACCGATCGGATCGACCGGGTCGTCACACACAAGGTCTGGGGGGCTCTTCTCTTCCTCGGCTCCATGGCGCTCGTCTTCCAGGCCATCTTCTCCTGGGCCGTTCCTCTGATGGACCTCCTCGACGCGGCCTTCGGGCGGCTCGGGGCGGCCGTGGGAGCCGCCCTGCCCGAGGGGCCCGTCCGCAGCCTGCTCGTCGACGGCGTCATCGGCGGGGTGGGTGCCGTCGTCGTCTTCCTGCCGCAGATCGCCATCCTCTTCGGTCTCCTCACCGTCCTCGAAGACTCGGGCTACATGGCCCGGGCCGCCTTTCTCATGGACCGCATCATGGCGAGCTTCGGCCTCTCCGGGCGCAGTTTCCTGCCCCTTCTTTCCTCCTTCGCCTGCGCGGTGCCCGGGATCATGTCGACCCGAGCCATCGAAAACCGGCGCGACAGGCTCGCCACGATTCTGATCGCGCCGCTCATGAGCTGTAGCGCGCGGCTTCCGGTCTACGTCCTTTTCATCTCGGCCTTCGTGCCCGCGAAGACCGTCTGGGGGTTCGTGGGACTCCAGGGCCTCACGCTCTTCTCCCTCTACATGCTCGGCCTCGTCGTCGCGCCGCTCGTGGCCTACCTCCTCAAACGCACGCTTCTTCGCGGACCGGCGGTCCCGTTCCTGCTCGAACTTCCCGCATACAAGCTGCCCTCGTGGCGCGTCGTCCTTTTCCGGATGTACGACCGGAGCTGGGCTTTTCTGCGCCGGGCGGGGACGATCATCCTCGCGTCGACGATCCTGGTGTGGGCCCTTTCCTACTATCCGGCGCACCGGGAAGTTCGCGAGGAGTTCGAGCTCTTGCGGAGCCGGGCGACACCCGAAGAGATCGCCCGACTGGAAGCGCTCGAAGCGGGCGAGCGACTCCGGCGGAGTTTTCTCGGCCGTGCAGGCCATCTGATCGAACCCGTCGTCGCTCCGCTGGGTTGGGACTGGAAAATCGGGATGGCGACGATCGCGAGCTTCCCGGCCCGCGAAGTGGTCATCGCTGCCCTCGGTACCATCTACAACGTCGGAAGTCGGAACGGCGAAGACGCCATGGCACTCCGGGACGCGCTGCGTGCGGAGCGGAGACCGGACGGCCGGCCGGTTTTCACGACGGCCGTCGCACTCTCGATCATGGTGTTCTTCGCTCTCTGCTGCCAGTGCGTGGCCACGCTCGCCACGATCCGGCGCGAGACGAACTCGTGGACGTATCCCGCGTTCACGTTCGCGTACATGACGACCCTGGCCTACCTGGGTGCGTTCCTCGCCTACCGGGTGGGGACGGCTCTCGGGCTTTGAGGACACGCGCCGTGGACACGCAAACCCTCCTCCTCCTTCCGATCGTCGTCGCGGCCGGCGCCTACGTGGCCTACTCCCTTCTGGGCCGCCGGCGCCGAGGAGGCTGCGAGAGCTGCCCCGGGAACCCCGCGCGCAAGGACGACTACGTGTGAACTCCGGCGCCGACGGTCCCGGCCGAGTTCCCCACCGCCGCCGATCTCGAGCAGGCTTGCCCGAAAAAGGTTCCGAACTGGGGAGACACCCACGCCGGGGTGTTTTCCGGGAACTTCGCCTCGCTTTTCCTCCGGCACGGGAGCGCGGGCCGGCAGGTCGACCGGCCCGCGGACTACTTCTTCGGTGCCGAAGCGTGCAGGTGCTCGAAGATTTTCCGTGCGACGATCGCGTTCCCCTCGGGCGAGACATGGCAGAAGTCGATGTAGAAAGGACGGTCGCCGTCGAAAGTTCCGGTGAGGTCGAGGACGGACGAACGGATCGGGTGGGAAGCGAGACGCTCTCGGATTTTCTCGTAGACGAGGCGGAAGGTCGGCCGGATCCCGAAGGGCTTTTCCAGGCGAGAGCCCAGGTGCTTCGTATAAGGGCGGCCTTCGAAAGCCACGGGCTGCAATACCGGCAGGAAACGCCCGCCGTGAGCCTCGACCAGAATCTTCGCCATCTGCCAGTTCGCCAGAAGGTTCTGGGCGATCAGGTCGGTCTTTTTCTCGTCGCAGGGGCAGTCGAAGGTGGAACACTCCCCGCGCGCTTTGCGGAAAAATTCCAGCTTCTGGATCTCCGCAGAAAGTGCGATCAGGTGCTCCAGGAAAAGAGCCCGGAGGGCTCGAAGCAGTCCCACGGATCTCCCGTGCTTTGCCGCCTCCCGCAGGTAGTTCACCCTGGCATGGCCCGGCACCACGTCCGTGAGCCGGGTGCATTGATGGTAGACGTCGTTCGCGCCGTCGTAGAAGACCACGACGTCCGGCCGGTGTCCGAGTGCGTAGAGTGTCACGAGCTGATCCAGCCCCTGGCGGCTGTTCCAGGCCGTCTCCGCGTAGTTCTCCACCGCATAGCGAGGTTCGAGACGGGCGAAGAGTGAGGGAATCGTGTGGGCGTCGTCGGAGCCTGTCCCCCACATGGCGGAGCCGCCGAAAAAGTACACGCTCCCGACTTTGGGACGCGACGGATCCGGGTCCACCGTCCGTCGCCGACCTTGTGTGTCGATTCGAAGCGTCACTCCCTCGAAGGGATCGCGTCGCCAGCCCACGAAGGGCCGGTAGCTCACGGTGGTGCTACGGAACTCCTCGAAAACGACCCTGGCGTACTCTCGATTCCCCTCGTAAACGGGAAGTTTCCAGCGATTGTCGCCCGCGAGGCCTCCGGGACGTTCGACCCACGCCAAGACGGCCCCGGTGATCGTATTGACGGAAAAAAGCAGGGCCAGAGTGACGAGGAGATTCAGCCAGACCCACCGCGCCACTGTTTTCGCACGCGCTGGATCGAAGCGGCGAAAAGGGTCCGGCATCCTGCATCGAGACAAAATCCGCGAACGAAAAAGTTGCACCACCGTTTCGCCTCCCGCAATGCCCCGTGGGCGGCTCCCCCGAAATATCGACCGCGTCGAGTCGCCGGGGTACGCGACCCGCAACGATCAAGATTAGCCCCGCGCACGCGAAACGTCGACGACAACGCGACACACTCTCGGCTACCCCACACCTAGGGCGTGGACGAACCCGACGAGGTCCGCGGCGTCCACCGAGCCGTCTTCGTTGACGTCGGCTCCCGTGCAAACCGGGAAAATCCCGGCGCAGAAAGCCGTCGCTTCGTCTCCGTCGAAGATCTCGGCGAGGAGAAGTTCGAGGTCCGAGGATTCGAGAAAGCCGTCTCCGTCCACGTCGCCCGCCGAGGAAGGACAACAGCGGGCGGGCTCCGGGGTCGGGGAGGCCGGCACGGGCGTGGGTGTCGGAAGCCGAGGAGTCGGCGTGGCCGACGGAGTGGGGGTGGGGCTCGCCGTAGCCGCTCCCGGGGAGGTCGGGGTCGGAGTGGGACGAGGCGAAGAAGTGGGGGTCGAGCTCGGACCTAGCGGCGGCGTCGGATAGGCAGTCGGCGTAGGCGCTTCGGGCCAGGGGCAAGAATGGATGGCCACGACGGCGTCGAGGTCGAAGCCGGCCGTTCCCGGGCCGGGCAGCCGATTGCCGGGATCCTCGACCAGGTCACCCGCATCCAGGATCCGCACGAATGCGGCCCACTCGAGCCCCACGGCGGCGAGATCGAAAGAATCTCCGCCGGAAATCCGCGGATCGGTGGGATCGATCCCGTTCGACGTGTTCGAAAGGACCGGCGTGCGACCGGCCAACCCTTCCCAGCTCACGGGGTCGAAGGGAAAGGTGCGGAAGTCCTTCCCGTCGCGACTTGCCGCCACGATGCCGAGCTCCGCGAACACGCCCGTGCCGAAACGAAAAGGGTTCTCGAAGACGGTGAAGTCCGGGCCGGGGCCGTCGCAGATCACCTCGTCGAGAAAACCGAGGACGATCTCCCCGCCGTGGCCGAGCGAGAGAACGTCGAGGGAACCCTGGCTCTCCCCGCCTCCCTCCGGCGGGCCCAGCACCACCTGCGGGAACCGGTCTTGCCCGTAGCCGGCACCGGGCCCGGGGTGGAAAGCAACGACGGAATCCGCGAAGGGATCGGCGAAAGACGGGGCGGCGAAAGAAAGCAAGGCGGCAAAGGCAAGACTCGGAAAGAAACGAGCGCGGACGAAAGAAAGAAAAGCGGCCAGACCGCGACCCGAGAGCGAGAAGGCGGGAGCAAGTCTTCGGTTCCGCCCCGTCCAACGAGCGCCCCTCGAAGGCCGGGGAGGCCGGCTCCCGGCCCGGCGACCGGAAGCCGGCCGATCCCCTTCAGGAACTCGGGAGACAGACGAGCCGCAAGGCATCGCGGTCCCGGCGACCGTCGGCAGCGCGTACGGCGACCCGCACCTTCCCGCCTCCCGGCTTTTTCTCGCCGCTCTTTTTCACGCGCACCGGTACCTCGATGCCGTCCGTGAAAAAGCACCGCGAGGCCGAGAGAGGTAAAGCCGCCGAGACCCGCTCGCTCGTCGCCCGCGCGGTGGGCAAGTTCGGCGAGACCCGAAGAGCCACGTCTTCGACGGCGGTCGAGACGCTGCACTCCGGAAGCGCGGGGTCGTCGACCAGGAGGCAAAAGCCCAGGGGAAAGAGGCACCTGTCGTCGGCCTTCCCGTCCGCATCGCACAGGTCCCCGTCCGTGCATACCGCGTGCTTCGGGGGCTTTCCGGGTGCGAGCGGAGCGAGGGCGACCCCGTAGAATTCGTGGAGGCAGTCCGAGCTTTTCCGGCCCCCGCCCCGGACGAGCCGGCTCACCGGAACGAAACGGTGCACCGTTCGGTCCTCGTCCGTTCCGCTGAAGCTCGAAAGGATCGACACCCGCCCCGTGAAGGGATCGACGGAGACACCCGTCGCGAACGTGAGGCCACCGACGAAGGGTTGGGACGTCCCGGAAAGCTCGAAAGCCACGACGTCGCCGCCGAAAGCGCCGGTTGCGAGGAGCCGCCCGTCCAGGTCGAAGGCGAGGTCGAACGACCCGAAGCCGAAACTCGGCCCCGCGAACGGCACGGGCGGCACGGGGGAACCCGAAGAGTCGAACCGGGTGATCTGCGACTCGAAGGTGCCGAGCGCTTCGGCCACGAACACGTCGGAAGTCGGCGGATGCACGGCGAGGCCGCCCGTGAAATCGAACCCACCCGCGAACGTCGTGACGGCCGCGGTCACGGGATCGATCGAGAGCACTTCTCCCGCGCCGCCTCCGGCGGCGTTGCCGACCAGCACACTTCCGTCGGGAGCCACGGTGACGCTTGCCGCGAAAGGAACGCTTCCCCCGGGAACGAGTTCGAGTCCCGAGGCCGAAAGGGCGCTCGCCGCCGACGCATCGGGAACACGGAACACCGTGTCGCCACCGAGCGCTCCCGGAAGTTCGGCCGGAGAGGCGTTGTCCGTCACGTAGAGCGCGTCGGTCGCCCGGTCGTACGCGCAGTCGCCGATCGAGTTGAAACCGAAGGCCACGAGCCGGGCCTCTCCGGACTCCTTGACGAAGACCACGGCTTGCGCGTTGGCCGTGAATCCGGGCCCCACACCGACGAAGGTGCCGCCCGGGCCCGCCGCGACGCAGCTCTGCGTCGGGCTCCCGAGGACGAGCGGGTCGAACACGTAGCCCGGTGGCGTGGAGACGACGGCACCGGCCGGAATCGGCCACGCGAAAAACCCGACCAACGCGAAAGTCCCGACCAAAAGGAGCTTGGAAAGACTCCTCGCGATTCGTTCGCACGCTGTTCGCTTCATTTCTCCCTCCCTCTCTCTTTGTGTTTCCGCCCGCCGCGCGCCGCCGCGCGGCGAGCAGGATGCAATTTCGGATCGACCGTGCTCGTCCTTTTCGCGGGCGAGGGCGGTGGCTCCCGCGCACGGCCGGGTCTTTCCCGGCGCCGGCAGCGCCGACAAAAAACCCGGCGACGCTCGTTTGCGCCCCGGGTTCGGGAGGGAGAATTCTTTTGCGGCATTCTCGTCCCCGCACCCCGGAGGACTTCGAACTCCGCTGCTGGGCCAGGTCTCCTGACTCCCGGCGACCTACTCGCGGCGCCTTCCCATCCCGGAGGACAGTGGCGTTCTGCCGCTTTCGTTCCGGTTACAGTGGCGGGGGCCGTGCCGGCTTCTCACCGGCTTCCCTTGACCCACCAGCTATGTTCTGGTCGGCGGGCTAGCTAGCCGAACGGGTTCGGGCCTGTCAAGAACCCTTGCGAAAACCTCGCGCCTCGAGCCGGAGAAAAACTCCCGACGTCGGATCCCGGTGCCCCCCGCGAGAACTAGGAGCCGAACCCTCGCTTTTCGACCTCGCGTGTCTGCCCGCCGGCCGCGAGAAACGCTTCCATCCGGCGCCGGGCTTCCGGAAAGACGAGACACTCGTCGAAAAGCTGCGCCTCGAGCGCGAGGTGCGACGTCAGGTCGCCCTCGGCGGCGAGAACGGCGCGCTTTGCGCGTGCCACGGCCTCCGGCGGGAAAGAAGCGATACGGGATGCGAGCCTCTCGACGAAGGGGCCGAGTTCTTCGGGCGGCAAGGCCCGATTCACGTAGCCGTACCGTTCGGCGAGCTCGGCGGAGAAGTCTTCCGCCCCGAGCACGATTTCGAGTGCCCGGCTGCGGCCGACCAGGCGCGGAAGCCGCACCGTGCCGCTGCCGCCGGGGAGGATGCCCACCGCCACCTCCGGCTGTCCCAGCACGGCGCGGCCGAGTGCCGCAAAGCGCATGTCGCAGGAGAGAACGAGCTCGCTGCCACCGCCCCGGCAAATCCCCTCGATCTTGGCGATCGTGACTTTCGGCATCGTGCGGAAGCGGTCCACCATCTTCTGGAAAAAGCTCGGCTCGCGGGCGGGTTCGTCTTCGGGTTTCCGGCCCGGAAGTTCGAGAATGAGCGAAACGTCGGCGTGGGCCACGAAAAAATCGGGGTCGGCGCTCTCGAGAACCACGACGCGCACCTCGGGGTCCTCGGCCAGAGATGCGCCGAGCCGGTCGAGCTCCAGGATGAACGGAAGGTCGAGAAGGTTGATCGGTGGATGGTCGAGGACGACCCGAGCGACGCCTCGGGCGACTTCGACTCGAAGACATCGAAAATCCTGGTACGCCATCGATACGGTCCTCCTCGCCGGCGCTCTAGCACGATCGGAGGGTTCGGGAACAGGGTTTCGGGCGTTGCGAACCACGTGGCCCTCTGGTAACCGGCATCCGCCGTGCGACGGAGAGACTTTCTCAAGCTGGTAGGAGGCGCCGCTGCCGCCCTCGCTCTAGGAAGCTGCGGAGACGAGGAAGGCGAGCTCCCTCCCGAGCCCGAACTTCCGAGCGAAGAGAGCGTCGCGCACCTTCTGCCGACGGCGAGTCACGACCGGATTCTGGTGAAGGTCTCCTTCACGGAGGCACAGACGGAATCCCCCGACCTCTGGGTCGACGGCCGCCGAGTCGCGGGGGTTCGCACCGACAGCGCGGGACTCTTCTGGGCCTTCGACGCGCAGAAGCTCGAGCCTTCGCGGCGTTACACGCTCGAGCTCCGCCGCGGCCGCCGGCGGCTCACCGAGCCCTGGGAGCTTTCCACGCTTCCCCATCCCGAAAGCCGGCCGGAAAGGTTCCGGCTCCTCGCGTACACGTGCGCCGGAGGTCACGACCTTTTCCCGATCTACAATCCCGTCCCCGTGCGGCGCCGTCTCTTGCAGAGGGCGCTCTCGTTCGAGCCCGACGTCGTCCTCGCCAACGGCGACCACGTCTACTGGGATCTCCGCGCGGGCATTTCGGCCATCCTTCTCGGGAAGTCGCAGGCAGCCATCGAGTTCGCGGGTGTTTTCGACCGGGAAGCCCCGGTACTCGGGCACCCCAACGAGGAAGTCCTGAAGAAGGCGGTCTCTGGTCAGATCGTTTCCCTCTATGGAACGATGCTGCGCTCCGTGCCGGTATTTTTCCTGAGGGACGACCACGACTACTTCGAAGACGACCAGGTCACGCCCGAGCTCACCACCTTCCCGCCCGACGACTTCATGCGAAAGCTCGCGCGCGCCTCGCAGTGGCTTTACTACCCCGAGTTCCTTCCCGACCCGAACCGACCCCGTTCTCTCCCCGCCTCGGACTCTCCCGACCGCTTTCCGGGAACGAGCGAGGCCTTCGGAACTTTACGGTACGGAAGACTCTTCGAGGGCCTTCTCTACGAGTGCAAGGGATTCGTCGTCCTCGGGCCCGAGGGCGGACTCGTGCCTCGTTCGGTGGAAGACTGGCTGCACTCGCGGATGGGAGAATCGGACGCCGACTACGTGGTCCACTTTCCGGGAAACCCGCCCGGCTGGACCGCGGGCAAGTACGCGGAATGGTACCCCGACGTGCTCGGAGAGGACGGCAAGCTCACCACGTCCGTGCCCAAGCCCGGCTGGCAGGCTTCGTGGCAGGACCAGCACGACCGGATTCTCGAGTCCGCTTCCCGGATGCGGCGGCTTCCCCTTTTCGTGAGCGGCGACATCCACAGCATCGCCGAAGGGCGCATCCTGCGCGCGCGCGAGATCGACCTTTCCGCCAACCCCGTCGTTTCGCTGATCACGGGAACACCCGGGACGGGCCTCGGCTGGCCTTCCGCCGCCCGCGGAACGCTGGCGACGCCTCCGATCGACCTCGAAGTCGAAGAGGTCGTCCCGGTGCAGGAAATCAACGGATTTCATATCCTCGACTTCGAACCCGACCGCGTCACGATCCGGCACTTCCGGTGGAATCGCTACACCGACTCGGTCGAGTCGATCGACACGCTCGAACCCTTCCACGTGAGCGAATACCGGAACCCGCGGGCCTGAGCGGCCGGGCGCAGGCCAACGCCGTCCGGCCGGAACGGAGCGACGCGGGGCTCTCGGGCAAGAAGGAAGCTCCGGCTTTTCCGCTCCTACCGGGGTGCTTCCCGTGGAAACGCGCATTTTCCCCCTGACGCCTTTTTGATAAGGGGAGTCGCGTGCGCAAGGGAAAGCTGCTTCTCCCACTCGCCGTCGCGTTGTTCGCAACCGTGCCTGCCTCCGCTCGCGAGCTCCCGGATATCGTGCTGGTCACGCTCGACACGACACGCGCGGACCGGCTGGGGTGCTACGGATACTTCCGCGAAACGTCGCCTGCCCTGGACCGACTGGCCGGAGAATCCCTCTTCTTCGAGAACGCGGTCACGCCGATCGCGACGACGCTGCCGGCACACGTCTCCCTGTTGACCGGGACCAACCCGACGCGACACGGAATCCCGGGGAATTTCGCCCATTTTCGGGTGCCCTTCCGAGCGGGAGAGGGCATCCGCTCCGTCGCCCAAATGCTTTCGGAACTCGGATACCGAACGGCGGCCTTCGTAGGAGCGGCCCCCGTGAAAGCGGAAACCGGCATCGCGGCGGGGTTTCAGCTCTTCGACGAACCGGAACGAAAAACGCGCAGGGCGGAAGAAACGACGGATCGCGCCGTCGCCTGGCTCGAGAAGGTGGCAGCACCCGGCCTCCTCGGCCGTCTGGGCGTCGTCCGCCGGCCTCCGTTTTTTCTCTGGGTCCATTACATCGACCCACACAGCCCCTACAGGCCTCCGAAGCCCTTCGATTCGATGTTCCGCCTGGAGGAGGGGCTCCAGACGTTCTTCCGGACCCGTGCGATCTCTCCTTCGTTCCGACCCGAAGAGATCGTCGCTATCCACAACGGTTACGACGGGGAGATTCGCTACGTCGACACGGAACTCGGGCGTCTCTTCGAGAAACTCCGAAAGACGGGGCTCTACGACCGTGCGGTGGTCGTCGTGACGTCCGACCACGGAGAGGGCCTGGGCCAACACGACTGGACCTGGCACGGGGAAATCTACAACGAGCAGCTCTTCGTCCCGCTCTTCGTGAAATTCCCGCAAGGTAACGGTCTCAACGGACAAAGGGTCCGGAACGTGGTCTCTTTGATCGACGTTTTTCCGACGCTTTTCGAAACGCTAGGGATCCCCGTCCCGGTCGCCGACCGCGTACAGTTCGAGGGCCGGAACGTTCTTTCGCGCGACGGGGAACGGTCCTACGCCCTCTCGGTCCGAGTCCCACCGCGCCGGCGTCGCCGCTGGGACTCCCGTGAAAAATACGCCCTTACGGGCGTCGACTGGAAGTACATTTACCGGCCTGGCGGATCCGACGAACTGTACGACATGGGAAAGGACCGAATCGAGACGAGAAACGTCGTCGACCTCTACCCCGAGGTCGCAAGAAATCTCCGCCAGAGGCTTCTCGAGGAGCTGGAGCGGTCCCGCGCCTACCGAGCTCCGCTCCAACGACGGGACGCAGGGCAGGTTTCGGAAGAAATCCGAGAGCAGCTCCGATCGCTCGGCTACGAGCCCTGAGCGCGGAGGGTGGTGAACCACCGGCCGAGCTAGCGACCCGCGCGGAGTGACCGGCGCCGGCGAAAATCGCGGCGTCGCCCCGGTGCGCGGCATTGGAGCCAACCGTAGCGCGTAGTCCGTCAGCCGACGACGGCGGCCATCAGCACCGACACCATCGCTACGCCGAAAGCCAACTTGACGACGAAGCCGAGAAAGCGCCCCTTCGCCGCAGCGAGAGCTGCCCTCCGCGCCTCGGCTTCGGAGCCGCCCTCGCTCGCCACGGCCAGCGCCGCGCCGGCACCCGCCCCGAGCAGGGCGCCCAGAAGAGCTCCCACGCCGAAAAGAAAAGGCAAGCCGAGAACGCCTCCCACGAAGCCTCCCACGAGAACGCCGAACGTGACGCGCCACGATGGCCGCTCCCTCGTCGCCACCGCGGCGCCGAGCCAGAACTCCGCCACCTCGCCCGCCAGCGCGAGAGCCGCGAGCCACCCGAGTGTCGGCCAGCCGACCTCGGCGAACCCCGTCCACCACGCGTAGAGAAGCGCGGCCCCCAGCACGATCCAGGTTCCGGGAAAGCCGAACACCAGGGAGACCAGGGCGAGAAGACAAACGAGGAACAGAAGAAGAAGCCCCAGGGCGGGAAGAATCGCCTCCACGGGCGCGATTGTAGCCGTTTCCGGAGAGGAAGGTATGCGACGAAATTGCGAGCCCCCGCGGTCGCGAACCGCCAAATTCGAGTTCCACCGATCCCCCTCGTGTTCCGAGAAAGTGCCCTCTCCCGAGCCCGGGGGAGGCGTACACGGCATTCCACGAGAGGCCATGCACGGCGGTAGCACCACGCACGTCGATTGCCGCCGGAACGACAGTCCGGGTAGCCGCGGAGGTTCCCCCGGAAAAAGCTCCTCCCTGGAAACTACGGGTTGAACCTGCTGCGATAGAAGCGATAGAACCCGGTGCCCGCCGCCCGGCAGATCCTCCGTTTCCATGCGGATCTCGAGAGCACTTTTGGCACTCTTGCCGACGATGCTTCTGCTAGCTGTGGCCGAGCTCCTCGTCCGCTGGACCGGGGCGTCGGAACGATGCCCCGGCTACGAAAACAACCTCCTCCTCGCCTGCGACCCGGTCTTTTTCTTCCGTGCCAATCCCTCGCAGGTGATCCACGGAAAGCCACTCAACCGTCACGGCTTTCGGACGCACGAATTCACCCCGAAAAAACCGGGCACGCTGCGAGTTCTGGCACTCGGGGACTCTTCCACGTTCGGGGTCATTTCTCCCGGGCCGGCCCGGTCGCTCGTGTGGCTCCGGGAACCGTATCCCGAAAAACTCGAACGGCTCGCGGCCGAGCGGAACGCATCACCGGAGGTCGAGGTCCTGAACGCCGGGGTCCCCGGATACAACAGCTTTCAAGGGCTTCTTCTCCTCCGGACGAGACTGCGAGGACTCGCGCCGGACCTCGTCACGGTCCGCTTCGGGTGGAACGACCACCTCATGTCTCCGGCCGGCAGGCTTCCGGGAGCTTTCCGAGAACCGGAAGCCACCTGGCGACGAACGCTCCAGGACCTGCTCTACAGGACGGCGCTTTACGGATTCGCCCTGCGACTCGGAATGGAGGTCCGATACCTTTTTGCGGAACTCCCTGCGCCTTCCCTGCCTGCGAGGTGGGAGCCCGACGTACCCCTGCCTCTTTTCCGTCGCAACCTCCGTCGTATCGTCGAGGTCGGAAGAAAGGAAGGGGCACAGGTCTGGCTCCTCACATCTCCCCATGCCTTTCTTACTTCCGAGCACCGAGACCGTCCGGAGCATTTCCCGCCTTCGTCGGCGGCGGGGTTTCTTCTCGAGGCGAACGCCCTTTCCTCGTACGAAGAGCTCGTCCGCATCCACGAAAGGTACAACGAAGCTATCCGCAAAGTGGCCCTCGAGACCGCTAGCCGTCTCGTCGACCTCGAAGAGGTCTACCGCCGGCACGCGGAAGAACACCTTTTCGAAGAAGGAGATTGCGTCCACCCGAACGACGCAGGTCACGAACTCGAAGCACGCGTACTCTACGAAGAGCTTCTTCGCACCGGTCTCCTCCGGGAGAGCCCGACGCGGGTCGGCGCGGATTCCGCTCGGCGTGACGCAAAACCGCACCGCCCGCCCGGTAGAAGAGACGCCGAAGCCGCGAAGCTCGCGGAGAGCCACGGCGCCCCTTACGCTCGGGCACCGAACGGCTCGCAAGAGGAGGAAAAAGGATGGTGAAACTCGTTTTCTGCCTCAGGCGGAAAGGCGACCTTTCTCGGGAGGAGTTCCAGCGCTACTGGCTCGAGAAACACGGCCCCCTGGTACGGAGACACGCCGCGGCGCTGAAAATCCGCCGCTACGTGCAGTCTCACACGCTCGACACACCCTTCGATGCGCTCTTGCGAGAGAGTCGAGGAACGGCGGAAGGGTACGATGGCGTGGCCGAAGTCTGGTGGGAATCGCTCGGGGACCTCGAAGCCGCGCTCGGAAGCGCCGAGGGGCGGGCGGCCGGACTCGAGCTCCTGGAGGACGAAAAGCGCTTCATCGACCTCCCGAGGTCCGCGGTCTGGTTCGTCGAGGAGAAGTTCGAGTTCAGCTCACCCACACCCCGTGGAAACCGTACGGGACGCGGCGCGGCATGACGATCTCGGCCACGGGACCTCGGCTCGGATGCTCGGCGTCGAGAACCGCGAGCACGGTCTCGTTGCGCACGTGGTCGTGGACGAACGTGAGAAGCCAGCCTTCCCCTTCGCCCGTACCGCCCGGGACGAAAAAGGCCTCGCCCGCATGCCGGGACCTGCCCGGCTCCCAGAAGTCCAGCTCTCCCGTGCGATAGTCGATCCGGCCGATGCCGCCGAGCTCCACGGTCGAAGGATGATCGCGGGAGTCCACGAACCAGCCGTAGCGGTGGGCGCGGCCCGTGAGCCGCCGGTCGTGGCTCGGGAGCTCGAACTTGCGGTCGAGAACGACCTCCTCGCGGAACCGAAGTTCGGGATCCGAAGTGTCGATGCGCCACCGCCGGACGTCGAGCCCGCTTTCGCCGAGATCGCGACCGTCGAACATCGCGTCGTGCCGGCAGACGTCGATGACGACTTCGCCGCCCTCGCGGTAGGCGTTCACCTCGTGAAAGACGTAGCAAGGCTCGATTTCGACCCAGCGCATGTCTTCGGCGCGACCCGAAAGCGGCAGGATGCCGATCCGTGCCCCGTAATCGGGTTGCCAGGAAAAGGGGTTCTCGGCTCCGGCGAGAGCCGCTTCCAGGCTGAACACGACGGGCAGCTCCCAGAACACCACGTCCCGCTCCGTAATGGCGAAGGAGTGGATCATCGTAGGCTTGGCGACGGGAATTTCCTCGGTGTGGACGATCCGGCCCGTCTCGTCGGCCACGTGGTAGGTGAGGTACGGCGGAAGGAACCAGTAGCCGAAGAAATGGAGCCAGCCCGTTTCGGGGTCGATTTTCGGATGCGCCGTGAACGAAGTCCGGAGCTTCCCATCGAAGTCGACGACTCCGAGGGTCGAAAGGGTTTCGGGGTCGATCTCGTAAGGAAACCCGACCTCCCCCGAGGTCAGCAGTCGCCCGGCGTGGTAGACGCAGCTCACGTTGCTCTGGTTGTTGGGCCCGATCGGGGGGAGGCTCGGGTCCCCGAAAGAAATACCCCGTTCGAAAAGCGGCGTTCGGACCCACCGGTTGCGGTACCAGCGGGCGCGACCCCCGCTCGATGCGCACCGCGTGGAGCATTCCGTCACCGAAAAACCAGTGAGGCGAATCGCCCGATTTCGGGTTCGACCCGTTGCGGACATAGGTGCCCGAGAGCTCCGGAGGAAGCTTCCCACGCACCGGGAGATCGTACGCGTCGATCTCGTCGAGCACGGGAGCGAAATTGTTCTGGAGCCACCAGGGAACGTTCGGGTCGACGGCGAGTTCCATTCCTTCCTCTCCTTCCGAACCGGACTCGAGCCCTTCGCCGCATCCCGAGAGAAAGGCCGGAAGGGATACGGCGGCGCCCGCAGCGAGCGAGTATCGCAAAAAGTCCCGCCGCGAAAGCAGCGATTTCCGACCGAAAAACGCCATCCTGTGACCCCCCGGAAACTCTCCTATATGTCAATCTCGACAGATCTACAAGGCCTTTGGGGCGTGCCCCCCGCCCCCGGACGCGACGGAGCGCGTCCCTCCGGCTCCGACGCCTCGCCCCAACGAATCGGAGGGCCACGGGGTTGTGAACAAATTCGGGTCTTGGCGAAAGGCCAGCGAAGCAGGAGCTCGCCGGGGTCGGTCGGAGGAAAAAAGAGAAGGCTGGCGGCCTCCGGGGTTCCCACCGAGCCCCGGCTTGCCACCTCCTTCCGGTCTTTTCGTCTTCGGTTTCGGCCCTCTCTCTCGCCTACGACGCCTTAGCTTCCGCCCGCGGCCGCAAGAAGGGCGAACCACCGCAGCAGGTTGTAGGTGATCACGTTCAGCAACACGATGCACCGCACCTTCGTTCTCCCCCGTAAGACGATCTTCCCGAGCGTCCTCCAGCGCTTGAGGTCCGCGTGCACCCGCTCGCTCACCCGAGCCCGCACGCCGTAGATCGCCCGCCCCTCCGGTGTCCTCATCCTCTCTTTGAGCTGCCGCACCGCTTCGCTGTCCCGGGGCCGCACCTCGTAGGGATCGGGCTTCCCCTTCCTTTTCGGTAAAGCCCCGTAAAGCTCCACACCCCGCGCACTGAGCTCCTCCACGTTCTCCACGCTCGTGTAGCCCGTGTCCACCACATACTGCTCCGGAAGCCTCTCGAACCTCCGCTCAAGCTGCTCCAGCATCGGCACCGCCTCGGCAAAATCCGTCCTCCCCTGACTCACCTCCACCCCCACCACCACCTCGCTCTCCGCGTCCGTCGCCAGCTGGACATTGTAGCCCGGAAGATACGCCCCGCCCGTCTGCCGCATCACGCGCGCCTCGGGGTCCGTCGTCGAGCTGCGTGGCTCCCCCGAGGGCTCCTTCGCCCCCTTCTTGTAACCCTCGCGCTCCCTCTCCAAAGCCCCGAGCTCCTCGAGCGCCCTCGTAAGCCTCCTCTCCCTCTCCTCAAGCGCTCGCCTCTGCGCAGCCTGCTTCCTCCTCGAGAGGCTCCGCCGTGCCGGTGCCTCGAGCTCCCCACGCAGCGCCTCGATCTGTCTGCGTACCTCCGCCCGCAGCTCCTCCACCTTCTTTCTCCTCCGAAACGACCGGTCCCCGGCCGAAGCTCGCACCCGCGTCCCGTCCTGCGCCACCCGCCGAAGCCGCACCAGCCCCTCGGCCATCATCACCGCCAACACCTGCGTGAAAAGCTCCTCGAGCGCCTCCGCGTTCTCGCTCCGAAACGTGCTCAGCGTGTGGTAATTCACCGGTACCCCCGCCCCGAAGCCACCGGTAGGCCACGTGCTGCTCCGTCAACCTCTCGAGCTCCCTCGCACTGCCTACCCCCTCCGCCGTCGCATAGAGCCACAGCGCCAAAAGCACCTGCGGATCCGTCGCATCCCGCCCCGCCCAGCTCCCCCGCGCCTTGATCCTCTCGTAAAAGGCCGAAAGGTTCAGCTTCTTCACGACCGCCAACACACTGCGGGCCCGGTGCGTCTGAGGCAGCTCGCCGTCCAGATCCACCACCTCCCACCGAAGCTGGCTCCGCTCCGCTCTCACCACCCGCGGTGCCGCCTTCGCTGCCTCCGCCCGCCGCCGCTCCCGCGCCTCCGCGAGCCTCCGCTTCCTCTCCTCCGCACTCTCCCCGCCCAGAAGCTCCACCTGCTCCATCCCTTCACCTCCCCACCGTAGCTTCCCCTCCCTACCACACTCCGCCCCCAGAGCCGAATCCCTCCAGGGTAAATTTCCGAATTTTTTCACATCCTCCACGCTCTGTCGTGGCCGTGGTCACGTTTGGTACCGCCCTGCGTGGCCGAACACGAACGACCGTATCCCCGCCACCCCCCGGACGCGACCGAGCGCGTCCCTCCGGACGAGGGTGTTCGTGGACTTTCCGGATGTCTCGTGTATTGGGTAGGAAGCGGACTTCGGAGGCAACGATGGAACCGTGCATCTTCTGCGAGATCGCCAGTGGCAAAAAAAGCGCCCACGTCGTCCACGAAACGGAAAGCGCTATCGCCTTTCTGGACATCCATCCTCTGGTGGACGGCCACACGATGGTCGTCCCTCGCCGGCACTACCGGCGGCTTGCCGACATGCCCGACGAAGACGTACGAGAGCTCTTCTCCGCCGTTCGCGCCGTGGCGCAGAAGGTCCTCCAGGGCACGGGTTGCGAAGACCTCACCATCGGCATCAACGACGGTCCCAGCGCAGGCCAGGTCGTCCCGCACCTCCACGTCCACCTGATCCCGCGCTCGCGGGGGGACGGCGGCGGGAACGTCCACTCGATCATCCGCCGGCCGACGCGTTTTTCCCTCGACGAGATGCGCGACCGTATCCGCGTGCAAGAAGCTCGAAGCTAGACGGGGGGCACCCGGGACGGGTCCCCGGGTCCGTCGGCAGAGTCCCGCTCCGCCGAATTTCTTTACCAAAAGGCACAACGAAGGGACCGGCGCGAGGTCGTGTGGCGGACTCTTTGCCGGGCTTCCCGGATCGGCGGAGAAATCGCCCCGGCCGAGTTTCACGCGAAGAGATCGGACGCGATCGACGAGCGCGGGGCGCACGGGGGCGGCGAGCTCCCCGCAGTCCTCGGCCGAGGGGTGCGAGCCGGGGGCGAACCGGACGAACCTTTTCCTAGTCCGGCCGCGCAGCCACGGGCGCCATGGCTTCGAGAACGTTGGCCCGCGCCCCGAGGGTGTGGGCGATACCGCTCAGGAGTCCGAAGGCGCGGGCCACGAGCACGAAGTCGCTCGGTACCCGCACGACGGGATTTTCCCGGATGGACGTGAAAAGCTCCTCGGTCATGTCTTCCGTGAACTCACCCTCGAAGCGCTTTCCCGAGACCTCGACCATCCTCTTGGCCACCTCCACCAGCCACTCGGGCTCGCCGTTTTTGGTGCGGAATCCGAGTTCCTCGAAGGCACGCAACATCGAGGCTTCGTTCAGCGTCATCATGGAGAACATGAGCTCGAAAAGCCCGAGGCCGAAGCCGGGAGGCAGGTCCTTCGCGAGCCCGAAGTCGAGAAGAACGATCTCCCCTGTCGGCCGGACGAAGAGATTTCCGGGATGGGGATCGGCCTGGAAGAACCCGTAGGCCAGAATCATGCGGACGTAGATGCGCATGAGCGCCTGGACGACCGACGCAGGCCCGATCCCGGCACGTCGCAATCCCTCGACGTCCGTCACCTTGATCCCGTCCAGGAACTCCATCGTGAGCACGCGCGACGTCGAGAGGGGACGGTGGATTCGCGGCACCAGGACGGCGGGGTCGTCGCGGAAAAGAGCGCGAATGCGGTCCGCGCTCTCGGCTTCCCTCCGGAAGTCGAGTTCGAGAGCGAGGTGCTTGGTGAGCTCGTCGAGAAGCGGGAGAAGCTCGATCGGCTCGCGGTCGATCGCCTCGTAGATGCGGCACACGCGCCGCACGCTCGCGATGTCCACACGGACGATTTCCTCGATGTCCGGGTACTGTACCTTGACGGCGACGCGCGAGCCGTCGCGAAGCCGGGCCCGGTGGACCTGAGCGAGAGACGCCGCGGCAATCGGGGTCGGCTCGAACTCGGAGAAGAAGTCTTCGAGCCGGCCTCCCAACTCCCTTTCGACACAACCCCGGATTTCGGGAAAGGGCCGCGGCGGAAGCCGATCGTGACACCGAGAAAGAACACGAACGTACTCGCGCGGAAAGATGTCCGAGCGCGTGCCTATGACCTGGCACATCTTGATGAGAAGGCCGCGGAGCTCGAGAGCGGTCTCGAAGATGCGCCGAGCGTTTCGCTCGTGGATCCGAGACCGGTCGCGTCCGGCGGCTCCGCTTGCGCGGCCGGAAAAAACCTCCCGCCAGCGCGGCAACTTGTAACTCAGGTAGACTTCCGCCGCGACCCGGGCCACGCGAACGCTCCGCGCGAGGCGTTCGAGAGGGCTCATGCACCGAAAAGCGAGCTCGTCCCCGATGCCTCCTCCGGCGAGACGAGACGGACGACCTCGGCTCCCTCGGGCGGCGGACTCCAGTCCGTCTCGAGCTCGCGGAACTTCCGGACCAGGTCGGCACCCGTCCGATGCCGGCCCAGCGCTGCCTCGATGTCCTTCCGCGTCTCCTCGCGCTGCACGCGGGGCCGCTCGGTCGCGAGCACGCGCACCGTTCTCGCCAGAAGAGCGTCGACCACTTCGCTACCGGGAATTTCCTCGCCTCGCTCGCCCACGAGCGTGCAAGCTCGGAGCTCGCTCAGAGCCGTGCGCAAATACTCGACGTGGGGCCTCTCGTCGGTCCGGATGTAGCCCACCATCGCCGCGGCCTCCGCCGGGCGCGCGGACACCTCCGGGTCGCCCAGGACTTCCTCGGCCCAGCGGAACGTGTCGGCGGCGAACACTTCGATGACGAAAACACTCGCCATCGTCCCCACGAGCTCCTCGACGGCCGGGTCGAGGGCGGCGAAGAGCCGCCTCCGGTCGGTCCGGCGTGGAGCTGTCATGAGCCGGAGGAGAACGTCGTGCGGGATTTTCGGTTTCTCGAGGGCGAGGTCGCGGGCGGCTTCCCACATCTGCTTGTGCCCTCCCTCGTGGCGGTAGCCGGCCTCGTCGCGGGCGTGGGCTTCGAACAGTCCCGTCCCCAGATGAGCGAAAGCCGTCCCTTCCACGGATTCGCGGACGCAGCGACGCCAGTCGGGCACCTTCTGGTCGCGGATCACGGCACCGAATCCCTCGAGGATGGCGATCGTCGTGAGCGTTCGGACGATCGGGTCCCGGACGCCCTCGCGCAAAAGCAGCTTCGCTTGCTCCGCATTGGGATAGTGAGGAGGAGCGAATTCCCTCGGGACGTCGACGAGCGGTAAATCCCGGCGGCGTAGCTCTTCCTGCCAGGCCGAAATCGCCTGCTCGCGATAAGCGGTCCGCGGGGAGACGTAGCGCCCGGAGACGAAGCCGCCGTGGCAGCGAACGCCACCGGCCACGAGCGGCTCGTCGTACGCGACGCTCGCGAGAAGCTCTTCCCGAGTGTAGACGGTCCGCGCCATCGGGGTCGGCCCCGGATGTTACACGAGCGGCAGCGCGCCTCCAACTCCGAAAAACCGAGTCGCCCGGGATCCGAATGCCGATCGGGGCGAACTCTCGTGCCTACGGCCGTGGCGGAAGTGCCAGGTGGCGATTTCGTGGAGGGAACGGGAGGGTGAGACCGGGAGGGAGCGGGCAGATTCTCGAACGCCGGAAGCCGATTTGCGCGGGAAGCGGAGGAGGAGACGGCAAAACGACGCCGGAACCAGGAGTGGGAACTTTCGCGGCTGTTCCCGCTGTTCTTGGTTCGGAGGGCGGGGACCACACCACACGTGGGCGCACGAACCGTACGAACTCTCTTGTCATCGTACCTGCGCCTGCCTCATACTGTTCCCGTGAGGGTGGGATCGACGGCTCGGGCACACGTCTTCGATCTTTTTCGCCGCGCTCGTTTTTGCCCTTTACACAGCTTCCGGCGTTTCCGGCGCGAGCGGCAGTACGGAATGGACGCCTCTGCCCGCCCATCCGCAGCGCCTCGTCGTGAAATACGGTCCCACGGTCCGGCGCTGCGCTCACTGTCTTTTCGAGCGCGGGCAATCGTTCGCGAGCGTGACGGGTAGCCCGACGCTCGACGAGCTACACCGGCGCTTCGGCGTGCGTTCCGCGCGCCCGCTCTTTTTCGAGCGTCACGATCACGAAGGTCTCGAGGCCACCCTCTCCTTCTACTCCCGGATCGCGAAAAGCGTTCGCCGTTTCCCGCGCCGCGCGCAACGAGCGCCGCGCGGGGTGCTCCTGCCCGACCTCTCCAATGTTTTCGTCCTCGAGCTCGATTCCCCGACGGATGTCCTCAGGGCGGCGCGGGAATACGCGAAGGACCCCGCCGTCGTCTACGCCGAGCCCGACTACCTCGTCGGGCTTGCCTTCCTGCCGGACGATCCTTTCTTCGCCTCGTCCGGAACCTGGGGGCAGGCCTACGAAGACCTCTGGGGACTCCACCGGACGCAAGCTTCCGATGCCTGGGACGTCTCTGCGGGTGCCGGCACGATCGTCGCCGTGATCGACACGGGTGTCGACTACAACCACCCGGACATCTCGGCCAACATCTGGACGAATCCCGGCGAGATTCCCGGCAACGGCGTGGACGACGACGGCAACGGCTTCGTCGACGACGTCCGCGGCTGGGATTTCGACCAGGACGACAACAATCCGATGGACAACCACGGGCACGGCACGCACGTGGCCGGCATCGCCGCGGCGACGGGCAACAACGGTTTCGGTGTCCTCGGCATGGCCTGGCAAGCCCAGGTGATGCCGGTCAAGGGCATCGGAGCGAGCGGCTTCGGCTTCGACTCGGACCTCGCCGCGAGCATCGTCTACGCCGCGGAAAACGGTGCCGACGTGCTCAACAACAGTTGGGGCGGGTTCGGGTCGAGCTCCCTGATCGCGGACGCGGTCGAGACCGCGAGAGCGCTCGGGGCGGTCGTCGTGGCGGCGGCAGGGAACGAAGCGACCGACGTCGACAATGTCTTTCCGGCGGCGCTCGACGGCGTCATTGCCGTGGGCGCCACCGAGCCCGACGACACGCACGCATCGTTCTCGAACAGGGGCGACGCTCTTTCCGTTTCCGCACCGGGGGTCGACATCCTCTCGCTCCGCGGCTCGAACTCGGCCCCGACCGGGGGGTGAACCGGTCGCAGAGGATTTCCTCCGGCTCACGGGCACGAGCATGGCTTCTCCTCACGTGGCGGGACTCGCTGCCCTCCTGCTTTCGGCCGAGCCCGAGCCTCGCCGCCGAGGAGGTCCGCTGGCATCTCGAGCTCAACGCCGACCAGCCGGGATACCCGGGCTTCGAAGGCGAGCCCTGGAACCCCTTTTTCGGTTGGGGACGCATCAACGCGGCGCGGGTCTTCGACCCCGTTCCCGTGACGACTCGCCTTCAGCCCGAAGAGCCTGGAGTTCCACGCCTACGGCAACTCCACGGCGCTGCCGCTCGGCCCTGCACAGCTCGTCTTCACGACGCTCGACCCCGTGAGCTGGACGGCCTCCGTACCCTCCTGGCTCACGGTGAGCCCCGCGAGCGGGACGACGTCGGCGACCCTCGACCTCACCTTCGACGGAACGGGACTTCCCGTCGGCACGCAAATCGGAAGCCTTTCGGTGAGCGCGCCCGCGGCGGTGGACGGAGGCGGTGCGGCGGAAGTCCGCGCACACGTCCACGAGGACAAGGGGATCGGGGACGAATTCGTCCTCAAGGACGACACACCCGATTTCCGGGACGACCTGGAGGACCTCCCGGCCCTGGCCAGCAACGGGATCGAGATTCTGGTTGCCTGGGTGGAGCAGTCCGGCGCCTTTCGGGTGGCCATTGTCCACTCGGATGGATCCGTCAGCGGTCCCACGACGTTGCCCTTCCCGTCGATCGGAGGGCTCGAAGCGACGAGCGACGGACGCGATTTTCTGCTGCTGTGGATGGACACGCCGAAGCCGAACAGACGCCAGCTTCTGGCTGCACGCATTCGGCCGGATCTCACGCTCGTCGACTCGGTTCCCGTAGAAATCGACGGGCGGCGGATCGGACGTTCGCGGTTTCTCTGCTGCCCCCGGGCAGCCTACGACGGAAAGCAATACGTCGTCGTCTGGGAGCTGGCCAACTCGCGCACGGACGTGAGCAAGGTCTACGTACGGCTTCTCGGCGGAGACGGCACCATCGGCCGGCGGAGAAAGAAGGTCTACCCCAACCGCGAAACCACGAGGCAGCTCGTCGACCCGCAAATCGCCTGCATAGGCGAGCGTTGTCTTCTGGCCTGGGCCGATGCTTCCGGCTTCCAGCGGAACGCGAAGGCTCTCGTCCTGGTCGACGGCGTACCCCTGGACAACGCCCCTCGCCTGGTGGGCCAAGACGTCGAGCGGCTCACGGGAATCGCGACTTCCGGCTCCGAGTTTCTCCTCTTCGGCCCGCGCTTCGTCGTCTGCCCGGGAATCGGTCCCTGCGACGTGGTGGCCGTGCGCGTGGACCCCTTCCGGCGTCCCGCTCGATCCCACTCCCCTCATCGTCAACCAGGGCCCCGATGCCTTTCGATCGGCAGGCTTTCGGATCGGGTTCGACGGAACGAACTACGTGGTCGCATACACTGCCCGCGCGGCGACCCCGAATCTCTCGATTTGGCAGGTCTTCGGGGCGCGGATCGGAACCGACGGGACGCTCGTCGACAGCGAGCCCGAGGGCCTGCTCTTCCACGCAGAAGGAACCGCCGGCAGCGTAGGGGTCGTTTCTTCCGCCACACAGTCGCTGGCCGTGTGGACCGACGTGCGCTTCGGGGGCCCGTTCGCCCATGCCCTCGTCGCGCGGCGCCTCCTCCAGAAGGAGCCCGGGCCGGAATTCTTGCCCGTGGAGATCGGGAGCATCGGCGACCGCGGTGTGGCCGAAGGCGGCCGGCTCGCCTTGCGTCTTCTTGCCTCGGGGCTCGACCCGGCGACGGTTTCCTTCTCGGCCTCGAACCTGCCACCCGGCGCGTCCTTCGACGCCGCCAACGGCCTTTTCGTCTGGCAACCGCGCAGCGACGAGGCAGGCGCGTACCCGGGTGTGCATTTCGAAGCGACCGACGGAACGGCAACCGTGAGCGAAGACCTGACGGTGACGGCGACGGAGGCGCGGCTTGCGATCGAGGGCAGCGTGCGCCTGGCCGACGGGACGCCCGTCCCCGGTGTGGCTCTCGCACTTTCCGGGACGCGCCCTCGGCGGAAGTTTTTCTCGGATGCGAACGGGTCGTTCCGTGTGGACGTCCCCGGACCGGGACGCTACCGGATCGGCGTCGTCCGGCCCAGTCGGGCACAATACCGAATGCCGAACGGTCGCCTGGTCGTCGAGGTGAACGCGACGGACGTGCACAACGCGGACCTGCTCGTGGAGCCGAAATAGCGCTCGCCAAGCCCGCGGGCGCCGGTCCGTGGCGTATCGTCTCGCCGACGAATCGGGAGGCTCGCCCCGTCGTGACCGTGTTCCCTCGTGACGAACGCGCATCCTCCCGGACGCGACGGAGCGCGTCCCTCCGGGGGATGCATCCGGGACGCGACGGCGCCATGCGGCGTTTCGAACGTGCGAATCGGAGGGCCACGCTCTGTCGTGGCCGCGTTCGCGGAACACACCGCCGATCACTCGGATGCAACCGGAGGGACCCGCTCTGTCGGGTCCATGTTCGTGCGCGGTACCGACACCCCCCGCCCGGACGCGACGGAGCGCGTCCCTCCGGATGGGTGCATCCGGGACGCGACGGCGCCATGCGGCGTTTCGAACGTGCGAATCGGAGGGCCACGCTCTGTCGTGGCCCTGTTCCCGGAACACACCGCCGATCACTCGGATGCAACCGGAGGGACCCGCTCTGTCGGGTCCATGTTCGTGCGCGGTACCGACACCTCCCGCCCGGACGCGAAGGAGCGCGTCCCTCCGGGGGATGCATCCGGAGTGGGAAGTCGACCCGGGCTGGCACCTAACAGGGACCGCGGATTTCGTCCCGCTCTTCGGGGTCGACGTCGACGACGGGCCCGCCCGGACCCACGACAAAAACGGTCATTTGGACCTCGCCCCTCTCGATCCGTCGCTCGATCCACCGCCAGACGGCACGCTTTACGAGCCTGCGCGTGGGCGGCATCAGGCAGAGAAAACCCACGGCGTCCGTGATCACCCCCGGGGTCACGAGAAGCGCGCCGGCAACGAGGATCAGAACGCCGTCGAAGATAGCGTCGCCCGGAAGTTTGCCGGCTTGTGTTTCCTCCTGGAACCTGCGCAAAACGCCCAGGCCTTGTCGGCGGGCCAGGGAAGCACCGAGGATTCCCGTGCCGACGACCAGAAAAACCGTCTCCCAGGTGCCGATGCGCCTCCCGATCTCGATGAGGAGGGCAAGTTCGACCACCGGAAGAAACACGAAGAGGAGAAGAAGTCGGCCCACGGCTTCCACCATAGCAGCCCTGGGAGCCGCGTAAACCCGCGGGTCCCTCGTGGCGGGTAACCCCGCAACCCCTCGCACGCCACCCACGGGATGCGGCGTACGCCCACGCCGCCCGTCCCCCGGACGCGATCGGAGAGCCACGCTCTGTCGTGGCCGTTTCAAATGACACCAGCGGTCATCGAAGACGTCCGACCGTCGCGTCCCCCATCCCCGCCCCCCGGACGCGACGGAGCGCGTCCCTCCGGCATGTGCGCCCGGGACACGAGACGTCGCACGTCCTTGCAAACGCGACCCGACACGTTCATACCCCCGCCCGCTCACCGCCCGGACGCGATCGGAGGGCCACGCTCTGTCGTGGCCGTGTTCGCATGTGCCGGGGTCTGTCATTGCGGATGCCGCCGCGTCGATCCCCACCTCCCCCGGACGCGACGGAGCGCGTCCCTCCGGCACGTGCGCCCGGGACACGAGACGTCGCACGTCCTTGCAAACGCGACCCGACACGTTCATACCCCCGCCCGCTCACCGCCCGGACGCGATCGGAGGGCCACGCTCTGTCGTGGCCGTTTCAAATGACACCAGCGGTCATCGAAGACGTCCGACCGCCACGTCCCCCATCCCCGCCCCCCGGACGCGACGGAGCGCGTCCCTCCGGCACGTGCGCCCGGGACACGAGACGTCGCACGTCCTTGCAAACGCGACCCGACACGTTCATACCCCCGCCGCTCACCGCCCGGACGCGATCGGAGGGCCACGCTCTGTCGTGGCCGTTTCAAATGACACCAGCGGTCATCGAAGACGTCCGACCGTCGCGTCCCCCATCCCCACCCCCCGGACGCGACGGAGCGCGTCCCTCCGGGTGGTCCGTGTCGGCGGATGCCGCAAACGTCGATCGTCGGATGCAAACCGCCACGTCGATCACCCGCCGCCCCTGCACACGACCGAGCGCCCACCTACCCGGGGCGGTGAAGCACGGTGAAAAGAAGGCCCGCGGCGAAAAACGGCGCCCAGACGGTGGTGCCGAAACCCAAAAAGGCGAGGAGAAGACCGTAGATGGACACGGCTTCGTCGCACGCCCAGGCGACGATGTGTTCCGGGCGGAGCTCGGCTGACGGGCCGAGGCCGGAGGCTGTCCTTCCGTCGCAGCCCTGGCCCGGCGCCGGAACCAGTGAGCGAGAAAGACGTCGGCCAGCGCGAGCACGGCGAGGGCAGGCGCCAGCAGTGGGAACTCCGGATCGCCGGCCTTCGCAGGAACCAGCCACAGGGCAACCCCGAGAAAGAGAACCTGCGAGCCGAGAAAACCTGCCCAGACGAGTCTCGGAGCCCGATCCGACGATGGTTGCCGTTGCACGCCCCTACCTCCTACCGGTTCCGCCGCGTCACGCGCCGCTGTCTTCGGCCCGACGGCGCGATCGGAGCGCGTCGAGGTCGATGCCGTAAAGCTCGGCCGCGTTCTTCGAAAGGATGTGCTCCCTCTGTTCTTCGGTCAGATCGGCCGCATGTTCCCGCAAAAGCTCTTGCGACCAGGGCCACGTCGAATCGCTGTGGGGAAAATCGTTCGCCCAGAGAAGCCGCTTCCAGTTCATGAGGTTCGCCGTCCGGAAGGCCACCCAGTCGTCCTGGAAAGTCGTGTAGATGCACTCGGCGAAGTACTCCGACGGCAGGCGGCGAAGCTCCTGGCCTGCCGGAAGCCAGTTGCGGTGTCTCTTGTAGGCGTGGTCCATGCGGTAGAGGAAGTGGGGAACCCAACCGGCATCGGCTTCGACGCAGACGACCCGGAGGCCCGGCACGCGCTCGAAGACGCCTCCGAGCACCATCATCCCCATGATGTCCTGGCAGCCGCGGATCACGGAAAGAAAGGCGTTCATCCGGGGACCCCGGGGCAACTTGTCCCGGGTGGTGAGAATGTGAAACGACAGCGGAAGGCCGAGATCCACGGCCGCGCGGTAGAAATCGTCGTAGGCGGGCGAGTCGTAATCCTCGACAGCGGGCTCTCCCGGCATCATCACACCGCGCAGGCCGAGTTCCCGGATGCGTTCCAGGTCGCGGATCCCTTCCTCCGGAGACCGCATGGCCGTCTGGCCAATCCCGACGAGCCGCTCGGGATCCGCGGAGCAGAACTCGGCGATCCAGCGGTTGTAGGCATCGAAGCAAGCTTTCTTGTAGTCGAAGTCGCGGTGGTTGCAGATCGCCATCCCGATGGTCGGGTAGAGAATCTCGGCCGCGACACCGTCGCGCTCCTGGTCGCGCAGCCTCGCTTCGGGGTCCCACCCGCCGCGGTGGAGTTCCTCGAACCGGACACCCGCGAGCCGAATTTCCTCGGGCGGTTTTCCGGCTGCCGCGACGATGCCCAGCGGCACGGGCTGCTTCATCCCCTCGATCACATAGAGGTCGCCCACGCCTTCGACGAACTCGACGTGAGGCGCTTTCTCGCGCCACACCGGCTCCATGTAGTCCCGGTAGAGGTTCGGAGGCTCCGTGACGTGGGAATCCGCGGAAACGACCGGAAAATTCATCCCCTTCCTCCTCGCAGAACCCTGCCGGGGAGCCGACCTCCGGGGTCGAGGACGTCCTTACCGTCTTCCCGTAGAACGACCCCGTTCACCAGGACCGCGCGGATGCCGGAAGCGTCCGAGACGAGCCGGTCGGCACCGCCCGGGAAGTCGTACACGCGCCGCAAGGGAGAACAACCGACGGTTTCCGGGTCGAAGACCGTGATGTCGGCCGCCTGCCCCACCGCGAGCCGACCCCGGTCGCGAATCCCGAAAATCTCCGCACACCTCGACGTGAGAAGCCGCACCGCCTGCTCCCACGTGAGCACGTTCTTTTCCCGAACCCAGTGGCCGAGGAGGTACGTCGGCGCGCAGGCGTCGCAGAGCTGGCTCGCGTGAGCCCCGGCATCGGAAAGGCCGAGCATCGTGGACGGATGGGTGAGCAGCTCCGCCACGGCCCTCTCGTCCGTGTTCAGGATCGGCATCCGGAACCGCGCCTCGAGGTTCGAGGCGAGTGCCAGGTCGAGCGCCAGGTCGACCGGGTGGACGCCTCGCTCGGAAGCCACCTGGGCGAGATTCCGCTCGGCGAGCTCGGGCCGGGACGGACAATCGGCAATCACGGTTTCTTCCCAGCGCCCCGCGAAGACCCCGCCGCCTTCGCGGAAGGCTCTCCGGAAGTCGGGATCGGCGTAGATGCGCTTTTTCCCCTCGAGGTCGGCCGCCGACACCGGCCGAAAGATCGACATGCTCTCGAACGGAAAAGGCGCCTTGAACTGGAACTCGAACATGAGAGGCCGACAGGACACCTGCGGGACGACCTGGATTCCCTCGGCCTGGAGCTTCGCGGATTCCTCGAGGACGTGTCGGTGACCGTCCGGCCCGAGCATCCCCGCAAGAAGCGCCGTCCAGCTCACGGGACGAGACGTCCTCCGGTAGATCTCGGCGAACTGTGGGAGGAAAAACCCGGCCCCGACAGTCGCCTGCATCGTGCCGAAGCCCGCCTCCCCGAGGCATCCGGCGAGCGTCCCGATCTCCTCGAGCGAAGCCGCGCGGCTCGGCACCGGACGGCCCGCGTACCCCACGTGGGTCGGCGACTTGGACGTCGCGAACCCGACCGCCCCGGCGCGGAGAGCCTCCGCCACGATTCGGCGCATGGTCTCGATTTCCTCGGGGGTCGCTTCCCTTTCCGTCGCCTCCTCACCCATCACGTAGAGCCGCACGGGCGTGTGCCCCACCATCGCGCCCACGTTGATCGCCACGCCGCGCCGTTCGAGCGCGTCGAGGTACTCGGGGAAAGTCTCGAACGGCCAGTCTTCGCCGAGCCCCGCAAACAGGGCGTCGAGCGACATCCCCTCCACGTTCTCGAGAGTTCTGAGCACGAGCTCTCGATGCTCGGGACGCGTCGGCGCGATCCCGAACCCGCAGTTCCCCATGATCACGGTCGTGACGCCGTGCCAGGGCGAGATCGTGAGCATCGGATCCCAGAGAATCTGCGCATCGTAGTGCGTGTGGACGTCGAGAAATCCCGGCGCGACCATGGCTCCGCTCGCGTCGATCGTCCGGCTCGCCCGGCCGCGCACCTCGCCCACGGCAGCGATCTTCCCGGCCCGAATTCCCACGTCGCCCCTCCGGGCCGGGGCGCCCGTCCCGTCCACCAGAACGCCGCCGCGGATCACGACATCGAACTCTTCGGTCATGGTTCGGAAACCTCGCGAATGTTTTCGCCGCCCCTCCGCAAGCTTTCACCACCGCTGCCAGCTGAGCAAACCGGGCCCGGGGAGGTCAAGGACTTACGCCGGTCGGCGCGGGTCGCTTCTTCCCGTACCCTCGCCGCTTTCATCCCTTGAAGGTGCTCCTTCCGGCGTCGCCGAAAGGCTCGTCCCGCTCGCGTACCGCCTGCTTGAAGCCCACCTCCGCGGCCCGGCGCTGGAAGGCGTAGCCTTCGCGCGTGTGCCGGGCGATTCCGTCGAAAAAGGTGCCCAGGATCTGCGCCGTGGGGAGAGCGGCCAGGATCGCCTGGTTCAGGAGAAGCTTCATCATGACGAGCTGGTTCACGGGAAGTCGGGCCACCCGCTGGAGCAAAGTCTCGAACCGCTCGTCGAGCTTCTCCGGCGGCGCGCACTCGACCGCAAGGCCCCACTCCACGGCCTCGCGCCCGTCGAGACAGTCTCCGGTGAAGAGAAGGCGCTTCGCCTTCTCGAGCCCGATCCGAAAAGCCCAGAGCGCCGTCGTCGGCGAGCCCCAGACGCGTGCCGGCGGATATCCGATCTTCGCATCTTCGGCGATCACGATCATGTCGCTGCAAAGTGCCATGTCGGTCCCTCCGCCGACGCAAAAGCCGTGGACCTTACACAAAACGGGCTTGTTCGCGTAAAAAAGGCTCATGAATCCGCGCACGTTGCGCGACATCATCTGGTAGTCGACCACGGGATCCCAGACCTCTTCGGGGTCGTGGTTCCGTGCAATCACGCCAGGATCGAGAGGCGAGCCGGAAAGTCCCTCGCGCTCGGGGCTCGACGGCTCCCGTGCCGCGTGCATCCTCTCCGCGCTCGCGACGAGATCGTAGCCCGCACAAAAGCCCGGGCCGTTTCCGGAGAGCGCGATCACGTGAACGCGCGGGTCGAGGTCGGCCCTCTCCACGCAGGCCTCGAGCTCGCGCGGCATCCCGAGCGTGATCGCGTTCCCCCGCTCGGGACGGTCGAGCGTGATCCGCGCGATCCGTCCCGTCACCTCGTAGGTCATCGTCTCGAGTTTTTCCATGACCTCCCCCTTTCGTGGTGTTCCGGCGCCGTCTCTTACGAAATCCGGCCTGCCCGGGGTGCCAACGTAGCGCTTTCCGGAGAGAAAAACGAAGACCCCGAGACATCGATCCGTCGCGGTGACCCGACGGGAGAGCAAGCGCTTCGGCGTCGGTCGCAGGGTGGAGGACACCGTGGTATCGAGCCGAGCCCCGCGCGATGCCACCTCTGCGCCGTGAGACGAAGGGCTCCGCGCGCCCTTGCAGCTCGGACGCCCTTGGGACACAAGGGATACGTGGCCGCAGAAACCGAGCTCGACGTCGAGAAGATTCGGGAATTCGCGCGGCGGGTTTTCACGTTTCTCGGGGACGCCGCCATTGCGGCGACGATCTACCTGGGAGACCGGCTCGACCTCTACCGAGCGCTCGACGGCGCGGGGAGCGTCACGAGCTCCGAGCTAGCCGAGAAAACCGGGCTTTCCGAGCGCTGGGTCCGCGAATGGCTGCGGGCGCAGGCGGCGGCGGGCCTCGTCCGGTACGACGGAAGCGAGCGCTTCTCTCTCGCGCCCGAAGCCGCCTGGGTGCTCGCGAAGGAAACGAGTCCGGCTTTTCTCGCCGGGGGCTTCGCCCAGCTCCCCGCTCTTCTCGGGGTTCTCGAAAAACTCCCGCAGTCGTTCCGCACGGGCCTGGGCTACCCCTACGATGCCCTCGGCGAAACGGGAGCCGAAGGCGTGGAGCGCCTCCTCGGTCCCTGGTTCCGGACCATGCTCGTGCCCACGGTGCTGCCGCTGCTCGACGGCGTGGTGGAAAAGCTTTCCCGGGGCGCACGGGTCGCGGACGTCGGGTGCGGAGCCGGGATCGCTCTCCTCGAGCTGGCCAAGGCGTTTCCCCGCTCCGAATTCCACGGCTACGAAATTTCGGACCATGCCCTCGAGCGAGCCGAGCGCCATCGCGCCGAAGCCGGGGTCTCGAACGTATTTTTCCACAAGGCCCGAGCCGAAGATCTCCCCGCGGAGTCCCGGTTCGATCTGGTGACCGCCTTCGACTGCCTCCACGACATGACCGACCCCGCGGGGGCTTGCCGGGCCGTCCGTCGCGCGATCGCCGAGGACGGGACCTTCCTCGTCGCCGACGTCAAGGCGAAACCGTCTTTCGAGGAAAACCTGGCCGAGAATCCCTACGCGGGCGCGCTCTACAGCTTTTCCATCCTGGCCTGCCTCTCTTCGGCCCTTTCGGAACCGGGCGGCGCCGGACTCGGGACCCTCGGCTTTCCCGAACCCGTCGCGCGGAAGATGATGCAAGAGGCGGGTTTCCGCCGCTTCCGGAGGCTGGACGTGGACAACCCCTTCCAGGCTTTCTACGAGGTACGGCCTTGAACGGAAGCCCGAACAAGAAGGAGCGAGAGCCATGATCGAACTCTACACGGCACCGACACCCAACGGCTGGAAGGTTTCCATCGCGCTCGAAGAAATGGAACTTCCCTACACCGTCCGGCCGATCGACCTCCTCGAAGGCGAGCAGAAGCAGGAGTGGTACCTCGAGCTCAACCCGAACGGTCGTATCCCCACGATCGTCGACCACGACAACGACGACTTCGTCGTGTTCGAGTCCGGTGCGATTCTTCTCTATCTCGCCGAGAAAACGGGCAAGTTGATTCCCTCCGACCCGAAGGGACGTTCCCGCGTGGTGCAGTGGCTCATGTTCCAGATGGGCGGCATCGGCCCCATGATGGGGCAGGCGAACGTCTTCTACCGTTACGCTCCCGTCAAGCTCGACTACGCGATCCAGCGCTACCAGAGGGAGTGCCGCCGGCTCTTCGAAGTCCTCGACCGTCAGCTCGGAAAGCACGAGTACCTGGCGGGCGAGTACTCCATCGCCGACATCGCGAACTGGAGTTGGGTGCACACCTACGAATGGTCCGGGGTTTCCGTCGAGGGGCTCACGAACCTCCAGCGCTGGCTCGACGCCATCGCAGCGCGACCCGCGGTGCAAAAGGGGCGCCGAGTGCCACCGAGACCCGAACGCAAGGAGACGACCCCCGAAGAATTCGCGCGGCAGGCGCAAAAGCTGCTCGTCTGACCGTGGAATTTCGGGAGCGAATCGCCCGCTACCTCGAGACGAAGCTACCCGACTGCCGAAACGTCGAAGTCGAGAACCTCGTCCGCATCCCCGGAGGTGCTTCGCGAGAGACGTGGTCCGTGGACGTCCGCTGGACGGACGGAAGCGGCACCGTCCGCCGGCAGGGGCTCGTTTTCCGGTGCGACCCGCCGGCGAGCCTCGTTCGGTCCCGGCGCGAAGTGGAGTTCGCGTTCTATCGCTCGTTCTACGGTTCCCGCGTGCCCGTACCCCGCCCTCTCTGGCTCGAGACCGAGCCCGGGGGGCTCGAGAGGCCCTTTTTCGTCATGGAGCGCGTCGACGGCTGCGAGTCGGACTTCCAGAAGCTCCTCGAGCCCGACTTCGCCCCGCACCGCGAAGCTCTCGCCGAGCGGATGTACTCGATCCTCGGGGAAATCGCGAAGACACCGATCGAAAACCTCCCCGCGGCAGAGGTGGTCGACATCCCCGACGCTTCCTCCTGCTGGAGGCTGGAGCTCGACTTCTGGGAAAGGACGATCGACGAAAACGAGCTCGAGCCCCAACCCATCGCGCGCGCGGCCATCCGCTGGTTGCGACGGCATCCTCCTCCCGCGGCCCAGCGGGTAAGCGTGGTCCACGGCGATTACAGGACCGGGAATTTCCTCTATCGCGGTGCCGAAATCCACGCGATCCTCGACTGGGAAATGGCACACTTCGGCGACCCACTCGAGGACCTGGCCTGGTCACTCATGCGGTCCTGGCAGTGGGCGCGTGACGGCAAAGCCGGGGGGATCGTCGAGCGGGAGAAGGCCATCGCCATCTGGGAGAGGGAGAGTGGACTTCGGGCTGACCCCGCAGCCTTGCACTGGTGGGAGGTCCTCGCCTGTGTGAAGGCACAGGGGATCTGGCTCACGGGAGCGCGGGTTTACCAGCTGGGCGAAGCCCGTGACGTGATCCTGGCCTTCACCTCCTACTGGCTCATGAACGCCCAGGATCGGTTTCTTCTCGAGGCACTCGGGAGGCTCGGCCCCGTATGACGCCGGACGTTCCCACCGTGCTGGCTGGACTTTCCCACACGTTTCTTTTCGAGCTCGCACCGGAGCTTCGCTCTCCTCATGCGCAGCAGAGCGCTCGCCTCGGGGCGATTCTTCTGCTCATGGTCGCACAGGAATTCGATCGCGCAGCCGAGCGCCTCACCGAAGAGAACCGGGCCGTCGAAGAGCTTCTCCGCGAAGGCCGTCGCTTGCCGCTCGAGCCCTCGTTGTGCGAGGAAATCGAGGCGACGCTTCGCGGCTTTGCTTCTTCGCTCCGAGTTTCCGACCTTCGCCGCCGAAACCGAGAATTGCGGGGCGTGCTCCTCCGCCTTCACGAAGCGGTGGAGCTCCTCGAGGGGAGCGAGGCCCGGGAGGTCGAAGAAAAAATCTGGGAGGAACTCCGGCGGTCCGTGGAAAGACGACGGCTCGACCTCGAAGCCGCGTGACCCCCGGACGCGACGGAGCGCGTCCCTCCGGCCGGCCGTGTTCGCCGATGCCGTGGACGTCGATCCCCGGATGCGAAGGGTCACGTCGATTACTCCCGCCCCCCCGGACGCGACGGAGCGCGTCCCTCCGGCTGGCCGTGTTCGCCAATGGCGGGAACGTCGATCCCCGCATGCGAAGGGTCACGTCGATTACCCCGCCCCCCCGGACGCGACGGAGCGCGTCCCTCCGGCCGGCCGTGTTCGCCGATGCCGTGGACGCCGATCCCCGGATGCGAAGGGTCGTCGTTCTTCCGCCCCCCGGACGCGACGGAGCGCGTCCGTCCGGCCGGCCGTGTTCGCCGATGCCGTGGACGCCGATCCCCGGATGCGAAAAGTCGTCGTTCTTCCGCCCCCCCGGACGCGACGGAGCGCGTCCCTCCGGCACGAAGGCGATGCCGCGCCGGGTCACGAGGCGGGGTCGTAAAGCTCGCGGAAACCCGACGGCTCGTGGGGTCCGAAAAAGAGCTGTTCGAGGACGCCGACGCCCTGCCGATTCCCGCACCGAGCGCGGCACAGGGCCTGAACGTGCCAGTGGAGGGGAGCCGTGGGGTCCACTTCCGAAAGCTCCCATTCCTCGCCGTCGACGACATTGTCCCCGACGAACATCCCGTGACCCCACTCGGGATGAAGATAGCCGAGGGCCGACATCGAAAACTCGCAGACGGGTTCGAGCTCGATCTCGAGGCGGCCGCGGGACGGCGTGGCAAGCACGAGGGTAGCGCTCGAGACCCGGCGCGTCCCCTTCCGGAACCCGAGTCGGTAATCGACGGCCGCGCACGACTCCGGCTCCCCGCCCACACGAACGACAGCGCCGCCCTGGTGCCATCGCCCGCCGCGCTCGTCTTCGTTCACGGCGAAGTGCGTGCACAGGTCCTCGAAATGGACGGGCGCCCAGAGCCAGTAGAACTGGAGCGGCAGCTCCGGCGCCTCGGGATCTCCGCCGCCCAGCGGGCGGATCCCCCACGAACGATCCCTCGTGCCCCAGAACCTCCCCGGCTCGACCCGAATTTCCCGCCCACGCAAACCGAGAACGCCGCGTACCGTCGTGTGTTGGGTCATCCGGGAGTAATCGAGAAAGAGGTACCCCTTGTGCTCTCTCCGAAACCTCGGCTCCTCGATCACGCCGGCCCTGCCCTCGAAGACCAGATCCGCAGAAAGCTGCCACGGGTTCGGCTCCACGAGGACTCGGAGGCGGCGCAGAGGTTCGAGGATCTCCACCCGGATCGGTCCGACCTGGAGGTCCAGCCGCTCGCGGGTCGCCGCGCGAGACGCCCGGATCGTGCGTTGCCGGCCGTCGTGAAGAACGCTGAAGGCGGCATCGACGACACCCCGGTTCGGATAAGTCCCGAAGGCCACAGCGAAAAAAACCTCGCCGTCCCGGTCGAACCCGTTGAAAAAAAAGCGGTCGTAAAAATTCGAGCTGCGGGTGGACACGAAACCGACCGGTTCCGGCGTCTGGTGAAGCGGGTACTCGTCTCCCTTTCCGATCATGACGCCCCGTCTAACTCCGAGGACGCCGCTTGTACAGCGTGAGGTCCGAATCTGCTCACGGATCCGAGCTTCCCGCTTCTTCCCGTCGCCGTTTCGCAAGGCAACCGCGGGGAGTGGAAGCGCGGTGCGCCGGCACCGAGCCGGCCTGGCGTCGTTACTCGCTTCGGCGAATACCTGGCGGCTCCGGGGATTGCTGCGGAAAACCTCCACGCAATCGATTTCTTTCCATCCGCGCCGCCGATTCGGCGGGCAACCGTGGGAGTAAAAGCGCGATACGCTGCCGCCGAGCCGAAAACTGGCCCCGCTCGCATGCGCGTGGGCCAGCCCGCGAGGCCTTCGAGCCCCCGCCGCCCCTCGGCCGAATCCCACGGCGTATTTGCCGCAGGCGGCCGGCGGCAGTTGCCGGCTCTTTCCCCTCCCCCGAACGCGCTTCCTGCCACCCCCTGGAAAGGCAAGACGCTCCGGTGCTAGATAAGGACCCCTCCCATGAAAACGGCCGTTTCACGACGCGAATTTCTCCGCCTCGCGGGGGTTGCCGCGGCCGGGACCCTGCTCCCCTGGCCCCGCTCGGCCCTAAGCGCGACGCGCCGGATCCGGTTCGGCATCCAGACGCCGCAACAGCAAGTGACCTACCGCGAAATCCTGGAAGTCTGGAAGGACGCCGACCGACTCGGCTACGATACGGCCTTCGTTTTCGACCACTTCATCCCCATCTTTTCCCAGGACACCGGCGGGCCGTGCTTCGAGGGCTGGACGCTCCTCTCGGCGCTGGCGACCGAAACGGAAAAACTCCACCTGGGCGTGCTGGTGACGGGGAACACCTACAGGTACCCACCGGTTCTGGCCAAGATGGCCGTGACTCTCGACCACATCAGCAAGGGGCGGCTCATCCTCGGCCTGGGTGCGGGGTGGTTCGAGCTGGAACACGAAGCCTACGGCATCCCGTTCTACACGGCCGGCGAACGCGCGAAGCGCCTCGTCGAGGCCGTGGAGCTCATCAAACTCCTCTTCACGCAGAAACGAAGCAACTACCAGGGCAAGTACTACCGGCTCCAGGATGCGCCCTTCTCGCCCAAATCGGTCCAGAAACCGTATCCGCCGATCCTCATCGGTGGCATGGGCCCGAAGGTGATCCAGCCGCTCGCCGCGAAACACGCCGATATCTGGCACTTCTTCGCGGACGGGGGCCCCTCCGAGGCACGAGCCGTCAACGAGCGTTTCGATGCCCTGTGTAGAAAGGTAGGCCGGAACCCCGCCGAGGTCGAACGGGCAATCTTCCTCCGTTCGGCGAAACTCGAAGGGGAAAGCTCCGCCGCGACGGTGGAAACCGTGAAGGCATACGTCGATGCCGGGGTGCAGCATTTCATCGTCTCCCTGCGGCCGCCCTACAACCGCGATCTCGTCCGGCGGTTCGCCGAGGAGGTCGTCCCGAGCTTCCGAAGCTGAAGAGTTCCGTCGGGTTCCACCGGGGATGTTTTTCGACTGCTTCGGAGGCCAGTTGCCACGATCTTCGTGGCCCGAGTCTCCAAGCAGCCTCAATTCCGTGCCCGGCGAGAAGACCCAAAGAGAGCGCGACCGAGTCGCCGGTAGCTCGGCAAGGACGAGCCGGAGGGCCAACGCTCTCGGCCGAAGGCGGCCTCGCGGGGCCCTGCGCCGCAGCTCGCCGGGGGCGCCATGGGGTCGCGGCGAACGAAGGCTGCTGCGCGGGTGCCCTGGGCCCGGATTGCGGGGGCGGCACCCCCGGGTTGACGCCCTGCCTCGTCTTCCACTAGCGTGAAACCGTGCCCCTCTTGCGGAAAGGCGCCAAAGAAGGTCAAATCGGGGAGCGAATTTGGACTTCTAAGGTCGACGATCCGGGACGAGGCAGGTCGGCTCTTGCGCCGGCGCCGCCGAGCCCGGGAAGGTGAACGCCATGGCACTCACCTGGAAAGAGAAACTTGCCGACCGCATGGACCCCGATCTCGCGCGGGAGATCGACGTCTACGAGATGCAGCTCGAGCTCAAGCGACAGGGCAAGGTCGACGACAAACTCTTCGCCGAAACGAGATTGCGCCGGGGCGTTTACGGACAGCGCTACGACAGCGGTCTCCGGCACGACGGGGTGGCGGAGCGGGAGCTTCGGTATCCGTGCGGGAGCCTCACCAAGGGCCCTGACACGATCTGGGACGCTCCGGGCATGCAGCGGATCAAGATTCCTTTCGGCGGTCTCACGGCCGAGCAGCTCGAAGTTCTCGCCGACCTGGCCGAAGAGTACTCCGACGGCATCGCCCACGTGACGACCCGGCAGGACATCCAGCTCCATTACGTCCACATCGACGACACGCCCACGATCATGCGGCGGCTCGCCGCCGTCGGCATCACGACCCGCGAAGCGTGCGGCAACTCGGTCCGCAACGTCACGGCTTGTCCCATTGCCGGCGTTTGCCGTGAGGAGACCTTCGACGTGACGCCGTACGCGAAAGCGACGTCGCGCTTTCTCCTGGGGCACCCGGATACGCAGGATTTGGGACGTAAGTTCAAGATTGCCTTCTCGGGTTGCAAGCACAACGCGTGCGGTCTCGTCACGCTCCACGACCTGGGCTTCGTCGCGAGGGTCCGGCACGAGCAGGGGGTGGAAAAGCGAGGGTTCGAGGTCTACGTCGGCGGCGGTCTCGGAGCCGTGCCGTACCAGGCAAAGCTCTTCGACGAGTTCGTGACCGAGGACGAAATCCTGCCCCTCTCGCAGGCGATTTGCAGGGTTTTCGCCCGACTGGGCGAAAAGCGAAACCGGGCCCGGGCGAGGCTCAAGTTCCTCGTGGCGAAACTCGGGCTCGAGGAGTTCCGCCGCCTCGTTCTGGAAGAACGAAAGATTCTGCCTCCCGACGAAAGGTGGACAGCGTACCTGAAAGACCTTCCCCACTACCGCGAGACGCCCTCGAGACCGCCGCGGTCGCTCGACGGCGCAGCCCTACCCGAAGGGTTCGAGGATTGGTTCAGGACCAACGTCTACCGGCAGCGGCAGCCGGGCTACGCCGTCGCGACCGTCACGCTGCCTCTCGGGGACATCACGTCCTGGCAGCTCCGGCAGCTCGCCGACATCGCGCGTCGGTACTCGGGGGACAACATCCGCACCACGGTCGAGCAGAACATCGTCCTGCGTTGGGTTCCCGAGGCGGACCTGCCGAGCCTCTACGAAGACCTCCGCGCAATCGGCCTCGGCGAAGGTGGCGCGTCGACGATCGTGGACGTCGTGGCTTGCCCCGGCACGGACACGTGCAAGCTCGGTATCGCTTCTTCCCGCGGCCTCGCGGCGGTTCTGCGCCGCCGGCTGCAGGAGCGCTCCCACGAGCTCGACGAAGCCATCCGTGGGCTTCACATCAAGATCAGCGGCTGCTTCAACGCCTGCGGACAGCATCACATCTGCGACCTCGGATTCTACGGCGTGAGCCGGAACGTCCGGGGCACCACCGTACCCCATTTCCAGGTCGTCCTCGGTGGGCAGTGGGAGGAGAACGCGGCGACCTACGGGCTCGCGATCGGTGCGGTTCCCTCCAAGCGCATCCCCGAGGTCGTCGACCGCCTGTCCGAACGTTACCTCCGCGAGCGGCAACACGGCGAAACCTTCCAGTCTTTCATCCGCCGGATCGGGAAAAAGGCCGTCAAGGACATGCTCGAAGACCTGACGCAGGTCCCGCCGTACGAGGAGGATCGCTCGTACTACTCCGACTGGGGCGACCCGCGGGAGTTCACGATCGGCGACATGGGAAAGGGCGAGTGTGCGGGCGAGGTCGTTTCGCTCTTCGAGTTCGAGATCCAGGCGGCGGAACGGCTCGTTTTCGAGGCTCAGCTGCATCTGGAGGCCGGGGACATCCAGAAAGCCGACGAGACGGCCTATCGGGCGATGCTCCAGGCGGCCAAGGCACTCGTCCGCACCCAGTACCTCGACGTACGAGACGAACCCGACGCGATCGTCGAGGAATTCCGGACGCGCTTCTACGACACCCGGCTCTTCTGGGACAAGTATGCCGGGGGCAAGTTCGCCCACTACCTGTTCCATCGCCACGAGGACCGGCCCCGCAGCTATACTCCCGAAAAAGCCCACCATCTGGTCGAAGAAGCCAACCTGTTCGTGGAGGCGGCGCACGCCTGCCGAGCGCGTATGCTCGAGCGGTCGGGCAGAGAAACTCCCGCGGCCTCGGGAGGCCACGAACAGGTGGTCGAACTCAAGCTCTGAGGACGGCCGCGGAGTGGCATGGACCTTTACCGCATCGGGTTCAAGTTTCTGGCCCAAGTTTCCGGCGATCTCGACCTCGAAGAACTCATCCCCGTCTTTCACCGCTGGATCCAGACGAGTGCGGTGGACGGCCTCCTGATCGACGTCGCCAACTACGCGCACGTTCACCATGGTCCGGGCGTCATGCTGATCGCCCACGAAGGCCATTACGCGACCGACCTCCGGCGAGGGCGTTTCGGTCTGCAGTACGAGCGAAAGCGGCCGATGACCGGGAGTCTCGAGGAAAGGTTCCTGACCGTCTGCCGCACCACGCTCCGTGCCTGCGCCCGTCTCGAAGGAGAGCCGGAGCTCGAGGGGAGGGTCCGCTTCCCCGGAAACGAACTGTGGGTCTGGGCGATCGACCGTCTCTGGGCTCCCAACACGGAAGAGACTTTCTCCCGTCTACGGCCGGTTCTCTCGGGTCTCCTCGAAAGGCTCTATCCGGGAGCCGATCTCGAGATCGAAAGGGAGCCCGACCCTCGAGAACCTTTTCTCCTCGGTGTGAAGGCGTCCGAGAGCGTCCCGGTGGCGGAACTTTTGCGACGCATCTCCCCGAACGGCGCCGCCTAGGCCCGGGCTCCGCCCGGCACACTCTCCGGGGCGTTTCGACCCGCCGCGTCAGGCTTTTTTCCGGAAAATCGCCACGAGTCGACCCACGAGTTCCGGGGGGGCCTCTACGTCCGCCGGGCGAGCCTCGACCCGCGGCCCCACGCCCTGTACCACGTACGTCGTACTACCGAAACGAGCGAACCCCTTGAGCCGGAGGGCTCCCAGGTTCGCCAGCTCCTGGCAGAGACCCTCGGGTCCGGTCGCCCGGGGCGCCGGAATCTCGAGAGCTTCGAAAACGTCGTGGCGATGATCGGAGAGCGCGGTCGGCACCGCACGGCGCCGCTCGCGAACACCGCCGGGGTCCGGAGGGAAGAGAAGAGCCGGATCGACCGCCGCGTGCACCGCACGCACGATCGGAGCCTCGGGTTCGAGAGTGCGAAGCTTTCGTTCGATTTCCGGGATCGTTTCGGCCGGGACGAGATCGAGCTTGTTGAGAAGCAGGAGGTCGGCCGAGGTCACCTGGTCCTCGAAGGTACCCTCGAGCTCGCGGCCGGCACGAACCTGTTCCGCGTCGACGACGACCACGGCGACGTCGTCACCGACCCACTGCCTTACGGGGTCGCGCCAGAGGTGGAGCTGGGTGTCGCCCGGAAGAGCGACGCCGGACGTTTCGATCACGATCCTGTCCGGGGCCACTTCCCGGCGGAGCATCTCGAGAGTGTCCACGAGCTCGCTCGAAAGCTGGCAGCACACGCAGCCTCCGGCGAGCTCCACGTAAGCCTGCGCCCCCTGTCCCAGGAGCGCCTGGTCGATGCCGAGCTCGCCGAACTCGTTCGAGATCACGGCGAGCTTCGCACCTTCCTCCTGTGCCGCGCGGAGCAGGTGCCGCACGAGCGTCGTTTTTCCCGAGCCGAGAAAACCCGAGACGACCAGGACGGGGATCTTTTTCGTGTCCACGACGGGAACTATAGGCCGGAACCGACGCGGGAGGAACCTGCGGCGCCGTGAACCGGGGCAGACCGCCGGACGGTGCCTTTTCGGTCGTCGCCGAGTGTGAGAACCCTGTGCCTCGTCGTGAACGAGCACGCTGTTCCACGAAATTCGCACGAAAGCTCGCGCCCTTGCGCCGCCCACCACCGGTTGGGCGCTGCACGTGGCGGCAGGCGCGCCGCACCGAACCGGGGCGTGCCTCGCTGCGGCTTGCGGCGTGCGAGTGATTCCGTGGCCTTGACAGACTATGGGTCGGAAGGGCCACACTCTTGCCGTCGCCGGCATCTTGCTTTCGAGAAGGGATGGTATGCTTCTCAAATCCTCCAGATTTCCGGAACCCCCTGCCCGGGAAATCACCGACGAACGACTTTTCCTGGACCGTCGTGCTTTCCTGCGGCAGACGGCCGGTGCACTGGCTGCCGTGGCGTCGTTCGACCTGACGTCTTGCCGGAAGAAAGCGAACCATGCCGGCCCCCCCCGCGTCCTGCCCCGGCTCGAGGCGAGCAAGAACCCTCGATACTCGGTCTCCGACGAACCGACGAGTTTCGAGGACGCCACCACGTACAACAACTTCTACGAGTTCGGCGCCGACAAGACGAGCTCCCTCGAGGAAAGCGCACCTGCTGCGCACCGATCCGTGGTCCGTGGTCGTGGACGGAGAAGTCTCCCGCCCCCGCACGTTCGGGGTGGAGGACCTGCTGCGGCGTTTCCCCCTCGAGGAGCGAATCTACCGTTTTCGCTGCGTGGAGGCGTGGTCCATGGTCGTACCCTGGGTCGGGTTTCCCTTCCGCGATCTCGCGAACCTGGTGGAGCCGACCTCCAGGGCTCGTTTCGTGGAGTTCCGGACGCTCTACGACCCGGAACAGATGCCGCGCCAGCGGTGGCCGGTTCTCGAATGGCCGTACCGAGAAGGGCTCCGCATCGACGAAGCGTTCCACCCGCTCACGCTCGTCGTCCTGGGAATGTACGGCCGCGTGCTTCCCAACCAGAACGGCGCGCCCGTCCGAATCGTCGTCCCGTGGAAGTACGGCTTCAAAAGCATCAAATCGATCGTCCGGATTCGATTCGTGCGCGAGCAACCACGCACGAGCTGGAACGTGGCAGCCCCGCACGAGTACGGTTTCTACGCGAACGTGAACCCGGACGTGCCCCACCCGCGGTGGAGCCAGAAGTACGAACGCCGCCTGGGGGAGCTCGGAAGGCGTCCCACTCTTCCTTTCAACGGGTACGCGGAAGAGGTGGCTCACCTCTACCGGGGCATGGATCTCCGCCGCTACTTCTGAGGGCGGCGCCTGAGCTGCGGGTCCGCCCGTAAACACGACTTCCCGAGAACGGGTCTGACTGCTACGGGCAATCTATCTTCCCGGAGCCGCAAGGCGGGGTTTTGCCGAGAAGAGACCGCGCTCCGGGCCCCGCCGGAAAGGAGAACCCGACTCGCTCCTCGAGAAAATCGCGATCCTGCGAGGCGACCTCAGGCGGCCTTGCGAGCTCCGACCAGCGCCGCGAGCGCTTCCGAAAGACCGTCCACGGTCAAGGGAAACATGGGAAAGAGCCGGCGGACGATGCGGCAAGTGTGGGAGCCGTCCCAGTAGGGAGGTGGGTCCGGGTTGAGCCAGACCACCCGGTCGAAGTGCTCGAGGATGCGCCTGAGCCAGACGATCCCGGGAGTCGGCGAGGTGCGTCTCGGGTCGATGTTCCCGTAAGGCTCGAGGAGTTCCGCGGGGTGCATGGAAGCATCGCCGACCACGACGACCTTCCACCGGGAGTCGAGCCGCCGGAGGATGTCGCCCGTCGGCACCTCGTCGAGCCTCGACATGCGGGCGCGGCGATACACGGAGTCGTAGATGCAGTTGTGGAAGTAGTACGCTTCGAACGCCCGCAGGCTACGCTCGTTCGACAGCGCCGTGAGAAGGCGGCTCACGGCTTCGTGGTAGGGATCCATCGTGCCGCCCACGTCCATCAAAAGAAGTACGCGGACGTTGTTCCGCCGGGGAGGACGGAAGACGAGCTCGATTTCCCCGGCGTTCCGGCAGGTCTCGTCGATCGTCTCGTCGAGGTCGAGCTCCGTCGCTTCCCCGAAGCGGGTGAGCTGCCGGAGTCTGCGAAGCGAGACCCGGATCTGCCGGACGTCGAACGCGACATCGGTCCGGTAGTCGCGGAACCGCCGCTCTTCCGCGACCTTCATGGCCGAACGGCCCCGGCTCCGCCCTCCCACGCGAATCCCGGTCGGATGTTCACCCCCGTGTCCGAACGGAGAAGTCCCGCCCGTGCCGACCCAGCGGTTTCCGCCGTCGTGTCGCTCCGACTGACGTTCCAGAGTCTCGAGAAAGCGCCGCAAGAGCTCGTCCTGCCCGAGCTCTTCGAGTCTCGCCCGCTCCTCGGGCGTGAGCTCGCGAAAGTTCTTCGGATCGCGCAGCCAGGCGAGCACTTCCTCGGTCACTTCCTCGCCGAACGCACCCTCCACCCCCCGGAAGACCCGGGCGAAGACCCGGTCGTACGCGTCGAAGTAGGCTTCGCTCTTCACGAGGCAGGCGCGCCCCAGGTGGTAGAAGCGCAGGAGGCTCGAGCCGTGGAGGCCTTTCTCGAGCGCCTCGAGGAAAGTCCGCCACTCCTGGATCCCGACCGGAACCCCTTCCCTCCTGAGCCCGTAGAACAGGTCGAGGAACACGAAGCTCCCCGCAGTTCACTGGTTGTAGCGCGGTCCCAGGTCCGCCCAGGACGTAGGATAACGGCCGCCCCTACGGTCGTACTCGGCGAGCGCGTCCACGTCCTGTTCGGTCTTGAGGAGCGCACCGACGAAAGGAATGTGCTGCTCGAGCGTCTCCGCCGAGACCCCGGCCCGGAGAAGAGCGGTGATCCAATCGATGAGCTCGGAAGTCGACGGCTTTTTCCGCAACTCGCTCTGTTCCCGGAGCCAGTAGAACTTGAGCAGAACCTGGTCGAGGAGCTTGGCCTCGAGGTGGGGATGGTGGACCGCCACGATCCTCCGCATGAGTTCGGGGTCCGGAAATTCGATGTAGTAGAAAATGCAACGCCGCAGAAAGGCGTCGGGAAGCTCCTTTTCGTTGTTCGAGGTGATGATCACGATCGGGCGGTGCCTGGCGACGATCTCCTCTCCCGTCTCGACGATCGTGAACCGCATCTCGTCGAGCTCGCGCAAAAGGTCGTTCGGGAACTCGAGATCCGCCTTGTCGATCTCGTCGATGAGCAGAACGTGGCGCTCCTCGGCCGCGAACACGCGCCCGAGCGGGCCGAGCTTGATGTACCTGCGAATGTCCGAGACGTCGCCCGTCCCGAAGCGGCTGTCGTTCAGCCGCTGCACCGTATCGTAGACGTAAAGACCGTCCGCTGCCTTCGAGGTCGACTTGATGTGCCAGGAAACGAGCGGAAGCCCGAGACCCTCCGCCACGTGCTGTGCGAGGACGGTCTTTCCCGTGCCCGGCTCTCCCTTGATCAGTAGCGGCCGCTCGAGAGCGATCGCACAGTTGACGGCGTCCACGAGCGCCGGCGAGGCGATGTACTTCGCCGTCCCGCGGAACCGGAAAAACGTGTTTTTCCCACTCATGAACGCAGCAACGTACCCGCGGCGCCGCCCTGGCGCAAGGATTGCCTCCTTGCAGTGCGTGGAGGGCAAGCCGCGCCTCGTGCACCAGGATCCCTCGGCCCCATCGGCAGCGAGAGACGTTGCCAAATACGACCCCGGCCGGAGGGACGCGCTCCGTCGCGTCCAGGGGCGGGGGAATCGCCATGGTCGTTTCGGGTCGAGGATCGGGGTTCGTGGCATCCGCGAACGCGGGCATCCGGAGGGACGCGCTCCGTCGCGTCCGGGGGGCGGCGGGCCACGCATGAACACGGACCCGACAGAGCGGGTCCCTCCGATCGAACGTGGCCATCCGGAGGGACGCGCTCCGTCGCGTCCGGGGGGGCGGCGGCCGTACCGATCGGACGTCGGCAACGACCGCCGGTACGTTTCCCGACAATGGCCACGACAGAGCGTGGCCCTCCGACGCGTGCGTCCGTCGCGGACCTCGGGTCACCGGGGGTTCACGGCAACCGCAAACCCGGCCGGAGGGACGCGCTCCGTCGCGTCCAGGGGCGGGTCACGACGGGGGGCGAAAGCTCGAGAGATCCTCGGCGAGCGTCCGACGGAGAACCTCTGCCGTCTTGCCCCGGAACCGCCGCTTCGTCTCCGCGAACGCCTGGGAGGGTAGACCCGCGAGCCTTTTCGCTTCGCCGAAGGCCTCTTCGACGACCCCGTCTTCCGGCACCAGGCGATCGAGAAAGCCCGCGTCGACGGCCGTTCTCGGGTCGTAGACCTCCGCGAGAAGAGCAGCGCGCACGAAGTGCCGCCGAGAAAGCCTGTCCCGCGCCAGCTCGACCCCGAAAAGGGGGAGCGCGAGACCGATGGCGACCTCGTTGAGGCCGATCCTGTAGGCTCCGTCGGCGCCCACGCGAACGTCCGCGGCGAGAAGAAAGAGCGCTCCGAGGGCGAGAGCATGCCCCGTGCAAGCCACGACGACGGGTCTCGGGTGCAACCAGAGATCGAGAAGACCTTCGGCACCGAGCGTGACGAGCTCCTTTGCTTCTTCGACACCCGAGCCGAGAGACCGGAGGTCGAAGCCCGCCGAGAATCGGCCCGGACGGCCCGCGAGAAGAACGGCCCCGGCTTCCCCGGAAGCTCTGCGGAGCGCGTCCCGCAACCCCGAAAGCATCTCCCGGTCGAGTGCATTCACCTTCCCGTCGTCCATCCGGAGGACGGCCACACCGTCTCGAACCTCGTACGTGAACTTACCCGGCGCTCGCGAACTCTCCTCGGACATCGTCGCCTCCCTTTCGAGCTCCCTCCGCGGGGGCCGCTCCTCGTTCCGCGCGAATCCGCGCTTTGCGTTGGACTCTTTCTCCGTTTTCCGGCCTCTCCCCCCGGCCTGCGACCTTCGTCGGCCGGCGCGGCCGCGCTACCCGCCCACGTGCCCTGCCACGGGACGCTGCACCCACGCCGACAGGCCACCCGGCCGAGCCCTACCTTTCTGGCAAGGGAAACCGCCCGACACAAGGAGTTCCACCGTGGTCCGGATTCTGGTTCTCTATGACGCTGCGGCCCCACTCGGCTTTCGCGCCGGGCGGCGGCCGGAGTATCCGAGCCGCGTGGAGGACGACGAAATGTCGAAGTTCGATTACGATCTGTTCGTCATCGGGGCTGGCTCGGGGGGAGTGCGCGCCGGTCGAGTGGCGGCGGAACTGGGCGCGAAGGTCGCCGTCGCGGAGGAGAAAAGGCCGGGCGGCACGTGCGTCAACCTCGGCTGCATCCCGAAGAAACTTCTCTTCTACGGCTCGAGCTTCCGGGATCACTTCGAGTACGCCCGGAGCTACGGCTGGCACGCCGGCTCCCCGAGCTTTCGCTGGGAGGAACTCGTCCGGAACAAAGACCGGGAAATTCGCCGTCTCAACGAGGTCTACCGGGACCTTCTCCGAAGAGCCGGCGTGGACTACGTCGAAGGAAAGGCGGTCCTGGCCGGACCCCACGAGGTTCTCGTGGGTTCCCGGCGGATCCGAAGCCGCTTCGTCCTCGTCGCGACGGGCAGCCGCCCGTGGCGGCCTTCCGTCCCCGGAATCGAGCACACCGTCACCTCCGACGACGTCTTCTCTCTTCCGGCCAGGCCGGACACGGTGCTCGTCGTGGGTGGGGGTTACATCGCGGTCGAGTTCGCGGGCATCTTCCACGGATGCGGGGCTCGCGTGATTCTCGTCCACCGGCGCCCTCTTTTTCTCCGAGGATTCGACATCGACGTGCGGCGAACGGTCGCGACGGCGATGGAAAGGAAGGGGATCGAGCTTCGCTTCGAGACCGAAGTGCGGCGATTCGACCGCGAAGGGGAAAAAGTGCGCGCAGAGCTTTCGGACGGCACGCAGGTTCTCGCGGACCTTGTTCTCTGCGCGACCGGAAGGGTCCCGGCGACGGCGGGGCTCGGCCTCGAGCGGGTCGGTGTCGAGCTCGACGGCGCCGGTGCCGTCGTCGTCGACGAGTACTCTCGCTCGTCGGTGCCGAGCATTTACGCCGTGGGAGACTGCACGAACCGCCTCAACTTGACCCCGGTGGCCATCGCAGAAGGGGACGCGGTGGCTCGCACCCTTTTCGGCCCCCGACCCGTGAGGCCCGACCATGCCAACGTCCCGACCGCCGTGTTCGGAAATCCGCCGCTCGCCTGCGTCGGTCTCACCGAGGAAGAAGCGAGAAAGAGAGTGGGGAAGGTCGACGTCTACCGGAGCACGTTCCGGCCGCTCAAGCACACGCTCACCGGAAAGGACGAGCTCGCGCTCGTCAAGCTCGTCGTCGACCCGGTCACGGACCGGGTCCTCGGCTGCCACATGGTGGGCGAAGAAGCCCCGGAAATCCTCCAGGGATTCGCCGTGGCGCTCCGGTGCGGCGCCACCAAAGCCGACTTCGACGAGACGATCGGCATCCACCCGACCGCAGCCGAAGAATTCGTCACGCTGCGAGCTCCGGTCGCGCCGGCTCAGTAACGGTCCGGGCGGAGTTGCGCGTCCATCCCGCCGTCGACGAAGTAGACGGCTCCGTGAATCCACGAGGCGTCGTCCCCGAGGAGGAAGTCGACGAGTGCGGCGACTTCTTCCGGGCGCCCATGCCGTGCGATGGGAGCCACGAACCCCCGGATCGCTTCCCCCGTCTCGGGATCGGCGAGCCCTGCCTCGAGCATCGGCGTGTCGGTGGGACCCGGCGCCACGGCGTTGAGGCGCACGCCGGCCCTACCCCACTCGAGGGCCCGGCGACGGACGGCCTTCCCCACCGCGTTCTTCGACCCGACGTACGCGAGCACCGAGTCGCCCGCCTCGTCCACGAGAGCGAGTGCCCGCGGCTCGTCGTGCTCGAGGAGTGCGAGCACGTACGGATGATCGTCCACGGGGAGTACGTGCGCCGAGTTCGACCCGATCACGACTGCCGCGGGTTTCTCCCCGCGCCGTAGCAGCGGAAAGAGCCCGTCGAGGAGATCCACCGCACCGAAGTAGTTGACGGCGGCGATTCGGGACGGTGGCTTCACGTGCGGGCCGAGTCCCGCGCAGAGGACGAGCCGGTCGAGGCCGTCCGGAAAGAACTCTCGAACTCGCGCCACGGCCCGGACGCGCTCTCCGGGAACGGCCAGGTCGGCGAGAATCTCCGCATCCCGGAGATCCAGGCCCACGACACGGTTCCCGGCTCCTTCGAGTCGTTTTCGAATCGCCGCGCCCATTCCCGAGGCCGAACCCGTGACGACGACGCGTGCCATGGACCGGTCGTTAGCCGTGAAGGCCCCGCGAATTCAAGGACGGGCCACTTCCGGCCCCGAGTCCCTCGAGGAACGCGGCGGAAAGAAGGCTCCGGGTGTACTCGTGCCGAGGGCGCGAGAAAACCTCGGACGCGGGACCGTACTCGACGGCCCGCCCCTGCCAGAGGACGAGGAGCGAGTGGCTCACGGCGCGAACCACGCGGAGGTCGTGGCTGATGAAAAGATAGGAGACCCCCCTTTTCTCCTGCAGTTTCCTCAAGAGCTCGAGGATCTGGGCTTGCACCGAGACATCGAGGGCCGAGGTGGGCTCGTCGAGCACGACGAGGCGCGGCGAGAGAATCATGGCTCGGGCGATGGCGATGCGCTGCCGCTGTCCCCCCGAGAACTCGTGCGGGTAGCGATGACGCGTGTCCGGGTCGAGCCCCACCTCTTCGAGAGCGGCCACGACCAGGCTTTCCCGTTCTTCGGGACTCCGGCCGATTCCGTGGGCGAGAAGCCCTTCTTCGAGGATCTGGGCCACGGAAAGTCGCGGGCTCAACGACCCGTAAGGGTCCTGGAAGACGATCTGCATCTCCCGCCGCAAGGGCCGGATCGCCCTACCCCGCAGGGACTGGATGTCTCGACCGCAGAACTCGACGGCCCCCCGACTCGACACGAGCCGCAGAACCGCGAGCCCGAGCGTCGTCTTGCCGGAGCCGCTCTCGCCCACGACCCCGAGCGTCTCCCCCTCGCGGACCGTGAGAGAGATTCCGTCGACGGCCCGGACGTGGTCGACCACTCGTCTCAGGATGCCCTTCCGCACGGGATACCACACGCGAAGGTCCCGGCACGAAAGCACGGGACGGGAAGCGGGGAAGAGCGGCCCGGGCTCTCCCTTCGGCTCCGATGCGAGAAGCCGCCGGGTGTAGGGATGGCGAGGGTTGCGGAACACCTCCTCGACCTCGCCGCTCTCGACGACCACCCCCTTCTCGAGCACGAAAACCCGGCTTGCCATGTGGCGGACGATCGAAAGGTCGTGCGTGATGAAAAGAACGGCCATGCCGAAGCGCCGCTGCAGGTCCAGAAGCAGGCGCAAGAGCTGCGCTTGCGTCGTCACGTCGACGGCCGTGGTCGGCTCGTCGGCCACGAGCAAGTCGGGCTCGTTCGCGAGCGCCATCGCGATCATGACGCGCTGCCGCTGTCCTCCGGAAAGCTCGTGCGGGTAAGCACGAAGGCGCCGCTCCGCGTCTTCGATGCCCACGAGCTCCAGAAGCTCCTTCACCCGTTCCCTGGCCTCCGCACGAGAGAGGCCCTTGTGGACGCGCAACACCTCGCCGACCTGCTTCTCGATCGTGTGGAGCGGGTTGAGCGAGGTCATGGGTTCCTGGAAGACCATCGAAATGCGGTTGCCCCGAATGCGTCGGATCTCCTCCTCGTCGACGCGGAGGAGATCCTTCCCGCCGAACAGCACGGAGCCGCTCGGATGCCGTGCGTAGGGGTACGGAAGAAGACGGAGGATCGAAAGCGCGGTGACCGACTTCCCGGACCCGCTCTCCCCGACGAGCGCCACGGTCTCGCCTTTTCCGACGGAAAACGACACGTCGCGAACCGCATCCACCGCGCCCGGACCTTCCCCGAAGCGAACTGCCAGGCGGTCGACGACGAGCAGCGTCCTTTCGTCCGCGGCCGCAGGGGCGGTACCTCCCCGGCCGTCCGTGGAGAAGAGGAGGGGCTCCGCGTCGTTCGCCACCGCGTCCGTTGCGACTACCGGGTTCTTCCTCGGGTCGAGGGCGTCCCGGACGGCCTCTCCGATGAAAACGAGGAGAGTGAGCGTGACGGCGATGGAAAAAAAGCCCGCGAGCCCGAGCCAGGGAGCGTGAAGGTTGTCCTTTCCCTGCTTGAGCAGCTCGCCGAGCGACGGCGAGCCGGGCGGCATACCGAAACCCAGAAAATCGAGAGCCGTGAGCTGCACGATCGCACCGCTCGTGAGAAAGGGCAGGAACGTGAGAGTGGCCACGAGCGCGTTCGGCAGGACGTGCCTCCGGATGATCCTGCGGTCCGTGACACCGAGCGCTCGCGCGGCCCGCACGAAGTCGAAGTTTCTGGCTCGCAGGAACTCCGCACGCACCACCCCCACGAGCGCCATCCAGCTGAAGAGAAGAAGAAGGCCGAGCAGCCACCAGAAGCTCGGTGTCACGACGCTCGAGAGAATGATGAGCAGGTAGAGTCGCGGCATGCCGGACCAGATTTCGAGAAACCGCTGGAAGAGAAGGTCCACCCAGCCGCCGAAGTAGCCCTGGACGGCCCCGGCTGCGATGCCGACGACGGAGCTCGCCAGCGTGAGCAAGAGCGCGAACACGATCGAGAGGCGAAAGCCGTAGAGGAGACGGGCGAGAACGTCCCGTGCCTGGTCGTCGGTCCCGAGCCAGTTCTCGCGCGAAGGCGGCGACGGCGCGGGCACGGGCAGGTCGTAGAGCACGGTGTCGTAGCTGTAGGGGATGGGAGGCCAGAGTGCCCAGCCTTCCCGTTCGATCGCCTCGCGGACGAAAGGATCCCGGTAGTCCGCTTCCGTCTCGAGAAAGCCACCGAACTCCGTCTCCGGGTACTCGAACAGGACCGGGAAGTACCAGCGCCCCCGGTAGGACACGAAGAGCGGCTTGTCGTTCGCGAGAAACTCCGCGAAGCAAGACACGGAAAACAGAGCGAGAAAGACCCACGTCGAGACGTATCCCCGCCGGTTCGCGCGGAAGTTCGCCCAGCGGCGGGCCGCGACCGGACTCGCGCGGATTCCGAACAGCCCCCTCCACCCGGAGCGCACGTCTCAGAACTCTCGGCGCTCGAAGTCGATCCGAGGATCGACGAGCACGTAGGTCAAGTCCTCGACGATCTTCACGAGAAGGCCGAGCAACGTGAAAAAGTAGAGGGTCCCGAACATGACGGGGTAGTCCCGGTGAACGGCCGCTTCGAAACCCAGAAGGCCGAGCCCGTCGAGCGAGAAGATCACCTCCGTCAGCAGCGCCCCGGTGAACAGCACGTCGACGAAGGCCGCGGGGAAGCCCGAAATCACGATCAGCATGGCGTTCCGGAAGACGTGCCCGTAGAGCACCCGGCGCTCGGTGAGACCCTTGGCCCGAGCGGTGAGGACGTACTGCTGGTGGATCTGGTCGAGAAAGGAGTTCTTCGTGAGCATCGTGAGCCCGGCGAACCCCCCGATCACGAGCGAAAGCACCGGCAGCGTGATGTGCCAGAGGTAGTCGAGGATTTTCTCGACCGTGCCGAGCTCGTGCCAGTTGTCCGAAACCAGTCCGCCGAGAGGAAACCAGGCGAAGTACCGGCCGCCGGCGAAGAGCACGACGAGGAGGATGGCGAAAAGGAAGCCCGGGATGGCGTTCCCCACGACGACGACCGCGGACGTCCAGGTGTCGAAGCGCGAGCCGTCGCGGACCGCCTTCGCGATCCCGAGCGGGATGGACACGAGGTAGACGAGAAGGGTCGTCCAGAGGCCGAGCGAGACGGAAACGGGCATTTTTTCCAGCACGATGTCGACGACGGGGCGGTCGCGGAAATAGCTCCTTCCGAAGTCGAACCGGAGGAACCGGCCCATCATGAGCAAGAAGCGCTCGTGAGCCGGTTTGTCGAAGCCGAACTCCTTTTCGATCTTGCGGACGAACTCCGGGTCGAGCCCCCGGGCTCCGGGATACCGGCTCTCGATCTTCGGCGAAGGCGGCGCCGCCGCTTCTCGCTGGGAGGGGCCTCCCGCGATCCTCGCCGTCGCCTCGACGGCCGTTCCCTGGAGCCGCGCGATCATCTGCTCGACGGGGCCCCCGGGGGCCGCGTTGATCACGACGAAGTTCAGCACCATGATCCCGAAAAGCGTCGGGAAAACCAGGAGGAGGCGGCGGAGCAGGTACGCGCCCATGGCTTCTCAACGGCGCAGGTGCGGAGCTACCTTTTTCTCCTTCTCGGGATCGACCCACCAGGTGTCGATCTGAACGCCCTGGACGGGCACCACGGAGGGCCGTCCGAATTTGTCCCAGTAGGCGACCCGGTCGTAGGGGATGTGCCAGTGCGGGATCACCCAGTGGCCCCACTGAAGAACACGGTCGAGGGCCCGCACGCGCGTGACGAGGCTCCTCCGGTCGGGAGCGGCGATCAAAAGCTCGACGAGCTCGTCGACGACCGGATCCTCGAGACCGATCAGGTTCTGGCCACCCTTGCGCCGGGCGAACTCCGACGTCCAGTAGTTCCTCTGCTCGTTTCCGGGCGAAAGGGACTGCGGCCAGTTCCAGACGACCACGTCGAAGTCGAATCCGTCGATCCGCCTCCGGTACTGCGCGCTGTCCACGGTGCGCACGGTGGCTTCGATGCCGAGCCGGGAGAGGTTCCGGACGAACGGAAGAACCACGCGCTCGAAAAGAGGCTGGACGAGCAGAATCTCGAAGGCGAAAACGCGCCCCGACTCGGAGTGCACGAGCTTCCTCGAACCCGAATCGAGCCGCCACCCCGCCGCCTCGAGAAGCTCCTTGGCGCGGCGTAGCTGCGGCCGGATGTTCCCGCTGCCGTCCGTGCGCGGCGGCTCGTACGCTTTCGTGAACACTTCGTCCGGAACCTTTCCCCGGTACCGTTCCAGGATCGCCAGTTCCTCGGGGCTCGGCAACCCGCGCGCCGCGAGCTCGGAGTTGTCGAAGTAGCTCCTCGTGCGCGTGTACTGGCCGTGGAAAAGCGTCCGGTTCGTCCACTCGAAGTCGAAAAGGAGCCCGAGCGCCTCGCGCACGCGCCGATCGCGAAAGAGAGCCCGGCGCGTGTTGAAAACGAACCCCTGCATCCCCGCCGGCCTTCCGTGGGGGATTTCTTCCTTCTTGACGAAACCCTCGCGGAGCGCCGGGAAGTCGTAGCCGGTCGCCCAGTCCTTCGCCGACGCTTCGAAGCGGATGTCGTAGGCGCCGCCTTTGAACGCCTCGAGCGCCACGGTGTCGTCCCGGTAGTAGTCGATGCGGATGCGGTCGAAGTTCCGCCGCCCCACGTTCACCGGTAGGTCCCGGCCCCAGTAGTCCTCGACGCGACGGTAGACGATCCACCTCCCCGTTTCGAAGGATTCGATCCTGTAGGGACCGCTTCCGAGCGGGGGCTCGAGCGTGGGCTTCTCGAAATCCCGGTCCTTCCAGTAGTGCTTCGGGAGCACGACGAGCTGCCCGAGAATCAGAGGCAGCTCCCGGTTGGTCCCCGGACCGAACACGAACTTCACGCTGCGCGGCCCCAGCTTCTCGACTCGCTCCACGTCCCGGTAGTAGCCGGCGTAGAAGGGATTCCCCTTCTCCCGCAGTGTGTGGAAGGTCCAGATCACGTCCTCGGCCGTGACGGGTTTTCCGTCGTGCCACCGTGCCTCGGGTCGAAGCGTGAAGACGACCCACGAGCGATCCTCGGGTACTTCGATCTTCTCGGCGAGAAGCCCGTACTCGCTGAAGGGTTCGTCCGCGGAGGGTTCCGTGAGGGTGTCGTACAGGAGCCCCAGACCCGAGGCCGGATTTCCCTTGACGATGAAGGGATGGAAACTGTCGAAGGTCCCGACCTCCGCCTGTCGCAGTTCCCCGCCCTTGCGGGCCCCCGGATCGACGTACTCGAAGTGGCGGAAATCCGGACCGTATTTCAGGTCGCCGTGCATCGCGATCCCGTGGGTCGGTGCGCCGGACGCGCCCGCCGGGGACGCGAGAGCGAGTGCCAGGACGAAGCAGGGGATGGAGCGGCGGAAGTTGGTCTCCATGAGAGAACCGGCGGGTCCCATCTTCCACGAAACTTGGACTTTCGCCAGGGGGCGGCTATCCTCTCGAGAGGAGGGACTTCCGTGCGAGCTTGCGTCATGCGAGAAGGCGGACTCGTGGTCGACACCGTGCCGGACCCGGTGCCGGGGCCGGGAGAGGTGCTCGTGCGCACGCTCGCGTGCGGCATTTGCGGCTCGGACCTCCACTTCCTCCGCCACGCGAGCCACCTCGTGGACGTACAGAAAAGGTCCGGGTACCCGGGTGCCATGAGCCTCGAGCGCGACGTCGTCCTCGGTCACGAGTTCTGTGCCGAAATCGTCGATTACGGGCCCCGGACCGAACGGCGGTTGCCCGCCGGAACACGCGTTTGCTCGATGCCGATCGTCTTCGGAAAAAGAGGCGGGATCGAAGCCGTAGGCTACTCCAACGACTACCCCGGGGGGTACGGCGAACTCATGGTGCTCTCGGAGCCCCTTCTGCTGCGGGTCCCCGACGAGGTGCCCACCGAGCAAGCCGCCCTCACGGAACCCATGGCCGTCGGGATCCACGCGGTGGAAAAGGCGCGCCTGGAAAAGGGCGAGCAGCCACTCGTCCTGGGTTGCGGCCCCGTGGGTCTGGCCGTCGTCGCCGCGCTCCGGGCGAAGGGAGTCGGTCCGATCGTGGCCGCGGACTTTTCCCCTGCCAGGAGGGAACTCGCCGAGAAGCTCGGCGCCGACGTGGTCCTGGATCCCGGGGTCGACTCCCCTTACCGAGCGTGGGAAGAGCTGGCATCGGCGGCAACGCGAGCGGAGGATCCGGCGCCCGTGACGATCCACGCCGGCCCGTCCCGCCGGGCGGTGATTTTCGAGTGCGTGGGCATTCCGGGAATCCTCCAGGAAATCTTCGAACGGGCTCCCCGCTACGCGAAGATCGTGGTCGTCGGCGTCTGCATGGGTGAGGACAGGATCGAACCGCTGTTCGGAATCAACAAGGAGCTCGAGGTCCGGTTCGTCCTGGGCTACACGCCCGACGAGTTCCGGCAGAGCCTCGAGAACATCGCCCGGGGCCGGACCCCCGTGAGTGCGCTCGTCACCGGCAAAGTCGGGGTGGCCGAGACCCCCCGCGCCTTTCGCGAACTCGAAAAACCCCAAAAACACGCGAAAATTCTCGTCGAGCCCTGGCATTGAGCCCTGCGCCCGCGTGGGCTAGAAGCTCGCCCACGGCCGGCCCCGGCCGAGACGAAAAGCGAGGAGGTCCACCGTGTCCGAACCGATCCGAATCGACGCCCCGCTCACCGTGAGCGCCCAGATCGAAGCCCGAGCGACCCACCCGGACCTCGAACGGAAAGTTTTCCTGATGCACGGAGACCGACGCTGGACGTACAGGCAGTTCCGTGACGAATCCGTGCGCACCGCCCACTTTCTCCTTCGCCGCCTGGGCGCCATCGACGAGAGGCGACCGGGCCACGTGGCCATGATGCTCGAAAACCACCTGGAACTTCTCTCGCTTTACGGCGGCTGCGCCTACGCGGGCCTCGTGCTGTTCGGCATCAACACGGGTCTCCGGGGCGAGGTGCTCGCCGGCGTGCTCGAGCACTCGCGCTCGCGGATTCTCGTCGTCGACGAAAAGTTCCTGCCCGAGGTCGAGAAAATCCGCCCGCTTCTGCGGACGATCCCGCCGGAGAACATCCTCGTGCTCCGGACGCAAAAAGGGGAAGTTCCGCGCGAGGCCGACTATCTCGCGTGCCTCGAATCGGAAGTAGGACCTGCGGGCCTCTCGCTCGAACCTCCGCCGGTGGAGGTGACCCCCGACCGCGTTCTCATGGTGATCTATACCTCGGGAACGACCGGCCTCCCCAAGGGCATCAACAACAACCACCTGAAGCTCTGCGCCGTCGGGATCGGTGTCTCGACCAATCTGGGGCTCGGCCGCGACGACGTCGGCTACCTCTGCATGCCGCTTTTCCACTCCAATGCGATGTTCGTGGGCTTCATGCCGGCCTTCTGGGTGGGCGGCAGCGCGGCCCTGAGAGAGCGCTTCAGCGCGACGCAGTTCGTCCCGGACGTCTTCCGCTACGGCGTGACGTTCTGGAACTACGTCGGAGAGCCCGTGCACTACGTGCTCTCCGCGATCGAAAAACAGTACGGCGGAGACGAACGACGGATCGCGGAAGAGATCACCCACAACCCGCGCAACAAGCTCCGCTTCGCCGTGGGGAACGGCGCTTCCCCGCCCGACATCGATCGGTTCACGCGGTGGATGGGGCTCGAGGACATGTTCGAACTCTACGGTTCCACGGAGGCCGCCATCGCGACGTTTCGGAAGAAAGGGGACCCCCGGGGAAGCGTCGGGGAAATCACGGATCCGGCGGTGAAAATTCTCGACCCGGAAGGCAGGGAGTGCCCCCCGGCACGGCTCGGACCGGACGGGAAAATCCTCAACTACGAGGAGTGCGTGGGCGAAATCTGCCGGGTCGCCCCCGACACGGCGCTCTTCCAGGGGTATTTCGACAACCCCGAAGCCAACGCCACCAAATACCGCGACGGCGTCTACCACTCGGGAGACCTGGGACACGTTCTCGTCCGGGACGGAAAACGCTACCTCTTCTTCGACGGTCGCACGGAAGACTGGATCCGCAAGGACGGGGAGAACTTCTCCGCGGGGCAGGTGGGCAGGCTCCTCACCGAGCATCCCGACGTCGCGCTCGCGGTCGCCTACGGGGTTCCGTGCTCCGTCTCCGACGAGCTCGTCATGGCTGCCGTCAAGATGGCTCCCGGAAAATCGTTCGATCCGAAGGCCTTTTTCGAGTGGTGCGAGGATCAGGCCACCAACGGCAGCATGGACAGGAAGTGGATCCCGGATTTCGTCCGGGTCGTCGAGGACTTCGTCTACACGGAAACGCAGAAGGTCCTGGTGCGCCACCTCAAGCGCGAGCATTTCGACCTCCGACGGGTCCGCGACCCGATCTACTGGAGGAGACGCGGCGACACCACGTTCCACCCTTTCACGCCGAGCGACTACGAAAAGCTCCGCGAGGAGTTCGCGGCGGCGGAAAAGCTCGACCTCCTCGACCGCTGAGCGGCGTCACAAAATCGTAAAGGGGCGGCCATTCCCTGTCGCCTTCGCTGTCACAGCGAAAGGCGTTCGCCTTCGCGGCTCGCCAAATACGCGGCTTGCCGCCTGGCACGCGAGCTGCTTAGGGCCACGGGCAAACCCCACGGAGGCGAGGCGCATGGAAAAGAACATGGGAGAATTCATCCGGAAGCTCCGGGCCCGGCTCGGCCTCACGCAAGAGGAGCTGGCCCACCAGCTCGGAATCACCGTGGGAACGGTGAACCGCTGGGAGAACGGCCGTTTCCGGCCGAGCAAGCTCGGGCGCTCGACGCTTCGCGAATTCGCGTTGCGGCACGGGATCCCTTTCGAGGACGAAGCCGAACTGCCGAGCGAACTTCCTTCCCCGGAACGACCGGAGGAGTGGAAAATCGGCTCCCAGTGACCCGAGGGTTTCCCGGGGGCCGGAGCCTTCGGGATCCGCGCGCGAGCGAATCCGCCGAATTTTGCTCTTCGTGATTCCGGCTGCCGTTTCCCTTTTTCGGGCGGGACCGCTTTTCCCGTTCGTCGTCGAAGAAGGAGTCGGGGGCCTACGCGCCGTTCGGCGGACGTTGCAGCTCATGAAAGGGAGGACACTCCGTTTTCGCCATCCTTCTCGTCTTCACGGCAGGAGAGTTCCTCCTCGAAGTCCTGGAAGCCGCACTCCGGTTCGGTAGTTACTCCGACTACGGCACGATCGACGTCTTGCAGCTCGCGGCCACGGGACCGGGTTCGGTATGGGCTTCGGTTTTTTACCTGGCCGCACGGGAAGAAACGGAAGGACGACCTCTCCCGGCTTCGAGCCGAGCGGGCCGGGTTTCCTCCCTCCGTGTTGACTCCGCCGCGCCGAGCTGAGCAAATCGCCCGGCGTGCCACGATCCATCCGGACCCGAACAACGCCGCCTTTTTTCTCTTTGCTCGTCGGCCTTGCCATCGCTGCCTTGGGGTGTGCGGGTGGCAGGGGGAACCCCGCGGAGCCCACGCGAACCCCGACCCTCCCGGGGACGAGTCGAACCCCCACGCCGACGCAGGCTTCGCCGACACCGGCTCCCGAGTCGTCGTCCACACCCTCGGCAACGGTACGACCCACGGATACACCGCCACCCACGAGCACGCCCACGCCGACAGCCCCACCGACCGAGACTCCCCGGCCTCCCACGCCGACGGCGACGCTACCGCGTGGGACTCCCCGTACTGCCCCCTACGAGGTCACGGCCCCGGATCCGCAGCACCTGGTCATCTA